>CAIRBF010000449.1 GCA_903876715.1 uncultured beta proteobacterium
CGCCGGGGCGGGCCGCGGCGCGGCGCCGCCGGGCCTGCGGCGCGCGGGCGCGTGACGTCGGCCATCAGCAGCACGCTGCGAACCAGGTCCTCGGCCGCTTCGGCCAGCGTGCGCGGAGGCTCGAGCGTCTCGATGATGGGCAGCAGCACGTCGGCGTCCTCGAGGTCCTCCGGGTCGAGCATGGCGTAGAGCACGGCCAGCGGCTCGAGCAGGGCCGGCGCGTCCAGCGCCATCAGCCCGGGAAAACACTCCAGCGCGAGCGAGAAGCCCGCCACCCAGGGCTGCACCAGCTGAGAGGGTGTCAGCGCAGGGCCGTCGTCGTCGGCCTCTTCGACCTCGAACACCCAGGGGTCGAACCAGGCCCGCCCGGCGATCGCCCGGCCGAGCTCGGCGTGGCGCCGCCGCGCCAGCGCGGCGATGCGGCGCCAGGCCGCGCTGTCGGGCACCGCGCCGCCGTCGGCGTCGGCCACGCGCGGCAGCCAGTCCACCGCCGGTACCGGCTGCGGCTGCAGCAGCAGGCCGCAGAGGTAGCCGTCGAGGGCGCTCGTGTCCAGCGGCTGGGCCGGCGCGGGCAGCGCGGCCAGCAGGCCCTCGAGTTCGGCGATCTCGGCGTCGCTCAACGGCGCATGCGGCGGCACGGTGGCGGTGGCGGTGGCGGGGGGTGAGTGCCGGGGCGGGGATTCACGCATGACCGCATTGTCGTGGCCGCGGCCACCATAGACTCGCGGGTCTTGTCACCACACCCCGCCACGCAGGAGATCACCATGGGCGCGCCCGAAGCCTTCACCCGCACCGCCGACGTCGGCCACTGGATCGGCGGCGCGCCCACACGCGGCAGTGGCACGCGCAGCCAGACGGTGTGGAACCCGGCCACGGGCGCAGCGGCGCGCCAGGTGCTGCTGGCGGCCGAGGCCGACGTCGCGGCCGCCGTGGCCAGCGCCCGGGCCGCACAGCCGGCCTGGGCCGAGATGCCGCCTATCCGGCGCGCGCGCGTGCTCAACGCCTTTCTCGCGCTGCTGAACCAGCACAAGGACCGGCTGGCGGCCATGATCACCGCCGAGCACGGCAAGGTCTTCAGCGACGCGCAGGGCGAGGTCATGCGCGGCATCGACATCGTCGAGTTCGCCTGCGGCATCCCGCAGCTGCTCAAGGGCGACTACACCGACCAGGTCTCCACCGGCATCGACAACTGGACGCTGCGACAGCCGCTGGGCGTGGTGGCCGGCATCACGCCGTTCAACTTCCCGTGCATGGTGCCGTGCTGGATGTTCCCGGTGGCACTGGCCTGCGGCAACGCCTTCATCCTCAAGCCCAGCGAGCGCGACCCGAGCGCGGGCCTGTTCATGGCCGAGCTGCTGCAGCAGGCCGGCCTGCCCGACGGCGTGTTCAACGTCGTGCAGGGCGACAAGGTCGCGGTCGAAGCACTGCTCGCCCACCCCGACGTGAAGGCCGTGTCCTTCGTCGGCTCCACGCCGATCGCACAGTACATCTACGAGACCGGCGCCCACCACGGCAAGCGCGTGCAGGCCCTGGGCGGGGCCAAGAACCACATGGTCGTGATGCCCGACGCCAACCTCGACCAGGCCGTGGACGCGCTGATCGGCAGCGCCTACGGCTCGGCCGGCGAGCGCTGCATGGCCATCAGCGTGGCCGTGCTCGTGGGCGACGTCGGCGAGCGCATCGTGCCGCTGCTGGCCGAGCGCGCGCGCACGCTCAAGGTCCGCAACGGCATGGAGTCCGACGCCGAGATGGGCCCCATCGTCACGCGCGAGGCGCGCGACCGGATCGAGAACTACATCGCGCTCGGGGTGCAGGAAGGTGCCACGCTCGTCGTCGACGGCCGCGGCTGCAAGGTGCCGGGCCACGAGGCCGGTTTCTTCACCGGCGGCACGCTGTTCGACCATGTGCGCCCCGACATGCGCATCTACCGCGAGGAGATCTTCGGCCCCGTGCTGGCCTGCGTGCGCGCGAAGGACTTCGCCGAGGCGGTGCAGCTTGTCAACGAGCACGAGTTCGGCAACGGCGTGTCGTGCTTCACCAGCGACGGCGGCGTCGCGCGCGAGTTCGCGCGCCGCATCCAGGTGGGCATGGTGGGCATCAACGTGCCGATCCCGGTGCCGATGGCCTGGCACGGCTTCGGCGGCTGGAAGAAGAGCCTGTTCGGCGACATGCACGCCTACGGCGAGGAAGGCGTGCGCTTCTACACCAAGCAGAAGAGCGTGATGCAGCGCTGGCCCGACAGCATCGGCAAGGGCGCGGAGTTCGCGATGCCGGTGGCGCGCTGAGCGCCTGCACCGTGCTTGAGCGCGCGCAATCCGGGACGGCTGGCCGCGCCTAGACTGGCGTTGCGCTGTCGATAACGGTCTCGCGGCCAAAGCGGCAGTGAAGATGGGGGCCCGGCAACGGGCTTGAGCGCAGGGGCCTTCGGGTCGGTTGCGCGGGACGAGGACGTCACTCAGACGGCTCAGCAGGTCGCGAGACCTGGAACCGGGGTCCTCGCCGGGCCCGCCGCTCTTCACGGAGCGGCGGGCCGCTTCGCTTGCGCGGATCTCGGTGGGCGGCCAGGGCCGGCGTGGCGGCAGATAGGATCGGTGTCCGACGGCGGGCTCCAGTCCGCCTCGCCACCCTCCGCCGCACCATCATGAGCACCGCCCCCTTCCAGGACGCCACTCCCAGGCCCGACTATTTCAACCGCATCAGCCAGCGCGGCCTGCCGGCGCACCTGGGGCTGAAGGTGCTGCAGGTGAGCACGCAGGAGGTGCGCATGGAGATGCCGCTGCAGCCCGCACTGATGGCGCCCAACGGCTTCCTGCACGCCGGCGCGCTGGTGACGCTGGCCGATACCGCGGCCGGTTACGGCTGCGTGGCCAACCTGCCCGAGGGCGCGCGCGGCTTCACGACGATCGAGCTGAAGTCCAACCATCTCGGCACCGCTACCGAGGGCCACGCGGACTGCGTGGCGCGCCCGGCGCACGTGGGCCGCACGACCCAGGTCTGGGACGCCGAGGTCACGCACCGCGAGAGCGGGCGCACGCTGGCGCTGTTCCGCTGCACGCAGATGGTGCTGTACCCCAAGGGCTGAGGCGTCGCCGAGGCCCGGCCGCGCCTGCGCACGCACCGGGGCGTTCACCCCTGCAGCAGCTTGGCCTCGGCCAGCTCCAGCGGCTCGGGCAGGCCGGAGAGCACGAGCGTGTCGCCGGGACCGAGCTCGAGCGCGTCCGCGGACTCGACGACGGCGCCGCTGCCGCGCCGCAGCGAGACCACCTGCACCCCCACCGCATGCAGCGCCAGGTCGCCCAGGCGCTGCCCCAGGCAGGCCGCACCGGCGGGCAGGGTGACACTGCGCAGGCGCGCCTGGTCGAGCTCCTCGACGGTGTCGTCGTCGGCGCCGTGGAAGTAGCCGCGCAGCAGGCGGTAGCGGGCGTCGCGCGCGTCGCGGGTGATGCGGATCACGCGCTGCATCGGGACGCCCACCAGCGCGAGCGCGTGCCCGGCGAGCATCAGCGAGCCCTCGATCGCCTCGGGCACGACCTCGGTTGCGCCCGCCGCGCGCAGGCGGTCGATGTCGGTATCGTCGATGGTGCGCACGAGCACCGGCACCTTGGGCGCGTGCTCGCGCACCAGGGCGAGGATCTTCAGCGCCGAGGGCGTGTCGTGATAGCTCACGACCACCGCGCTGGCGCGCGCCAGGCCGGCGGCCATCAGGCTTTGCAGCCGCGCGGCGTCGCCGAAGACCACGCTGCGCCCGGCCGCCGCGGCCTGGCGCACGCGGTCGGGGTCGAGGTCCAGCGCCATGTAGGGGATGTGCTCGGGCTCGAGCAGGCGCGCCAGATTCTGGCCGCTGCGCCCGAAACCGCAGATGATGACGTGGGCCTCGGTGGCCATGGCCTTCTTCGCGATCGAGGTCAGCGCCACCGACTGCAACAGCCAGTCGTTGGCGCTGAGGCGGCTGACGATACGGTCGGCGTTCATCACCAGGAAGGGCGCGGCCAGCATCGACAGCACCATCGCCGCCAGCACCGCGCTCACCCACTGCGGTGCGATCAGGCGGTGCTCGGCGCCCAGCGTCAGCAGCACGAAGCCGAACTCACCGGCCTGCGCCAGGTACAACCCCACGCGCAGCGAGGTTCCGGGCCCGGCGCGGAAGAGCCGGGCCAGCGCAGCGATGAGCACGAACTTCGCGGCCACGGGCACGGTCGTCAGCAGCAGCACGAGCAGCCACTGCTCGAGCACCGGGCGCCAGTCGAGCTTCATGCCGATGGTGATGAAGAACAGGCCCAGCAGCACGTCGTGGAAGGGCCGGATGTCGGTCTCGACCTGGTGCTTGTATTCGGTCTCGGCCACCAGCATGCCGGCCACGAAGGCGCCGAGCGCGAGCGACAGGCCGGCATGCTCGGTCAGCCAGGCCAGGCCCAGCGTGACGAGCAGCAGGTTCAGGATGAAGAGCTCGTCGCTCTTGCGCCGCGCCACCAGCGTCAGCCACCAGCGCATCACGCGCTGGCCGCCCACCAGCAGCACGGTCAGCAGCGCGGCGGCCTTCAGCAGCGCCAGGCCGAGCGCGACGCCGAGCTGATCGGTGCCCGAACCCAGCGCCGGCACCAGCACCAGCAGCGGCACGACGGCCAGGTCCTGGAACAGCAGGATGCCCATGACGCGGCGGCCGTGCTCGCTGTCGACCTCGAGCCGCTCGGCCATCAGCTTGGCGATGATCGCGGTGCTGGACATCGCGATCGCCCCGCCGAGCACGACCGCGCCCTGCCAGCCCAGCTCCCAGGGACGGGTGGCAAAGGAGAACAGCCACAGCAGCAGGAAGTGGCCGAGCACGGCGCCGGCGATCGTGAGCGCCACCTGCGACAGGCCGAGCCCGAAGACCAGCGTGCGCATGCTGCGCAGCTTGGGCAGGTTGAACTCCAGGCCGAGCACGAACATCAGGAAGACGACACCGAACTCGGCGAGGTAGCGCACGCCGGCGCTGTCCTGCGCGAGCGCGAGCGCGTTCGGCCCGATCAGCACCCCCGCGACGAGGTAGCCCAGCATCGGCGGCAGCTTCAGCGAGCGGAACACCACCACGCCGGCGACCGCGGCGACGAGGTAGAGCAGCACGAGCTCGAGGGTGGTGGCCATGCGGGGACGCGAACCTAGAATGGCTCGATCCTATCGGAGGCCCCCGCGACGCCGACCCCGGCCCGCCAGCCTCGTCGCGACGTGAGCGCGTCCTCCAGCCCACCACCCGCCGAGCTCTCCAGCTCCCAGCCGACCGACCGACCCGGCGCCTTCAGCGCCGAGCGAGCGCTCGCGCTCGCTCGGCGCACCTTCGAGATCGAGGCACGCGCGCTCCAGGGCCTGGCCGCGCGCCAGGGCGAGGCCTTCGCGGGCGCGGTACAGGCCATGCTGCAGTGCCGCGGCCGCACCGTGGTGATGGGCATGGGCAAGAGCGGGCACGTGGGCCGCAAGATCGCGGCCACGTTGTCGTCAACGGGCACGCCGGCACTGTTCGTACACCCGGCGGAAGCGCTGCACGGCGACCTCGGCATGGTCGCGCCGGGGGATGTGGTGCTCGCGCTGTCCAACAGCGGCGAGTCCGACGAACTGGCCGCCGTGCTGCCGGCGATGCGCCGCCTGGGGGTGGTGCTGGTGGCGATGACGGGGCGGCCGGGCTCGACGCTCGCGCGCCATGCCGACCTGGTGATCGACAGCGGCGTCGAACAGGAGGCCTGCCCGCTGAACCTGGCCCCCACCGCGAGCACGACAGCGCAGATGGCGCTGGGCGACGCACTGGCGGTGGCGCTGCTGGACGCGCGCGGCTTCTCCGAGCACGACTTCGCGCGTTCGCACCCGGGCGGCAGCCTCGGCCGGCGGCTGCTGGTGCACGTGCGCGACCTGATGCGCACGGGCGCAGCCGTGCCCGAGGTCGCTCCCGCCACACCGCTGACGCAGGTGCTGCGCGAGATGAGCGCCAAAGGCTTGGGCTTCACCGCGGTGGTGGACGCGCAGCGCCGGCCGCTGGGCATCTTCACCGACGGCGACCTGCGCCGCCTGATCGAGCGTGGCGCCGAGCTGCTGGCCCTCGACGCGGCCACGGTCATGCACGCGCAGCCGCGCGTGGTGCGCGACGACGCGCTGGCGGTCGACGCCGCCGGGCTGATGGAGCAGTACCGCATCACGAGCCTGATCGTCGTCGATGCGCAGGGCGAGGTCGTGGGCGCGCTCAACAGCAACGACCTGATGCGGGCCAAGGTGATCTGATGGAAGCCGACACCCCGGCCCTGAGTTTCGCCCCCGAGTTGCTGCTGCGCGCGATGGGCCCTGCCGCAGCCCCGGGCGACGACCCCGGCGAGGGCTGGGGCCTGCAGGCTGCGGTCTTCGACGTCGACGGCGTGCTGACCGATGGCCGCATCTACGTCGGCGAACACGGCGAGACCGTCAAGGCCTTCTCGACGCTGGACGGGCACGGCATCAAGCTCCTGGCACGCTGCGGCATCACGCCGCTGGTCATCACCGGGCGCGACTCGCCCGCGGTGCGGCGGCGCGTGGCCGAGCTCGGTATCGCGCACGCCCGCTACGGCGTCGAGGACAAGCTCGCCGCCGCCACCGAGCTGCTGGGCCGCCTAGGCCTGCCCTGGGTGCGGGTCGCCGCGATCGGCGACGACTGGCCCGACTTGCCGCTGCTGCAACGCGCCGGCTTCTCCTGCGCCCCGGCCCAGGCGCACGCCGAGGTGCGGGCGCGCGTGCACCACGTCACCGCTGCGCCCGGCGGCCACGGCGCGGCGCGTGAGTTCTGCGACCTGCTGCTGATGGCCAGCGGGCACTACGCGCGGCTGCTGCGCGAACAGACCGGGACGGCGCAGCGGCCATGAACGCCACCGCACGGACGTACGACGCCGCTTACCCTGCGGCCTTGGAGCCGAATCGGGATGTGGGTCCGCGGCTGCGGACCCACCCCTGCGGGCTGCTGCGCGCGCGCGGGGGGCACGCGTGAGTCCGCGCCCGATCGAGCTCAACCTCCCGGACCTGCCCGAGGTGCCGATCGCGCTCGGCCCGACCGATGGCGGGGCCGGGGTGGACCGCCGACGCCGCCGGCTGCGCCCCTGGGACCTCCTGAACTCGTGGTTGCCGCTGCTGCTGATGGGCATCCTCGCCCTGGGCACCTGGTGGCTTGTCCGACACGCGCCGCCGCCACTTGAATCACGCGCCGAACGCGCCCCACGGGAGGAGCCCGACTACGTGATGCAACGCATCACACTGCAGCGCTACACCGCCGAAGGGCGTTTGCGTCTGCAGATCGAGGGCCGGGAGCTGCGGCACCTGCCGGTGTCGGACCGCATCGAGATCGACGACGCCACCGTGCGGGCCTACGCGCCGGACGGGCGCGAGACGGTCGGCACGGCACGCCAGCTCGTCTCCGACGCGAGGGGTGCGGACGTCCTGCTCAGCGGCGGCGCGCGCGTGATCGGCAGCACGGCCCAGGGCCTGCCAGCCCAGATCGAAGGCGAGGCGCTGCGCGTCCATCCACAGGAGGATCGCGTACGCAGCGACCTGCCGGTGCGCATACGCATCGGCAACGACGCCGTAGAGGCTGCCGGCGTCGACTACAACCAGCGCAGCGGGCAGGTCGAGTTCAGCGGGCCGATGCGGGCCGAACTCGCGCCGCGCGCGCCCGTGGCGAAGAAACCCGCGAAGCAGAAGAGCCCGCCGCCGAAGCGCGCGAAGCAAAACGTACGCTGAACCCCCAAGAGGCGAAGGCGGGCACCCTTCTGGCAGGATGCGAACATGGTCGTGGACGTGATCGTGTGGTTCTTCGTGCTGGGCGTGCTGGCTCGTCTGCTGCGCAGCGACCTGCGCCTGCCGGAAGCCCTGTACGAGACGCTGTCGATCTACCTGCTGCTGGCCATCGGCCTGAAAGGCGGCATCGAGCTCAGCAAGCAGCCGCTGCTGACCTTGGCGCCGCAGGTGCTGGCGTGCATGGCGCTGGGTTTCGCGATCCCGCTCGCACTGTTCCCGTTGCTGCGGTGGCTGCGCCTGACGCCGGCCGACGCGGCGTCGATGGCGGCGCACTACGGATCGGTCAGTGTGGTCACCTTCGCCGTGGCGACAGCCGCCTTGGTGCGCGCTGGCGTGCCCTACGAGGACCACGCGCCGCTGTGGGTGGCGGTGATGGAGGCTCCGGGCATCATCGCCGGCGTGCTGTTGGCGCGCCTGTCGATGCGGCGCGCCGACCCCGCCAGCGCCTCGGCGCCCGCGCGCTGGGGCGAACTCGCCCACGACGTCCTGTTCGGCAAGAGCGTGCTGCTGCTGGCTGGCGGCCTGACGATCGGCGCGCTCGCCGGCGAAGCGGGCACCGCGCCGATCCGCGCCGTCTTCATCGAGCCCTTCAAGGGCGTGCTGGCCTTGTTCCTGCTGGAGCTCGGTCTCGTGGCAGGCGCCCGCCTGGCCGAGGTGCGCCGCTTCGGCGCGGCCGTGCTCGTCATCGGCCTGGGCGCGCCTCCGCTGCTGGCGCTGGCCGGTGCGGCCACCGGCGTGGCGCTGGGCTTGTCCACCGGCGGCGTGGCCCTGCTGGCCACGCTGGCCGCCAGCGCCAGCTACATCGCCGCGCCCACCGCGATGCGCATCGCCGTGCCACAGGCGCACCCGGCGCTGTCGATCACGGCGGCACTGGGCATCACCTTCCCCTTCAACCTCGTGGTCGGCATCCCGCTGTACCTCGAACTGGCGCGCAGGTTGACGGCATGAGCGCCACCGCCCGGCCGACCGCCTGGCCGTCCGAAGGTGGCGCTCCTCCTCCCTCGGGGAGGTGGTCACGCAGTGACCGGAGGATAGTTCAATGACGACCGCTTCCAGGCCCCCGCTGGCCAAGCATGCCCGAACCTTGCTCGTGATCGTGGCCGAGGCGGCGCTGGAAAGGCACCTTGTGCGCGAGGCTCGGGACCGCGGGGCTCACTTCTGGACCGTGGGTGAAGTGCACGGCGCCGGGCGAGAAGGCGTGCGCGATGGCGACTGGGAAGCCGACCGGACGATCGAGATGAAGATCATCTGCGACGCCACCGTGGCCGACGCCATCGCGCGCCACGTGCTCGACACCTATGCGGCCCACTACAGCGTGGGCCTGTACTTCTCGGAGGTCGCCGTGTTGCGACCCGACCGGTACTGAATCTGGTTCCGGCAGTTGAACGCAAAACGGCGGCGGGCGGTTACCCGCCACGCCGCCGCAAGGCCAGCCGCCAACAGCACTGACGCAAACTGACCGCCGAAGCGGTCAGCGCGCAGGATCAGTAGCTGTAGCCGCCGCGGTCATCACCGCGGTCACTGCTGCGATCACCACGGCCGTAGTAGCCGCCGCGGGAGCTGCTGTCGCCTTCGCTGCCGCGAGCACTGCGGTCACCGCCGCGACCGCCGCCGCCGTAGCCGCCGCCACCGCCGCCGTAGCCGCCACCACCGCCGCCGCCGCCGTAGCCGCTACGGCCACCACCGCCGCCGCCGTAGCCGCCGCGAC
>CAIRBF010000450.1 GCA_903876715.1 uncultured beta proteobacterium
CCACCGCTCGACCCCCTGGGGCTCGCGTTGCCGGTGTCCTGGAGGGGGACGTTGCAGCTGTACGCCGGGCGCCTGCATCGCGAGCACGCCGGAAAGACCGACGTTCGGATCATCGATTTCGTGGACACCGGCCATCCGGCACTGCTACGGATGTGGGACAAGCGCCAGCGCGGCTACCGGGCGATGGGATACAGGATCGGGGCCGGTGGATCTCCGGAATAACGACGAATTCTCCCATGGCCGCTGGGAGTTTCGCGTTGACCCGCAGCAGCCCGCGCCTGTGCTCATCAGCTCGGGAAGTCAATCGGCACATGGTCAACCGTCCGCCACCAATCCACTGGGCCCAGAGTCATCTCTGGGCCCTTTCTTTTGGGCGGTTCCCCGAGGGAAACGGTGACCTGCGGCCTGCCCGCGCAGGACAACGCTGTTCAACGTTGAAGCCGAGCTCAGCGTTCGACGATCACCCCGCAGCCGTCTGGGCAATCAACACATCGGCCGGGATGCCCAGTCCTTTGTGCAGTCGGCGGATCATGGCCAGCATCAGCGGGCGCTTGCGGCTCAGAACTTCGTAGACGCGGTTGCTCTTGCCGATGAGCGGCTCGAGATCCTTGACGGACAGGCCGCTCTGATCCATCCGGAATTTGATGGCTTCCACCGGATCAGGTGCGGTGATGGGCACGTGCTTGGCCTCGTAGGCCTGCACCAGCGTGGCCAGGATGTCCAGGCGATCACCGTCCGGCGTGCCCAGATCAGGGTCGGACTCCATCAGGGCCGAAATCTCCTTGAGCGTGGCCTTGTAATCTGCTTCGGTGTGGATAGGGCGAATGTTCATGGCTTCCTCGTTGGCCGCTCACTCAGGCCGGCTCGATGGTTTCAGCGTCCACTGCGTCGCACTCCTTGTGGGTGCCGACAAACTTCACGCAGACGATCTGCAACTTGTACGCAACGGCCACGATCAGCCGGTAGTCATTGCCCTTGATGTTGAAGACCACGCGACGGTTTTTCAGCACGCTGGCGCTGCGGTACTGCGCCTTGATCTCGGCGGGCTGAGTCCAGGCCGCACTCTTGGCTTCCTCGTACCAAGCCTTCAGCGGCTGCTCGGCGTCGGGAAAGCGCTCCCAGAAGGCCCGAAGGGTCGACACGGCGACTACGCGCATGGGTCGATGTGTAGTCCCAAAGTGGGACCTAGGCGGGCGACATCCAGGCTAGGAGGGTCAACTTCAGTCGGCCGAGCACCGCAAACCGCGCCCTCAAGCACTGCGCGAGCGCACCGTTTGCCCGTAAGGCGCCCTGGGACGCAAAGTGACGTTGTGCGCACCGGAGCCACTGGCCGCGCAGCATCGGCTGGACGGTTTTGATTGCGGCAAGCCCGCGCTGAACGACTGGCTCTTGCGCCACGCTCGCCAAGCGCAGGGCAGTGGCTCGGCCAAGACCTTCGTTGTTGCCGAGGACGATGGCTGCGTGGCGGGCTACTTCAGCCTGACTGTGGGTCAAGTCGACTCGCTGGAGGCGCCGGAGCGCATCCGCAAAGGGAGGGGGCAGTCCCCTTTGCCAGTGGTGATCCTGGCGAGGCTTGCAGTATCAATTCACGATCAGGGGCGAGGTATGGGCTTTGGCCTGCTGCAGGACGCGATTCGCCGCACGACGCTGATTGCCGAGCAGGGCGGCATCCGTGCCATGCTGACCCACCCCAACGATGAAGAAGCGGCGAGGTTCTACAACCGGTTCGGCTTTATCGCATCGCCGCTGTCAGCGCTGGGAGACCATCGCCGCCGCCATTCGCCAGCGGCTACTGTCCAACGTCTGGTGCGGCCAGTACCGTCACGAAACCGGTTCGATCCCAAGAAATACAGCGTGACGCCGCAGTGCTTGCAGACCAAAGGTGTCCGCTTTCGCTGACGACGGCCTGGAGTGAAACGGCAGTCCGTGCCGCTGGCAGAACAGCAGCTTCCCGTACGTCGTCAGCGATCCCAGTGACTGAAGGACAAAAGTCGCAAGGGGCAGGACACGCGAGTAGAGCTCCTGCGCCTCGCCGTATCGTCCCTGCGAATGAAGCCTCCAGATCCTCACCAGGAAGTCGGCATATTCGGGAGCCGGTACATGGCCGTGAATCCCGGCCTCCATGCAATCCGGGAGCTCGATGCCTCCGCGGCCCGAGAAGACTTGCAGCCGCCCGGCAAGACGGGTCACCAGCGCTGCCGTTTCCGTAGCAGAAACTTCCTGCTTGATGGCGAACAGGTTGGGATGGCTTTCGCAAAGTCGGGCGATCGTCTCGACCCCCAGCCCGACACCAATGTATTGGGGGGCGTTCTGGATGGCGCAAGGAACCGCCGCTCGCGAGAGGACCTGTTCAAAGCCCCTGAGAAGCTCGGCTTCGTCACGCGCGGTCGGCAGGGGCTGCAGAATCACCCAGTCCGCGCCATGCGCTGCGGCATGGGCCACCGAGGCCACCTGTTCCTCGAAGGTCGGCTCGAAGATCGTGACGCCAAACGGCAGGCGTGCGGCGATGTCCGCTGCATTCCACTCGACGATGCGCCGCCTTTGCGCTGGTGTCAGATGCCGCACCTCCGTTGCCAGCCCGAGGGTGATGATGCCCGCTGCACCCAGTTCGACGCAAATCTCGATCTGCCGGCGCATCAACTCGCGATCGAGGTCGCCATCGGCACCGAACAAGGCAAAGAGTACGGTGTGGATTCCCTTGGGCAAGATCATCAATGCGCCTCCCTCGGAACGTCAGCGCCACGGCACCGGACGACCGTGCCGTAGGCAGTTCCGCTCATGCGCGCATCGGCGATTTGCACCATGTCGCGGACCCCTTGTTCGACCAGTTTGCGGGGGGCAGTCAGATTCAAAGGCTCGGCCATGCCGTGATTGTGAACGCTCGTCAGGAGCTGCGTCTATTCGATTGTGAGAAGGCGGTTCTCGAGGACCAGAGGTGCCGTTCAGCAATTGCCACGGTGACCCGTTCCTCGGAAACCATAGCCCTTGCTGAGTGATTCGATCCAAGCAAGGTGATCGGAAAGACGAATAGGACGATGCAGGCGCGCCACCCGCTGTAGTTCAAGCTGCGGGCCGAGTTGGCGCGCGTGACGATCGAACGCAGCATTCCGTACAGGCTCGTCCAGGGGCCCGTTTCCTCTGTCAGCGCTCTGCCGTCGGTTGACCGACAACGGCCGTGCGTGGACCCTGTCCTCTACGTCGGCTTGTTGCCTTGCAGGTTCGGCAACAGGGCCGTCATCAGCCCTATCAGCGGGATGAACGAGCACAGGCGGTACACCGTCGGGATGTCGGTCTGGTCGGCGATCCAGCCCAGCAATGCGGCACCGAGGCCGCCAATGCCGAAGGCCAGCCCGAAGAACAGCCCGGCCACCAGGCCCACCCGGCCGGGCATCAGTTCCTGGGCAAACACGATGATGGCGGAAAACGAGGCCGCCGTGATCAGGCCGATCACCACCGTCAGCGCCGCGGTCCAGCCGAGGCTGGCATAGGGCAGCATCAGCGTGAACGGGGCCGCGCCGAGGATGGACAACCAGATCACCGGCTTGACGCCGAGCCGGTCCGTCACCAGGCCTCCCAGCAGCGTCCCCACCGATACCGACACCAGGAACAGGAACAGGTACATCTGCGCCCCCGACACCGAGACGCCGAACTTGTCGATCAGGTAGAAGGTGTAGTAGCTGTTGATGCTGGTGATGTAGAAGCTTTTCGAGAGCACCAGCAGCATCAGGATGCTGACCGCGATCACCACCGCCCGCGCAGGCAGCGGCGAGGGCTTGACCACGGCAGCGGGCCGGCCCGCGCTGGCCACCCGGTGCGCCAGGTACCAGTTGCCCACCTGCCACAGCACCGCCATCGCCATCAGCGCCGCGGCCGAGAACGCCCCCACGGCGGGTCGGCCGAAGGGGATGATGACCCAGGCCGCCGCCAGCGGCCCCATGGCCTGGCCGGCGCTGCCACCCACCTGGAAAATGGATTGGGCAAATCCATGCCGCCCGCCCGAGGCCAGCCGCGCCATCCTCGAGGACTCGGGGTGAAAAATGGCCGAGCCGGTACCCACCAGCCCAGCGGCCACCAGCACCGTGGCGTAATTGGGCGCTACCGCCAGCACCAGCAGGCCGATGAGAGTGAAGCCCATGCCCACCGACAGCGCGCGCGGCTGCGGGTGTTTGTCGGTGTAGGAGCCGATCAGCGGCTGCAGCAGAGAGGCGGTCAACTGGAACATCAGCGTGATGACACCGATCTGCGCGTAGCTCAGGCTGAAATCGCCTTTGAGCTGCGGGTAGATGGCCAGGATCAACGACTGCATCATGTCGTTGAGAAAGTGCGAGAAGCTCAGTGCCCCCAGCACCCGAAAGCGCGTACCGTTGCCCGGGTCGGAAGTCTTGCCAAGTGGGCTTGGCGTCGTGGCGGGTGGGCTGGAGCTCATGGTCGGTCCGTTTCATAGAGGCAGATCATTTTGCGCATTCATGCCGTGCCCAGCGCTCCTGGCTGCGCGGTCGCGCTGTCGTTGGATCCCCATTTGGCCAGGATGGCTGTGGTGTGCTGGCCAAGGGCCGGCGTTCATGGGACGTATCACCGATGATCTGCGACCATGACAGCCATGGATCCCGTGAACACCACCACCGAGAAGCAGACACGGACTGCCGACACATCGGGCGGCTCGGCCCAGGGCCCGAGCGCGTACGCTGATGCGAGTCTTGCCGGCGCGCTGAAGGACCGCACGCCGCAGGCCGCGGATGCTGGAGGGCCGGCAGGCACCGGCCAGCCGTCGGGCGCTGCGACGGCGGCCACCTTCATGGCCAAGCTGCTGGACTTTCGCGCCCGCTACCCGAAGGGGGAGATGGCTCTCTTCTTCTGCGGTGGCTTCGTCTACGACGTCCTGTCGCAAAGCCGCATCGACGACAGGCTGACGCTGGCGCAGAACTTCCTCTACCTGCTCGTCCTGGCGGGCCTGCTGCTGCTCGAGCAGCGCTACCCGGAGGGCGCCACCCCGCCGAAGGTGTTGGCCAGGGTGTGGCGTTGGCGTGAGGAGTGCGTGCACTTCCTGTTCGGCAGCCTGCTCAGCGTCTTCATGTTGCTGCTGTTCAAGAGCACGTCGGGCGTCATGCCGTACTTGTTCGTGGCGAGCCTCTTCGCGCTGCTCGTGGCCAACGAGCTGCCGCGCTTTCGCGCGGCTGGCCCCGTCATCCGCGTGGTGCTTCTCAGCCTTTGCGTGACGATCTACCTCAGCTGCCTGCTTCCTGTGCTGATCGGTCGCATGGGCTTTTGGGTGTTCCTGCTGGCGGTGGCTCTGGGCTGTGCGAGCGTGTACGGGCTGATGCGTCTCGTCCGGCGCTGGAACCCGGATGCGCAGTTCCTCGTCCGAAACGTGGCCATCCCTGGCTTCGGCGTGCAGGGCGCGCTGTTGATGCTTTACCTGATCGGCGTGATCCCACCCCTTCCGGTCAACGTGCAGTTCGCCGGTCTCTACCATGACGTGAAGCGCATCAGCCCGCAGGTGTACCAGCTGTCCTCCGTGGACGACGTCGTCTGGTACAGGCCGACGACATGGTTCGGCCCGGACTTCCTCGCCCGTCAGGGGGACAAGCCGTACTATTTTTTCCGCATCTTCGCGCCCAAGGGGTTTGCTCCGTACAAGGTGCGCGTGCGCTGGTACCACGACCATCCGGACCAGGGCTGGACGACGACGGGCAACGGCTTTCTCACCACAGTGAGCAGCAACGGGACGGACGGCGGATACCGTTACTTCGCCACCACGTCCACCCTGAAGCCCGGCAACTGGCGGGTGGTGCTGGAGACGGAGGCTGGGCACGAAATCCACCGCCTCTCCTTCTCGGTGGGCTTGGACGAGCGCTCGGCGACGCGCGAGTTCGTGCGGGAGTACTCGGTCCTGAAGGAGGTCGCACCGCTGTCGGCCGAGGAATGGCAGAAGAGGCGCAAGCCGGATGAGAAGTCTGGACTGAGGCAGGAGCAGGCCCTCTGAGGGTGAGCGGGTCGAAGCCTCGCCACTCGGCTGGTGATCGCAAACCCACCACAGTCTGGCGCAGGCCTTGAGTTGCCGGGTCCCGGGCTGCCGGGGGCTCTTGTGGCCTGGGCGCGATCAGGCGGCCTTGGGCTCCGGCTCCGCCGCCACGAAGCGGCGGATCTCCTCGACCATGGCCTCGGGCTCGTCGACGCGGATCGAGTGGCTGCTGTGCTCGAAGATGCGCAGGCGCGAGCCGGGGATCAGGCGCGCGATCTCCTGGCTGAACTCGGGCGGGCAGATCCAGTCGTGACGGCCGGCCAGCACGAGGGTGGGCGCGGCGATTCGTGGCAGCTCGGGGCGCAGGTCGAATGTCTGCAGGAAGCCGCCGGGTGCGAAGGCGCGGTTGATCGCATCCGGCGCCAGGACGCCGCGCGTGCGCGTGGCCGCCGCCGCGGCCGGGTCGTGGCGCAGGGCGTACATCGGCCCCATCACGTCGTAGTAGTGGCGCAGCTGCTCCTCGGTGCGCAGCGCGCCGGCCCAGAGCTGCGCACACACGGCCTGCTGCTCGGCCGTGCCCCGCTCGGCCACGGTCTGGCGCGCCCGCGCGTTGAAGCCGGCATGCGCCGCGGTCACGATCAGCACCAGCCGCGCCACGCTGGCCGGGTAGCGCGCGGCATGGGCCATCGCCACCATGCCGCCGTAGGAGGTGCCCACCGACACGATGGGCCCGAGGCCGAGCGCCACTCGCAGGGCCTCCATATCCTCGACGTTTTCGTCCAGTGTGTAGCGGGACGTGTCGCCGCGCCCTGAGCGCCCCTGCCCGCGGTGGTCGAAGTAGATCAGCTGCATCGTGTCGGCCAGCGGGCTGAAGGCGGGCTTGAAGCCGCTGTGGTCGCCGCCCGGGCCACCGTGGATGACGAAGGCCACCGGACGCTCGCGCATATGGGCGCCGTCGGGCACCAGGCCGGCGCCCTCGACGTCGAAGTAGATCTCGGTGTCGCGTACATGCAGGCGCATCGTCGGTCTCCAAGTGCTCGAGCGGGAGCCGCATGTGTGCGGCCACCACCGCAGCCGGCCGAACCTGCCCAACGGGGAGCGGCGCGCCTGCGACGGCCGCGCCCGCCAGGCGGCGGGGCCGCTCAGGGTTGCAGGCGGAAGGGTTCCTCGAAGGGCAGGAAGTCCTTCTCTGCCAGTGCGCCGTCGACCCAGGCCCGCACGCCGGGCAGGGCGCATACGCGCTCGATGTAGGCCGAGACCTCTGCCGGCAACGGCGGCGCGTACGTGACCAGGCGCATGACCACCGGCGCGTAGTAGGCGTCGGCGATGGTGAAATCGCCAAAGAGCAAGGGCCCTCCATGCTCGCGCAGCAGCGCCGTCCACATGGCGACGAGGCGAGCGAGGTCGGCGCGCACGCCGGGCTGGTCCCGCAGGGCCAGCGCACCGACTTCGGGCAGGCGGGCTTCGATGTTCATCGGAAAGGCCCGGCGCAGCGTGGAGAAGCCACTGTGCATCTCGGCGCAGATACTGCGGGCGCGGGCCCGCGCGGCGCGCTCGCGCGGCCAGAGTGGCCGCTCGGGAAAGAGTTCCGCCACGTATTCGGCGATCGCGAGCGTGTCCCAGACGACCAGGCCGTCGTGCACCAGGGCCGGCACCTTGCCTGCCGGATTGATGGCGTCCACCCGCTGCCTGAACTGCGAGCCAGGGGCGAAGCTGTCGAAGCGAACCATCACCTCCTCGAAGTCGATGCCTGCCTGGCGCAGCAGCACCCAGGGCCGCATCGACCACGAGGAGTAGTTCTTGTTCGCAATGTAGAGCTGGAGCATGGCGGCCGGTCCGTGACGACAGGGCCCCCGCGGGACCCTTGGCGCATCATCGTACCTGCACGTTGACGCGGCGCGGCTGGGCGTGTCGGGCCTTGGGGATGCGCACGCGCAGCACGCCCTGTTCGAGCTCGGCATGGACGAGATCGGCGTCGAGTTCCTTGCTCAGCGTGAAGGCGCGGCGGTAGCGCGACAGCGACACCTCGGCGTGCTGGGGCGCCACGGCCCCGGGCGAGGGCAGCGTGACATCCGCCTCGATGACGAGCTGGTCATCCTCGACACGCAGGTTCAGGCGCTCACGGGGCACGCCGGGCAGGTCGGCCACGAGCGTGATGCCTGTGGCGTCCTCGATCACGTCCACCGGTGGCAGCAGTGCGGGCTCCCGGCGTGCCGCGTCGGTGCGGCCGGCCTGGCGGGGGAGGTCGTTCATGTTCATGGGGGTTCTCCTGGTCGGGGTCGGAAGTTCAACGCACCTCGATGCGGCGTGGCTGGGTGGCCGCCCGGCGCGCGATGCTCACGTGCAGCACGCCGTCGCGGTAGTCGGCGTCCACTGCGTTCGGGTCGATGTCCTCGGGCAGGTTGACGACGCGGCGGAACGGCCCGCTGAAGCGCTCGTCCATGTGGACGGTGGTCTTCTCGTCGCCGCTCGCTCGGGGTTTGCGTTCGCCCGAGATCGTCAGCACGCCGCGGTCGAGGTTGACGTCGATGGCGGCTGGGTCCATGCCGGGGGCGAAGGCGTAGACCTCCACCGAGGTCGGCGTGCTGCCGACGTTCAGCGCCGGGTAGCCGCCGCGCCCGAGACCGCGGATGCTGGGCGCGTGGTCGAACAGGCCCTGCACCTCGCGCTGCAGGCGGTCGAAGTCCGCGAACATATCACTGGGATAAAGCCTTCGGTACAGCATCGTCGGTCCTCCTTCGGGTGGCTGTGGCTCGGAGCGCCTGTCGCCCCGCCCTTGGATTCAACTTGGGTGCGCCTGGGCCTGGCTTCAAGAGCCGCGGCGTACGGCAACTCGTGCGGCCGTGGAGGCGCTTGAGACAGATCAAGTCGCGTGCAGCCTGGCGCCCGGGACGCGCGCTTGGGCAGTGGGCGCTTCGGATGGTGGCCCCACAGTACCCCTCGAACGGGGCCTGCCCACGCAGCCCGGAGCTGGAGCCTGCACATGAACACCGACCCGAAGATGCGATGGAACGTGGCCTACTGGGTGCTGGCGATGCTGGTGCTGGTCTGGATGCAGTCGCTGTGGCAGACGGCGCGCACGGTCGAGGCCGTGCCCTACAGCCAGTTCGAGCAGGCGCTGGCCGAAGGCCGTGTGGCCGAGGTCGTGGTGGGCGATGTCGCGCTGACCGGGCGGCTGAAGGCGCCCGAGGCCGGGGGCAAGTCGGTGATCGTGGCCAACCGCGTCGAGCCCGAGCTCGCCGCGCGCCTGTCGCGCTACGAGGTGCCCTACACCCGTGTGGTGGAGAGCACCTGGCTGCGCGACCTGCTGTCGTGGGTCGTGCCGGCGCTGGTGTTCTTCGCGCTGTGGTTCTTCCTGATCCGGCGCATGACCGACCGCATGGGCGGCGGCCTGGGCGGCTTCATGAGCATCGGCAAGAGCCGGGCCAAGGTCTACGTCGAAAAGGACACCGGCGTCACCTTCGCCGACGTGGCGGGGGTCGACGAGGCCAAGGCCGAGTTGCAGGAGATCGTCGCCTTCCTGAAGGATCCGCAGGGCTACGGACGGCTGGGAGCGCGCATGCCCAAGGGCGTGCTGCTGGTGGGGCCGCCGGGCACCGGCAAGACGCTGATCGCCAAGGCGGTGGCCGGCGAAGCGGGCGTGCCCTTCTTCAGCATCTCGGGCAGCGAGTTCGTGGAGATGTTCGTCGGCGTGGGCGCGGCGCGCGTGCGCGACTTGTTCGAGCAGGCGCGCGCCCGCGCCCCGGCCATCATCTTCATCGACGAGCTCGACGCGCTCGGGCGTGCGCGTGGCGCGGCCGGGCCCGTCGGCGGCCACGACGAGCGCGAGCAGACGCTGAACCAGTTGCTGGTCGAGCTCGACGGCTTTGACAGCTCCAGCGGCCTGGTGCTGCTGTCGGCGACCAACCGGCCGGAGATCCTGGACCCGGCGCTGCTGCGCGCCGGGCGCTTCGACCGCCAGGTGCTGGTCGACCGGCCCGACAAGGCCGGCCGGGTGGCCATCCTCGTCGTGCACAGCCGCAAGATCCGGCTGGCCGCGGGCGTCGACCTCGGCCAGGTGGCGGCGCTGACGACGGGCTTTTCCGGGGCCGACCTGGCCAACCTGTGCAACGAGGCGGCGCTGGCGGCGACCCGGCGTGGCGGCGGCGACGTGACGCTGGCCGACTTCACGCTCGCGGTGGAGCGCATCGTGGCCGGGCTGGAGAAGAAGAACCGTGTGCTCAACGCCCGCGAGCGTGAGATCGTGGCGCATCACGAGATGGGGCACGCGCTCGTGGCACTGTCGCTGCCGGGCGCGGATGTCGTGCACAAGGTCTCGATCATCCCGCGCGGCGTGGGGGCGCTGGGCTACACGATCCAGCGCCCCACCGAGGACCGCTTCCTGATGACGCGCACCGAGCTCGAGCACAAGATCATGGTGCTGCTGGGCGGCCGCGCCGCCGAGAAGCTGGTCTTCGGCCACCTGTCCACGGGCGCGGCCGACGACCTGGCCAAGGTGACCGACATCGCGCGCGACATGGTCACGCGCTACGGCATGGTCGAGGCACTGGGGTACGTCGCCTATCAGGCGCAGCCGCCGAGGTTCTTCGACCTGCCGGGGTACACACCGGGCGGTTGCCCGGTCAGCCCCGACACCCAGCAGCGCATCGACGAAGCGCTGCGCGCCATCGTGATGGATGCCTTCGAGCGGGCCTTCGACATCCTGCGCTGCCACCGCGACGTGCTCGAGCGCGGCGCGCACGAGCTGCTCGCGCGCGAGACGCTGGACGAGGCGGCGCTGAAGGCGCTGACCGCGGGTGTGGTGCCTGCAAACTGAGACCGTGCCTTGGAGGCTGCGCCCCGCGCGCCGCGCAGGCCGCTCGCGACCTCAGACGATCTTTTCCTTCACGAGCACGACCACGGTCGTCACCAGCAGCAGGCAGAGCCAGACCTTGCCGACGTTGTCGGCGAAGAAGCGCGCGCCGACGTCCTCGAAGGTCTTGGCGCGGCGTGGGCGCGCCGCCTGCTCAGGCGTCCCTGCCGCCCGGGGCCGCGAGGAGGTGCCCAGCAGCCGGCCCCAGGCCTCGGACTGGCGCTGGAGTTCCTCCTGCGAGGGCGCCGGGCTGCCTGTAGACGCGGGATTCATGCGCTTCAGCCGTTCGATCTGGTGCCGCGCCGCGGCGAGTTCCGTCTCCAGGCTCTGGGCCCGCTGGACCAGGTTGCACACCGCGTCGGGCTGTTCGGCCCAGGCGCGGCGCACCGACTCCCGCGTGGCATCGTCGCAGGGCATGGGGGCGGCCGCGGCGTGCTGCAGGAACTCGTCGATCGTCTGGTGCGAAGCGGCGCTCATGGTGGCTCCTCAAGTGTGCGGGGGCTGGGGTTGAATGGGGAACAGGCACCGCAAAGCTGCGGCAACCACAGCGAGCTTATCGCATGTCCACAAAAAAATACAAAGCCATATGTCAATTGAGGTTGACACGTGAGACCTGAATGCGCGCGCCGGGAGCTGCGCTTCAGGGGACCGGCTCAGAAGGGACCACGTCGCTCGCACGCTGCCCGATCACCGCGGCCACGGCTTCGGCCCAGGCGCGGTAGGTCTGGGCGCTGGGGTGGAAGCCGTCGCTGGCGATCGCGCCCGGGCTCACCGGCAGGGGGTCAGGCAGCAGCACGCAGCCCGGCCAGTGCGGTGCCTGGGCGCGCATCGCGGCGTCCAGGGCCCGGGCGCGCCAGCCCAGGTAGGCGCGCAGCGGTTGCGGCAGCGCCGGGAAGCGGTGCATCGGCGGCACAGGCGACACCACGGCCAGGCGCACGCCGTGGCGCTGCCGCAGCGCCTGCAGCACTCGCTCCAGGCGCTCGGCGAAGGCCGCGGGCTCGCAGCGGCCGGTGACGTCGTTGACGCCCGTGCATACGACGGCGACGTCGTGCCCGCCCGGTGGTGCGGTCTCGAGCAGGGCGAGGAGTTCGCGCGTGTCGAGCCCCGTGCGCGCGAGCACGGTCCAGCGCACGCGGCGCTCGGCCGCCAGACGCGCCGAAAGCTGGCCGGCCAAGGCCTCCTGCTGCGTGGCCACGCCCACGCCCGCGGCCGAGGAATCGCCGGTGACCAGCAGCGACAGCGCCGGCCCGGCGCCTATGCAGTCGCTGCGCGGGCCGTCGGCCTCAGGAAGGCGTGGCGTGACGCGACGCACCCAGGCGCCCTGCGCGAGCAGCAGGGGGCCGAGCGCGATGCGCGCCAGGGGCTCCAGCACGGGCCGCCGCCAGAAAGGCTCAGACGCGCTCGATCACCATGGCCACCGCCAGCCCAGCGGCGCCGCAGATCGCCACCACCGCGCGCCGGCCGTCGCGTCGCTCGAGCTCGTCCAGCGCCATGCCCAGCAGCGCGCTGCCGGTCGAACCCATCGCGTGGCCGAGCGCGATGGCGCCGCCGTTGACGTTCAGGCGCGCGTGCTCGACGCCCAGATGGCGCTGGTAGTGCAACATCAGCGCGGCGAAGGACTCGTTGACCTCGAACAGGTCGATGTCGTCGACTCCCAGGCCTGCGCGCTGCAGCGCCAGCCGGGTCGCGTCGACGGCGCCGGTCAGGGCCAGGGTACGGTCCACACTGACGTCGGCGCTGGCCAGGATGCGGCCGCGAGGGCGCAGGCCCAGGCGCTGCGCCGCAGCAGGGCTCGCGACGAGCACAGCCGCGGCGCCGTCGGCCATGGCGGGGGAATTGCCGGCGTGCTGCACGTGGTCGATGCGTTGCAGCCCGAGGCGGGCGCACAGCATGGCGTCGATGCCGTGCTTCTCGCCCATCGCGGCGAAGGCCGGTGCCAGCGCCGCCAGGGATTCGGCATTGGTCTGTGGCCGCGGCGTCTCGTCCTGGGCCAACAGCACCTGACCGTCGGGGTCGCGCACCGGCTCGATGGAGCGGAAGTGCCCGGCGTCGCGGGCGGCCACCGCGCGCTGCTGCGATGCCAGCGCGTAGGCGTCACAGTCGGCTCGGCTGAAGCCCTCGACCGTGGCCACCGCGTCGGCGGCCAGACCGATGGGTACCAGGGCCGTCTGGCGCTGCAGCTCGAAGTCGTGCGTCAGCGGCCCCTGGTCGGCGGCCATCGGCACGCGCGACATCATCTCGACGCCGCCACCCACCGCGAGGCCGTCGGTCGCCAGCGCCTGGTAGGCGGCGAACTGCACCGCGCTCAGGCCCGAGGCGCAGTAACGGTTGATCGTGAGGCCGGGCACGCGGTCGTCCCAGCCGCCGCGCAGCAGCGCGAGCTTGGCGATGTTCGCGCCCTGTTCGCCAGTCTGCGTGACGCAGCCGATCACGGTGTCGGCCACCTCCGCGGTGTCGATGCCGTGGCGCCACGCCAGCGCCGCGAGTTGCTGCGACAGCAAGTCCACGGGCTTGACGCTTTTCAGTGTCCCCTTGTCGTTTCCGCGACCGCGCGGACTGCGCACGGCGTCGATGATGAGGGCTTGGGTCATGGTTTTCTCTCTCCTGTGAAGACTGTGGGGTGTCGGGGGCCGTTGGGCGCTGTCAAGCGCTGGCCGCGGCACTGTGTGGGGTCCAGCGGCGGACGCGGCGCTGCCAGTCCGCCAGCGGCTCGGGAGGGTGTTGCGCCGTCTCGTCGATGAGGCGGTCCAGCAGGGCCTGCTGCGAGGCGGTGGGCTCCTCGGGAAAGCAGGGGAGGATTTCGATCAGCAGGTCGCCGCGCGGACCGCGGCGCTGCGCCGGGAAGCCCTGGCCGCGCAGGCGGTAGCTGCGATGCTCGCGCTGCAGGCGCATGGACTGCAGCCCCGTGAGCGTGGGCACCTCGACCCAACGCTCGCCAATCCAGGCAAAGCCGTCCACCGGCATTTTGCAGCGCAGTGTGCCATCCGCCTCGAGATGGAAAAAGGCGTGCGGCTCGATTTCGAGCTGCAACTCGAGTTCGAGCTCGGTGCCGCCGTGGCGCCCGCCCGGGGCTGTCAGCACATCGCCCGCGCGCACGCCGGGCGGCAGGCGCACGCTGCGGCGGTACGTGGTCGCGCGGCGCCCGCGCTGCCCGCAGGGCGCGCAGGCTTGCCGGGCACGGCCCTGGCCGCCACAGGCGGTGCACGGTTCGCTCGTCGCCAGCCAGCCGAACAGCGCGGCCCGGCGGATGGCGCCCTGGCCGCCGCATTCGGCGCAGGCGCCATCCCGCGCGAGCCAGCCCTGGCCGGCGCAGGCGCCGCAGCGCAGCGTCAGCCGGCCGCTGACCGTGCGCGTACAGCCGAGCGCCGCTTCCTCCAGCGTCAGGCGCAGCTTGCGGCGCACGGTGCGGGGGCCGGCGGCGGGCTGCGTCGCATCGGCCGCGGCGTCGGCGGGGTCGCCGTCGTCGCTGGGGCTGCGGCCCCCCGCGGCGGGGCGTGGCCGCGCTGCGCCATCGCCGTCGGTGCTGGTGGCTGGGCCTGGGCCTGGGCCTGG
>CAIRBF010000451.1 GCA_903876715.1 uncultured beta proteobacterium
CCCGAGGACAGGGCGCCCGTGGTCGGGTCGACGTTGTCGACCACCGAAGTGATGGCCGCAGTGATCGTGGGGGCGACGGTGTCGACCGCGAAGGCGCGCGTGACCGATGCGCTCGAGTTGCCGGCCACGTCGGTGACCACGACCCCCAATTGCTTGTCGCCCTGCCCGAGGGCGGTGATGTCGGCCGCCTGCAGCGTGTAGCTCCAGGCCCCGTTGGCATCGGCGGTGGCACTGCGCGTGACGCTGCCCAGCGTCAAGGCCACGCGCGCGCCCGCCTCGGCGGTGCCGGCGAGCGTGCTGCCCTGCTCGGCCGCATTGACCAGGTCGTCGCCACCCACCGCATTGATGACGGCCGGTTGCGGCGCGGACGTGTCCACGGTGATCTGCAATTGGGGCGTCTGCACGCCGTCGCTGGACTTGCCAGCCTGGTCGACGATGCGGGCGACGAGGTTGTTCACGCCGTTGCGCAAGCCGGTGGCCTCGACGTCGACGTAGCCGTTGGCGATGTCCGCGGCCGTCAGCACGCGCGCGTCGCCCACCTTGGCGCCTTCGAGCAGCAGGAAGACCTGATCGCCCGCGACGGCGGCACTGCCATCGGCGCTGGAGACGTCGAGCGCCACGCGCACCGAGACCGTGGTGCGGTTGGTCAGGTTGTCGGTGTCGGACGAACCCGCGTCCGACGCAGCCAGCAAGTCCAAGCCCTCGGGCGATGCCGGAGCCACCGTGTCGAGGAACTGGCTCTGGGCCTTGGTGATGTCGGCCAGGTCCTCGGCCTCGGCGATCGCCTTGGCCGCATCGGCGATCTTGCTCTGCACCTCGAGCGAGGTGTTGGTGCCCGCGAGCACGGCGCCCAGCGTGGAGGCGTCGTCCAGCGCCACGGTGGCGCCGTTCTCGATGGCGGCCTGCACTTGCGTGGTGAGGTTCTCGAGCACCGTCTGGCCCGAGCCTGCGCCGGCACCCTCGGCCAGCGCGAAGACGGTGGCGATCTTGGCCGCCGCCTTCTGCGCGCTGGGGTCGGTGGCCGCCGCGGCGACGGGGTCGTAGCGTGTCAGGTCGGCACCGGCGCCGGTGATGCCCAGCGCCGTGGCCACGGCCTGCGTGGCGGCGTCGATGGCCTCGGCCGTCTGCGCGGCCGCGCCGCTGCCGACGTTGTTCTCGAGCACCGCTTGCACCAGCGTCGTTAGCGGATTGACGGTGGTCGAGCCGGCCGGCGCCTTCAGGGGCACGTCGTTCGGAACGCCGGTGTCGATGTTGACGCCGCCCACGGCGATGATCGTGCCCTTGGGCGCGCTGGCGGGGAGGAAGAAGTTGCCCTCGGCGTCGGTCTCACCGGCGTAGTAGTCGGCCGCCAGAGCGCCCACGGCGCTCGGATCCGCCTGACCATTGCCGTTGGTGTCGATGTAGATCTTGGCGCCACGCACGTAGCCGTCGGCGATCTTGACGAAGGTGCCGGCCGCGGCCTCGTTGCCCGCCAGGTCCTGCGTGCCGGCCCCGTCGCCGGCCTGGTCCGCATAGGCGACGGTGACGGTGGCGCCCAGGGGGATGTTCGCGCCGGCCAGCGTCAGCGTCAGGACCTTGCCGTCGATGCTGACCGACTGCACGGTGCGCGCGGAAAACACGCCGCCGACGTTGACGTCGATGGTGAAGGCCGAGCCCAGCGGCGCCTTGGCGGCGTCGAGGTCGCTGTCGTAGGTGATGGCCACCGTCGAGGGGTTGCCCGTGCCGTCGTTGCTCTTGACGACGATGGCCGCTGTGCCGCCGCTCAGCGCGACCACCGGCGCCTTCGTGTCCACCGCCTGCACGCTCTGCGTGGCCGCCGTGCTGGCGTTGCCTGTGGCGTCGCTCGCTGCGCTCGCGGCGACATTGACGGTGACATCGCCCTCGAAGTCCGCCGTGGGCGTCACCACCAGTGTGTAGACGCTGCCGCTGCCGGCAAACGCCCCTTTGGTGCCGTTGACGACCGCCACGTCGTCGGCGCTGAAACCGGTCACCGATTCAGAGAACGTGAAGGTGTAGGTCACCGCTGCGTTGGCGACGCCAACGCGGTTGTCGGTGATGGCCACCGTGGGCGCCTTCGTGTCCACCGTCTGCACGCTCTGCGTGGCCGCCGCGCTGGCGTTGCCCGCGGCGTCGCTGGCCGCGCTCGCGGCGACATTGACGGTGACATCGCCCTCGAAGCCCGCCGCGGGCGTCACCACCAGCGTGTAGACGCCGCCGCTGCCGGCAAACGCCCCCTTGGTGCCGTTGACGACCGCCACATCGTCGGCGCTGAAACCCGTCACCGATTCAGCGAAGGTAAAGGTGTAGGTGATCGCCCCATTGGTGACGCCAGCGCGGTCGTCGGTGATCGCCACCGTGGGCGCCTTGGTGTCCACCAACTGCTGGTAGGTGGTCGAGGCTGCGCTTGCGTTGTTCGCCGCGTCCGTGGCGGCACCCGCGGCGACGCTGACCTGGACGTTGCCTTCGAACCCCGCCTGGGGCGTGACCTGCAGCGAGTACTGCGTCGCGCTGAGCGCGATGAACAATCCCTTGGTACCGCCGGTGACCGTGATGTCATCGGCAGTAAAGCCGGTCACCGCCTCGGAGAAGGCGATCGTGTACAGGATGGCGCCCCCGGCGGCATTGACGACGGCCTCCTTGTTGTCGGTGACGGTCACCGTCGGCGCGGTGGTGTCGTTCGAGCGGCCTCCGCCACCGGACGAGACCCCCAGAACGAGGGCGCCCAGGGCCACCGCGGTCAGCAGGCCCGTGCTCGTGGCCGCCGCGGCGACGGCGTCCACCGCCACCGTGGCGGCGCCGGAGGCTGCGCCACCGGCAGCCGGCGCGGGAGCCTGGGCCTGGGCGAGGATCTCGGCGTCTGCGGCTGGCGCCTCTGCGGGCGCCGCAGCCGGTGCGGCCAGGGTGACGTCGACCTCGGCGGCCGACAGGACCGGCGCCGTGCCGGCCTCCCCCGCCGCGGTCTGCGCGTCGATCGGGGCGACCGCCACAGCCGCCGGGGCTGGCGCCCCATCAGCAGCCACAAGCGAACCGCCTTCGGCCACGAGAGCTGCAACCAGGCGCTCGAGCGCTTCGGTCTGCGCGTCCACCGGCAGCGCCGGCACCGCAGCCTGGTCGGCCGCGACAAGGGACTGCGGCTCGGTCGGCGCCGCATCCCCGGCCTGCGGCGCCCGGGCCTCTTCCGGGGCGCGGCCTGAAGCGGCCAGCGCGCTGCCTGCCAGACCCATGGCCATCAGTGCCGCCGGGCCCAGGAGGCCGGCCTCGCGCTGCCCCGCCTGGCGGCGCTCGCGCGTCTCGTCGTTGGTCACGACAGCGGGTGGGGTTCCCTGGACCTTGGCGGGGATCTTGGACATGAGGATGGCCTCCAGTGGGTGCTTTGGCTGGCAGATTCCGGCGGGTACGTCACCGCTCGAGGTCTGCGTCGGGGATGGGGGGGTCGAACGGATTCCAGAGATGTCAGGAAATGGCTCATGCCCAGTCCCAAAGCCCTGTCGTCCTTAGGTGCAATCTGACGCAACTATAGGCGCCTTCCACCCTCACGGATAGGTGGCAAAAAGGTGAATCGAGGCGCTTTCGCCCCGCCTGATCGAAGACACGTGTCCTGGCGTGAGCCAAGGGCAGGCTCGCGCAGGAGCCGCCACCGCCGCCACCACGACCGGCGCGGCGCCCGGGCGGCGCCCCACGGGCCGCCTGGGCACTCGCCTCGATCCATCGCCACTCGAACGTGGGCGGCGGCTGGCCCGG
>CAIRBF010000452.1 GCA_903876715.1 uncultured beta proteobacterium
TCCAGATCGCCGACCTCGGGCAATGTCTCGAACAGCTCCGACAGCATCCAAAGCAAGAAGGTCGCGTACAGGCGCGGCGCGTTCATCAGCCGGTCGGCCGCCAGGATGTTCACCACACCCTGGCCGTCGCTGGTCTGCATGAAGTCGGCGATGTCGAGCATGGGCTCGCCGAAGAAGCGGTCACCGCCTTGCTGCTCGATCTGCAGCAGCCCGCGCTGGATGGCGCCCACGCTGGCGGCGCTGACGTTGCCGTAGGAGGTGGTGAACTCCTTCGCGTTCTCGCCCACATGCTGCAGCATCGCGCGCAGGTCCTTCAAGTCCAGCAGCGCCAGGCCGTGGTCGTCGGCGATCTTGAACACGAGATTCAGGACGCCGGACTGGGTCTCGTTCAGCGCCAGCATGCGCGCCAGCAGCAGCGGCCCCATGTCGCTGACGGTCGCGCGCACGGGATGCCCTTGCTCGCCGAAGACGTCCCACAGCGTCGTCGGGCAGGCCCGGGATGCCGGCGGCTCGATGCCGCGCTCGGCCAGTATGCGCGAGAGCTTGTCAGACAGCCGCCCGGCCTGGCTGATGCCGGTCAGGTCGCCCTTGACGTCGGCCATGAACACCGGCACGCCGATGCGGCTGAAGCCCTCGGCCAGAGTCTGCAGCGTGATCGTCTTGCCGGTGCCGGTGGCGCCGGTGATCAGGCCGTGGCGGTTGGCGAGCGCCGGCAGCAGGTGACATTCGGTCGTGCCGCGGCGGGCGACGAGCAGCGGTTCGGGCATCGGTCTCTCCGTCGGACGGAACGGCTCCCTGCGCCGGGCCCCCAGGGGTCCCGAGGGGGCGCCGGTAAAATCGCGGTCAGTCTATATACAAACAGGTCGCGCTGGCTTGGCAGGGCGGATATTCCGCGCAGCGACAAGCCGCCGTCCCGCGCACAGGAGCATCGATGGCCGGTCATTCCAAATGGGCCAATATCCAGCACCGCAAAGGCCGCCAGGACGAAAAGCGCGGCAAGGTCTGGACCCGCGTCATCCGCGAGATCATGGTCGCCGCGCGCCAGGGCGGCGGCGACATCAATGCCAACCCGCGGCTGCGCCTGGCGGTGGAGAAAGCCAAGGCCGCGAACATGCCGGCCGACACGGTCAAGCGCAACATCGACAAGGCCACCGGCAACCTCGAAGGCGTCAGCTACGAGGAGATCCGCTACGAGGGCTACGGCATCGGCGGCGCGGCGGTCATCGTCGACTGCATGACCGACAACCGCGTGCGCACCGTGGCCGAGGTGCGCCACGCCTTCAGCAAGTACGGCGGCAACCTCGGCACGGAAGGGTCGGTGGCCTTCCAGTTCAGGCACTGCGGGCAGTTCGTCTTCGCCCCCGGCGCGAGCGAGGACCGCGTCATGGACGTGGCGCTCGAGGCCGGCGCCGACGACGTCATCACCGGGGAGGACGGCTCGATCGAGGTGCTGTGCGAGCCCGGTGCCTTCGAGGCCGTGCGCAACGCGCTCGAGGCCGCGAGCCTGAAGCCAGAGATCGCCGAGGTGACGATGCGCGCGGAAAACCAGGTGGATCTTTCCGGGGATGACGCCGCGCGCATGCAAAAACTGCTCGACGCGATCGAAGATCTGGACGACGTGCAGGACGTCCATCACAACGCCGCCATCGACGGCTGAACGGTCCCGATGAAGGTTCTTGTCGTCGGCTCGGGCGGGCGTGAGCACGCGCTGGCCTGGAAGCTCGCGCGCAGCCCGCGGGTGCGCACTGTCTTCGTCGCCCCGGGCAATGGCGGCACCGCCATCGAGCCGGGGGTGCGCAATCTGCCGCTCACCGACCTGAACGCGTTGGCCGATTTCGCGCGCGCCGAGGACATCGGCCTGACCGTCGTCGGCCCCGAGGCGCCGCTGGCCGCCGGCATCGTCGACCTGTTCCGCGCGTGCGGCCTGCGTATCTTCGGCCCCACGCGTGCCGCCGCGCAGTTGGAGAGCTCCAAGGCCTTCGCCAAGGAATTCATGCATCGCCACGGCATTCCGACGGCGCGCCACGCGAGCTT
Organism: uncultured beta proteobacterium; assembly: GCA_903876715.1. GTDB lineage: Bacteria > Pseudomonadota > Gammaproteobacteria > Burkholderiales > Burkholderiaceae_C > Rubrivivax. Next base: position 2,035 of record CAIRBF010000452.1, read on the forward strand.
CACCGAGGCGGCGGCAGCGCATGATTACGTGCGCGCGCAGGGGGCGCCGATCGTCGTCAAGGCCGACGGCCTGGCCGCGGGCAAGGGCGTCGTGGTCGCCATGACGGTCGACGAGGCGCATGCCGCGATCGATGACATGCTGGCCGCCAACACCCTGGGCGTGCAGCACAACTCGGGCGGCGCGCGCGTCGTCATCGAGGAGTTCATGGCCGGCGAGGAGGCGAGCTTCATCGTCGCCAGCGATGGCAAGCACGTCGTTGCGCTGGCCACCAGCCAGGACCACAAGCGCATCTTCGACGGCGATCGCGGCCCCAACACCGGCGGCATGGGCGCCTACTCCCCGGCCCCGGTGGTGACGCCCAACGTGCATGCGCGCGTCATGCGCGAGATCGTGGATCCGACGATCGCCGGCATGCGTGCCGAGGGCACGCCCTTCACCGGCTTCCTCTACGCCGGCCTGATGATCGACGCCCAGGGCCGCCCGCGCACCGTGGAGTTCAACGCCCGCCTTGGCGACCCAGAGGCCGAGGTGCTGCTGATGCGCATGGAAAGCGACCTGCTCGAGTTGCTGCTCGCAGCCACCGAGGGTCGGCTCGATGACGTCGAACTGCGCTGGGACCGTCGCTATGCCTTGGGCGTGGTCATGGCAGCGCACGGCTACCCGTCGGCCCCGCGCAAGGGCGATGCCATTGCGGGCCTGCCGGCGCCGGACGCGCCGCCGGTCGATGGGCACGTGTTCCACGCCGGCACCGTGCGTGCCGACGACGCTACGCTGCGCACCAGCGGCGGGCGCGTGCTTTGCGTCACGGCGCTGGGCGAATCGGCACGCCTGGCGCGCCAGCGCGCCTACGAACTGCTTCAGCCGATTGAGTTCGATGGCGCCCAGTGGCGGCGCGACATCGGCCACCGGGCGGTCGAGCCGCGCTGATGGCGCCGCAGGAGGTCGTTGAACGCCCGGTGCAGTTGCGCGGCAGCCGCCTGGCGCGAGCCGCCCTGCGACTGGCCGGCTGGCAGCTCGACTTCGACGGTCTGCCGGCCCGGCAGGGCGTGGCGATCGTCTACCCGCATACGTCGAACTGGGATTTCGTGGTGGGCATCTGCGCCAAGTGGGCGATCGGCATCCCGGTCGTCTTCTGGGGCAAGGACGCGCTGTTCCGTGTGCCGGTGTTCGGCGTCTGGCTGCGCTGGCTGGGAGGGGTGCCGGTGGATCGCGGCGCGCGCCACGGCATCGTTGGCGACATGGTGCGCCGCATTGACGAGGCCCGCGCGCGTGATGCATTCTTCTGGCTGGCGCTGTCCCCCGAGGGCACGCGCGCCTGGACGCCGCGCTGGCGCAGCGGGTTCTACCAGGTGGCCGTGGGCGCGGCGGTTCCGCTGGCGCTCGTGCACCTGGACTACGGCCGCCGGCGCGTGGGTTTCCATTCCTGCTTGCGCCTGTGCGGTGACGCGGCCGCCGACCTGGCCGAGATCGACCGCCGCCTCGGCGCCGCGCGCGGTTGCCGCCCCGAGCAGGCCGGGCCGATCAGGCTGGCGTGAGCGCTGTTTGCCGTGCCTGACACTCGGCCTCCCTTGCGCACCCATCTGACCCAGGTCAGACTGCCGCACGGGTGCGTATGTCACATTGACGCTCCTCGGCCCGCCACGCGCCCGGCGCTGTGGCGGCGACACTTCAACCTTTGCCGCATGACACCGCCGTGACCGCAGACGTTTCCTCTCCCACTGTCAACGCATCAGCCGTCGACACGGCCGCCGTGCGCCGGTACCTCCTCGGCCTGCAGGAGCACATCATCGGCGCGCTCGAGGTCGAGGACGGCCACGCCTTCGCCACCGACAGCTGGACGCGCGAGCCCGGCGGCCGGCTGGAGGGCGACGGCCTGTCGCGCCTGGTGGAGGAGGGCGGCTTGCTCGAGCGCGGGGGCTGCAACTTCAGCCACGTCAAGGGTCGCACGCTGCCGCCCTCGGCCACTCAGCACCGGCCCGAACTGGCCGGCGCGCCCTTCGAGGCCATGGGCGTTTCGCTCGTGATGCATCCGCGCAACCCCTACGTGCCCACGGTCCACATGAACGTGCGCATGTTCGCCGCGCTGCCCGAGGGCCGCGAGCCGGTGGTCTGGTTCGGCGGCGGCATGGACCTCACGCCCTACTACGGCTTCGAGGAGGACGCGCGCCACTTCCACCAGACCTGCCGGCAGGCGCTGGATCCGATCGACACCGCGCTCTATCCGCGCTTCAAGACCTGGTGCGACGAGTACTTCTTCCTGAAGCACCGCAACGAGCCTCGCGGCGTGGGCGGGGTGTTCTACGACGATTTCGCCGAACTCGGCTTCGAGGGGAGCTTCGCGATGACGCGCGCCGTGGGCGACGCCTTCGTCGAGGCCTACCTGCCCCTCGTCCAGCGCCGACGCCACACGCCCTACGGCGAGCGCGAGCGCGATTTCCAGGCCTACCGTCGCGGCCGCTACGTGGAGTTCAACCTCGTCTTCGACCGCGGCACGCTGTTCGGCCTGCAGAGCGGTGGCCGCACCGAGAGCATCCTGATGTCGATGCCGCCATTGGTGAAGTGGCGCTACGCCTGGAGCCCCGAGCCCGGCACGCCCGAGGCGCGGCTGTACACCGACTTCCTGCGTCCGCGGGACTGGGCTTGAGCGGGGACACCGCCGCGCCGCGCCGCGTCGGCCTGTTCGGCGGCAGTTTCGATCCGCCCCACCTGGCGCACCGTGCGCTGGGGGATCTCGCGCTGTCCCACCTGGGCCTGGACGAGCTGCGCTGGCTGCCTGCGGGACAGCCCTGGCAGAAGGCCGCACGCGTGCTGGCCGCGCGCGCGCACCGGCTTGCGATGCTGCAACTGCTGCTGGCTGGCGAGCCGCGCTTCGTGATCGACGAGCGCGAACTCGACCGCGCCGGTCCGACTTACACCATCGACACCGTACGCGAGTACGCGGCCGAGCATCCGGGCACAGAACTGCTGCTCGTGATCGGGCAGGACCAGTACGGTCGCTTCGACACCTGGCGCGAGTGGCGCGAACTGCTGGAGCGGGTGACGCTGGCCGTGGCAGGCCGCGACGGCAACTCACCCGCGGCCCCCCGGCGTTGGCAGCCCAGCCACACCGCGTCATCTCGCTGCCGCTGCCGGCCATGCCGGTTTCGTCCACCGCGGCGCGCGCAACCGCGGCGCAAGGTCTCAGGGTCGATGCCCTGGTCGGACCGGCGGTGGCGGGCTATATTGAGAACCACCGTTTGTATTCGGAAGGCATGACGTACTGAATGGACATCCGCAAACTGCAGCGAGCCATCGTCGATGGGCTCGAGGACGTGAAGGCGCAGGAGATCGTCGTCTTCAACACCGAAGCCCTCTCGCCATTGTTCGAGCGGGTCGTCATCGCCTCGGGCACCAGCAACCGGCAAACCAAGGCCCTGGCCGCGAGCGTGCGAGACACCGTCAAGGCGCGCGGCATGCAAGTGCTGCGCACCGAAGGTGAGGACAACGGCGAGTGGATCATCGTCGACTGCGGTGCCGCCGTGGCGCACATCATGCAGCCCTCGATCCGCTCCTACTACCACCTGGAGGAGATCTGGGGCGGCAAGCCGGTGCATCTGAAGCGCACCGAGACGGCACCACGTGGCCTGCCCAAGGCGTCCGAGGAGGCCCCCGCCGCCGCGGCCGGGCCGTCCGCCGCCCGCAAGCCGGCCGTCAAGGCGCCTGCGGCCAGGAAGACCGCAGCGAAGAAGACGGCCGCCCGGAAGCCTGAAACGAAGACGCCCGCGGCGAGGAAGACCGCAGCCAAGAATGCCGCACCCAAGAAGACCGTGCGCGCAAGCGGCACGGTCAAGGCGGCGCCTGCGAGCGGTACCGGGGTCAAGCCCGCGCCGCGTCCCGCCGCCGGCAGGAAGACCGCAGCCGCGGCGCCGGTGGCCCGCAAGGTGGTGGTGGCGCGCAAGGCTGCGGCACCGAAGGCTGCTGCGACCAAGTCTGCGACTGCTGCCCCGGCTCGCAAGTCGGCTGCCCGGCCGGCAGCGAAGAAGGCCGCCGCGCCAGCGCCTCGGGTACCACGTCGGCGCGCCTGACCTGTCGCGCCCATGCGCCTGTTCGTGGCCGCGGTCGGTCAGCGCCTGCCGGCCTGGGCCGACTCGGCGTGGGAGGAGTTCGCCCGACGCTTCCCGCCCGAGTTGCGGCTCGAGCTGCGTGCGCTGAAGGCTGAGCCGCGTGCCGGCCGCAGCGCTGCGCAGTGCATGGCGGCCGAAGGCCAGCGCATCGAAGCGGCGCTGCCGCGCGGCGCGCGCCGCGTGGTGCTCGACGAACGCGGCGCCCGGCTGACCACGGCGCAGCTGGCCGAGCGCTTGCGCTTCTGGCTCGGTGATGGGCGTGATGTCGCCTTGCTGATGGGCGGCCCCGACGGCCTGGACGCGGCGCTGAAGAGCGGCGCCGACGAGACCCTGCGTCTGTCAGATCTGACACTGCCGCACGCGCTCGCGCGCGTCGTCCTGGCGGAGGCGCTGTACCGGGCCTGGTCGCTGAACGCCGGACATCCCTACCACCGGGAGTGAACCCCCATGCCTTCTTCGAAACCTCCCCACGACCACGTCTGGCTGGCTTCGCAGAGCCCGCGGCGACGGCAACTTCTCGATCAACTGGGCGTGCGCCACGAGCCGCTGCTGCCCGGCCCCGAGGAAGACGCCGAGGCGCTGGAGATCACCCGCCCGGGCGAAGCGGCGGCCGACTACGTGCAGCGCGTGACGCAGGCCAAGCTTGGAGCGGCGCGCGCGCGCCTGAAGGCGCGCGCACTTGCGACGGCCCCCATCCTGTGCGCCGACACCACCGTCGTGCTCGGCCGCCGCATCCTGGGCAAGCCGGCCGACGCGGCCGAGGCGGCCGCGATGCTCGGCGCGCTGTCCGGGCGCACGCACCGGGTGATGACGGCCGTCGCGGTCGCCGTGGGCCGCCGCACCTGGCAGGCGCTGAGTGTGTCGAGAGTGCGTCTTGCCGTGCTCGGCCCCGAGGTCGTGGCCGCCTACGTCGCCAGCGGCGAGCCCTCGGGCAAGGCCGGCGCCTACGCGATCCAGGGCCCCTTGGCCGGCTGGATCGAGCACATCGAGGGCAGCCACAGCGGCATCATGGGCCTGCCGCTGCACGAGACGGCGCAGTTGCTGCGCGCTGCCGGCGTGCGCCTGCCCTTGTAGCGGCGGCCCGCCGCGCGGTGCCAGGCTCGCCCCCGCTGCGCGCCTGTGCGCGGCGCGCGGCTGACGGCGACTAGACTCCCGCCTATGGCAAGCCAGGATATCCTCATCAACTGGGCCCCGCAGGAGACCCGCGTGGCCATCGTCGAGAACGGCGCCGTGCAGGAGCTGCACCTGGAGCGCACGCTCGAGCGCGGGCTGGTGGGCAACATCTACCTGGGCAAGGTCTCGCGCGTGCTGCCCGGCATGCAGAGCGCCTTCATCGACATCGGGCTGGACCGCGCCGCCTTCCTGCACGTGGCCGACCTGAACCCGCCGGCCCCGGGCGGGCGCCGCCCCGACGACGCACCACCGCAGCCCATCGAGCGCCAGGTCTTCGAGGGCCAGACGCTGACCGTGCAGGTCATCAAGGACCCCATCGGTACCAAGGGCGCGCGCCTGTCCACGCAGGTCAGCATCGCCGGTCGCATGCTGGTGCACCTGCCACAGGACCAGCACATCGGCATTTCGCAGAAGATCGGCTCGCCTGAGGCACGCGAACAGCTGCGGGCGCGCATGCAGGCGCTGGTCGGCTCGCCTGAGGCTGGCGGGGGAGGGGGCTTCATCCTGCGCACCAACGCCGAGGAGGCGAGCGATACCGAACTGGCCGACGACATCGCCTACCTGCGCAAGACCTGGTCCCTGGTGCGCCAGCGCGCGACGACTCAGCCCCCGGGCACGCTGCTGCACCAGGACCTGAGCCTGGCCGAGCGCGTGCTGCGCGATCTGTGCACCGAGGCCACACAGTCCATCCGCATCGACTCGCGCATGCAGTTCGAGGCGCTGCAGGCCTTCGGCCGCACCTACATGCCCGCGGTGGTGGCCCGGCTCGAGCACTACCGAGGCGAGCGCCCCATCTTCGACCTCTTCGGCATCGAGGAGGACGTCGCGCGCGCGCTGGCGCGTCGCGTGGAGCTCAAGAGCGGCGGCTACCTGATCATCGACCAGACCGAGGCCATGACCACGGTGGACGTCAATACGGGCGGCTTCGTCGGCGCGCGCAACTTCGACGACACCATCTTCAAGACCAACCTCGAGGCCGCGGGCGCCATCGCGCGCCAATTGCGCCTGCGCAACCTGGGCGGCATGATCATCGTCGATTTCATCGACATGACGCGCGAGGAGCACCGCCAGGCCGTGCTGGCCGAGCTGCGCAAGCAACTGGCGCGCGACCGCACACGCACCACCGTCAGCGGCTTCAGCGCGCTGGGCTTGGTGGAGATGACGCGCAAGCGCACGCGCGAGAGCCTGGCGCATATGCTCTGCGAGGCCTGCCCCACCTGCGAGGGCCGCGGCCAGGTGAAGACCACGCGCAGCGTCTGCTACGACATCCTGCGCGAGATCCTGCGCGAAGCGCGCCAGTTTGCCCCGAAGGAATTTCGCGTCGTCGCCAGCCCCGCCGTGGTGGAGATGCTGCTCGACGAGGAGAGCGTGCACCTGGCCGGCCTGAGCGAGTTCATCGGCAAGCCCATCTCGCTGAGCGCGGAGCCGACGACGAATCCGCAGCAGTACGACATCGTCCTGATGTAAGCCCTGCGCCTCAAGCCACCCGCCCGTACCACAGCAGCGACAGCGTCGTGCCGGCGGCCACGAGCAACGCGGCGAGCAGCGCCAGCAGGGCGGTGACCTCGGTCTCGCGGGTCTCGGTCTGGAGCTTCGAGCCGAGCTGCTGATAGACGCCGCGCAGCGCCTCGGCGGTGGCAGCCTGGTGGTACTCGCCGCCGGTCATGCGCGCCACCTCGCGAAGCGTGGCTTCATCCAGTTGCAGGTAGAAGGCCATGCCTTCGCCGGCCGTCAGGTGACCGTCGGGGGTGCCCAGGCCGACGACGTGGACGCGCACGCCGCGGTCGGCCGCCATCTGCGCCGCACGCAGCGTGTCCACCCCGGTGGTGCGGCGGCCGTCGCTGAGCAGGATGATCGCCGCCGGCTTGTACGAGCCCGGCGCCACGGGCTCGAAAGTCTTTGGCGGCGTCTTCCCTTGCTTGTCCAGGCTCTGCGCCGGGCGCTGCGAGCCGAAGAGCATGTCGCTCAGGTCGATGCCGTGCTCGGGGAACAGCTCGGCCAGGCACACCACGATGGCGCTGCCGATGGCGGTGCCGCGCTGCATCTGGATGCCGTCGATCGCGCCCACCAGCGAAGGCCGGTCGCGCGTGACCTGCTGCGCCACCACCGCGGTGCCGGCGAAGGTGACGAGCCCGACGTCGATGTCGCGTGGCAGGTCCTGCAGGAAGCTCTTGGCCGCCTCCTGGGCCGCGACCATGCGCGTGGGCTGGACGTCGCTCACCCGCATGCTCAGAGACACATCGATCGCGAGCATGATGACGGACTTTGTCCACGGCAGCGTCACCCTCGCGATTGGGCGCGCCAGCGCCAGTGTCAGCACGGCCAATGCCAGCAGGATGAGCGCGGGCGGGATGTGCTTGCGCCACGCGGGCCCCGCCGCTTGCCGAGCGACAGCGATGCTGCTCAGGCGCAGCGCCGGCTTGCCCCGCCGACGAAGCAGCCAAAGGTACAGCGCCGGCAGCAGGGGCACCACCAGCAGCCACCACAGATACTGGGGCCAGAGGAAGCTCATGGGCAACTCCGGCGCGCGAAGCGCGCTTGCTCGGGAGTGAGCGGTCAGGCCACGATTCTGTGCCAGGCGGGCGCTGCCCGCTCGCCGTCCGGCGGGTTGCCACGGCGGGATGCGGACAGGGACGCTATTTCGCCATCGAGCAGTGCCCGCCCGAGGCGGTCTGCCCGGAGCCCGCGGCGATGAGTGGTGGCTCGCGTGTCAGGTCGATGGCGGGAGAGCGGGCCCAGTCCCAGGCCAGAAAAGCCGTCAGCAGGGCCCAGAAGAGTATCGGGCGCAGCAGGGCGCCGGCGCTGGTTTTCGTCATGGTGCGTGGCCCTGCAGGCAGCTCCTAGCCTCAAAACCCGAAATGCCGGCGTACCCGGATACCGATCAGCGTGCCGGCAAATGCCATCGGCACCCAGATCCAGCCGTGCAGGCTGCCGGTGGAGATGCCGCTGAGCATGGCGCCGACGTTGCAGCCGAAAGCCAGGCGGGAGCTGTAGCCCATTACGAAGCCGGCCACCAGGCCCACCAGCCACTGCCGGCCCGTCAGCGGGCGCGCCGTTTCGCCGCCGTCGCGTGCAGCCACCCACAGCGCACCACCGAGGATGCCGATGTTGGTGATCGAGGTCACGTCCATCAACACCGTCTGCGCCAGGCGCTGCGCGTTGCCGGCCTGTGACCAGAAAGCGTTCGCTGCGGGGTCGAAGGCGCCGAGCGCGGTGGCGGCCTTGGCGGCCCAGAGGCCGAAGCCGTAGACCACGCCCCAGGGCTGGCCGGCGATGACCAGATTCAGCGTTGCCAGCACAGCCAGGGCGACGGCACCGACGACCCAGCGCCTGTCCCACCACGCCTGCTGCCAGCCGGCCCAGCGTCGCACTGCCACGCCGACGGCGAGCAACACGAGCCAAGTGGCCGCCAATGCCCCGCCGACGCCCCAGGCCGCCACCAGCCCCACCGGTGCGGTCTGGCCGAGCGCGAGCCAGCCGTCCAGGTGCACCGATCCAAGAAAGCTGCCAAGCGCGAACAGCGGCAGGATTCCCATGTTCAGTGGCACGCCCAGGCCGGCCTTGTAGAGGGTGCCAGACCCGCAGCCGTCGGCGATCTGCATCGTCAGCCCGAAGACGAAGGCGCCCACCAGCAGGCTGATGCTGGGCGGGCCCAGCGCCGCCTGCAGTTCCGGAAATGCACCGAGCAGCGGCATGGCCAGCGTCGCCGCCAGACCCAGCAGGAGCAACTGCCCGACGACGCCGCGCGGATCGCGCTCCTCGACCAACCGTCGCCAACCGGTGGTGAAGCCGAAACGCGCGCCCGCCAGGGCAGCGCCCAGCCCGATACCCACCAGGAAGAGCGCCGCCTGGCGGACGGCCACACTCCACACCAGGAAGACCAAGAAGGCGGCCATGGCGGCCGCCAGTGGGAGACGCTTCATCGAGTTTCGGCCCGGCGGTACGCTTCAGTTCACTTGACGGTGCGTTCGGCCCACAGGCGTGCGTCGATGGCGAGCTGCTTGGCACGGCTGGGCACGTTGTCCATCAGGGCGGCCAGGGGGTTCTGGGTCCAGTCGACCATCGAGCCGGCGTACAGCTTGACGTTCTTCTGCCCTGCCACCTCGGACAGTGCGAACCAGTTCGTGGCGGCCCAATGCCCGGTGTTGCAGAAGCTGACGGTATCGGCGTCGCCGCTGGCCGGCGGCAGCGAAGCGGCGATGCGGCGGATCTCCTCCGGCGCCGCCAGGCTCGACGAGCCTGTCGCGAACCAACGCGAATGCTCGAGGTTGACAGCGCCCTTCAGCGTGCCCGGCAGCTTCGCCGACTGATGCCTCGTGTCGCCGCTGAAAAACTCCGCAGGGCGAGAGTCGACCAGTCGCCCCTTGCCGGACTCGATCTGCGCCTTGACCTCGTCGCGCGTGGCGATCAGCGACTTGTCGATCGACGGCGAGAAGGTGCTGGGAGTGATGCTGACGTTGACCGTATCCTGCGCCTGGCCTGCCTGAACCCACGCCTTCACACCGCCATTGAGCACCGACAGTTCCTTGAGGCCAAGCACCTTCAAGGACCAATACACGCGCGCAGCGGCACCGAAATCGGTGGCGTCGACACCGGAGGAGACCACCACGGCATGCGTGGCCGGCGTCAATCCCAGGCGCTGCACCAATGCTGTGAGCTTGGGCAGGTCGGGGAGTTCGCCCGGGTTGGACGCGGGACCCCGCCATTCACCGTAGGGCGCCGACACCGCTCCGGGGATGCGCTTCTCCGCGTACGCCTTGGCGTCGCGGATGTCGATGACGCGTACCGAAGCATTTCGAAGCAGCGGCTGCAGTTCCGTCGGGGACAGCAGGGGGGGGGCCGCGACCGCAGCGCCAGCCAGCAGCGCGGAGGCTGCGCCGAGCAGCACAGAGCGAATCAGAGACATGAGAGTGGATGCGAAAAATGAATGAGAGAGCACTGTCGCTTGGACCTCTCATTGATGGAACGAAGAAAATGGTAGTTGCTTATGTGAAATTCGCATAAGTGACCGAGCAATGCCGGACATGCGCGCGGTGTGACGGCTTCACGCCTTGGCTTTGGGGACGCGTCCCATCAGGTAGAACTCGCTGTTCGGCCGCATCCCGGTCGCGTTGGCCAGGCGGTTGGACATGCCGAAGAAGGCCGTGATCGCCGCGATGTCCCAGGCATCTTCGTCGTCGAAGCCGTGTTCGCGCAGCGCAGCGAAGTCGGCCTCGTCGACCTCGTGCGATCGCTGGCAGACTTTGAGCGCGAACCCGAGCATCGCGCGCTGGCGCGGCGTGATGTCGGCTTTGCGCCAGTTGATCGCCACCTGGTCGGCCACCAGCGGCTTCTTTTCGTAGATGCGCAGAATGGCGCCGTGCGCGACCACGCAGTAAAGGCAGTCGTTGGCCGCGGACGTGGCGACGACGATCATTTCGCGGTCGCCCTTGCTGAGGTGGCCGCCTTCCTTGAGCATGAGGGCGTCGTGGTAGGCCACGAAGGCCCGCCACTCCGCTGGTCGGTGCGCGAGCGCCAGGAAGACGTTGGGGACGAATCCGGTCTTGGCCTGCACTTCGAGTATCCGGGTGCGGATGTCATCGGGCAGGTCCTGCAGTGCCGGAACGGGGTAGCGGGACACGGCAGAGGGGTCCTGGGCACTGGTGGGTTGGCTCATGGGCAGATCCTTGGCGCGCTGAACAGCCCGTCTGGCGACCGTTCGGTGGCAGGCCGCGCGACGAGACAAACAAGCGATTATCCGGACCGCGCGAGGTGTGCTGCACCGAGCCTTGACGATGCGCGTATTCCCTGCCGTCCCGTCGTGGACCAGGGGGGCCATACCCCCTAGAATGATGGGCATGTGGGGACGACGACGTTTCACTGCTGCCATGGGCGCGAGCTTGGCTTTGCCGGCGGCGGCACAATTCCGTGTGGAGATTTCGGGCATCGGTGACACGCAGGTCCCGGTCGCGCTTGGTCCTTTCTACGGTGAGAACTTTTCCAAGGTTCCGCTGTCGGAGGTGATCCGCACCGACCTTGAACGCAGCGGGCTGTTCCGAATCGTCGAGGCGCCGCCAGGGCTCGATGAGCGTCGACCTTTGCCGCCCAGTGATGGGCCGGTAGCCGGTGCCGACGCCTTGCTGGCCGGGTCGGTCAGTCGACTCGCTGACGGAACGTACGACGTTCGTTTCCGCCTTTGGGACGCCGTACGTCGACAACCGCTGATCGATGGCAAGCTGCCGCCCCCCGTTCTGGAGGGGGAGTTGCGTCTGGCTGCGCACCGCATTGCCGACGTCGTCTTCGAAAAACTGACCGGGCAGCGGGGCGTCTTCGCCACCCGCATCGCCTATGTGACGCGCAGCGGGCGCCGCCATGTGCTTCGGGTGGCCGATGCGGACGGCGCGGGTGACTCGCCGCTGCTCACCAGCGATCAGCCCATCATCTCCCCGGCTTGGGCGCCCAACGGACGCGAACTCGCTTACGTGAGTTTCGAGGATGAGAAAGCGGTCGTCTGGTCCCAGGAACTCATCTCGGGCAAGCGCGAACGGGTGGCCAATTTCCGTGGCAGCAACAGCGCGCCGGCCTGGTCGCCGGACGGGAATGAATTCGCGCTCACGCTGTCGCGCGATGCCGTGGCACAGGTCTATCTGCTGTCCCGCCGGCCCGGAAGCGTGCCGCGGCGCCTGACGACCAGCGCTTCCATCGACACTGAACCGACCTTCGCTCCCGACGGCCGTACCTTGTACTTCGTCAGCGATCGGGGTGGTGGTCCCCAGATCTACCGCATGGCCTTGGCAGGCGGCAACCCGGAGCGCGTGACCTTCGAGGGCAGCTACAACATCAGCCCGGCCATCAGCCCCGACGGGCGCTTGCTGGCCTACATCACGCGCCAGGGCGGCGCCTTCAAGCTCTGTCTGCTCGACCTGACGCGCGGCGTGGTCACACAGCTCAGTGACACGTCCGACGACGAGAGCCCGAGTTTCGCCCCGAACGGCAGGCTCATCCTGTTCGCCACCCGCATGCAAGGGCGCGATGTCTTGATGACCACCACCATCGATGGCCGAATCAAGAATCGCCTGGTGACCAGCGGCCTCGACATGCTGGAGCCGGCCTGGGGCCCGTATCGGAGTTGACGCGTTTGTTGTTGACGCTCGAGCCGAAGTCCTGCCTTTCCGATCACGACAACCGAGGAGCGAATCAAAGATGCACAACTTCATCCGAATCCCGCTGACACTGACAGCGATCAGCCTGCTGACGGCCTGTGGTTCGGCCATCAAGCTCAGCGACACGCCCGTGGAGTCGCGCGTGCCTGTGCTGGTCGGCGCCGAGTCGTCGAGCGCGTCGGGATCCGCTTCTCGATCTGGCGCGGCGGGTGCGGGTGCCGGTCCTGCAGGCCGGTCGGGTGGTGCGTCGGGTTCCGGCACTGGCGCCACTGGGGCTGGCGGTGCGAGCCGGGCGGGAGGCGCGAGCGGGACGGGGGGAACGGGTGGAGCATCGGGTGGCAGCACCGCTGGCGGTTTCGCCGGTGCCGGGGGCTCTGGCAGCGCGGCGGGTCCGGGCTTCGGTGGCGCGGGAACGGGTGGCAGCGCTGGCGCGGCCGCGGGTTCCCCAGGCACGGCCGGTACGGGCAGTGCCTGGGGCACGAGCGGCGCCGGTGGAGTGAACCCGGCTGGCACGGCACTGCCCTCGGCGGTGGGTGAATCGCGCTTGGCCAGCATCAGCACCATCACGCCGCCGCCGATCGCGCCACGGGATGACTCCGCCGCGGCGTCGCCCAGCATGAGCCGCATCGGCTCGGCCAATCCGCCGCCGATGGCGCCCCGGGATGACCCGGCCGTCCTGCCGCCCGGCATGAGCCGCATCGTGTACTTCGATTTCGACAGCTTCGTCGTCCGCAACGAGGCGCGGCCTGTGATCGAGGCCCACGCCCGCGTTCTCACGTCCGACCGCGTCCGGCGCATGGTCATCGAGGGGCACACCGACGACCGTGGAGGCCGTGAGTACAACCTCGCCCTAGGGCAGAAACGTGCCGAGGCCGTGTTGCGTGCCCTGGTGATGCTTGGCGCGAGCGATGCCCAACTCGAGGCTGTGAGCTTCGGTAAGGAGCGCCCGGCAGTGCAAGGCTCTGATGAAGCGGCTTGGGCCCAGAACCGCCGGGCCGAGTTGAAGGACCGCAGGTGAAGTCCTGGAGGCAGGCCGCTTGGGGGGGATTGACGGCGCTCCACCTGGGCTTGGCTTCGGTATCGGCGGCCGCCCAGGTCACTCTCTTCGCCGATAACGATGCCCGGCGAGCCATCAAGACCCTGCAGGAAAAGCTGCTGGAGCTCGAGCTGGGAACCAGGGAGCGCATCACGGCGATCGATGCGGCGTTGAAGGCCTCGATCGGCTCAGCCCAGCAGGAGTCGCAGGCGCGGTCTGACGCCGTGGCCCTGGACGCACGCAAGCGCCTCGAGGCTTCCGAGGTTTTGGTTCGCGAAGCGATCGACCGGTTGGCGACCGCCTTGAACCAGCGCATCGACGGCACGAATGCGTCCTTCCGCGACGAATTGAGCCGGCAGACGACAGAGCTGCGCGCCTTTCAGGGCGTTCAGAAGGAAAACCAGCTCGTCCTGCAGGGCGACATGAAGGGTCAGGCGCTCAAGCAAGACGAGTTCAACCGGGGTTTCGCTGCGCGCGTCCAGGAGCTTGACCGGGAGACGGCTGTCCTGAAGGGGAATCAGGAGATTCTCCGAGGCGACTTCAAAGACCAGACGCGCAGGCAGGAGGAGTTCAGTGCGGCCGCCGTGGTCCGTCTTCAGGATCTGAACAATGAGATCGCCGCCTTGAAGGCGGGACGCGTGGAGGTCAGCCGGACTATCGACCAGCTCCGGGAGGACGCGCAGAAGTGGCTGGCGCCGATGCAGACGTCCTTGGACCAGTTGGCGCGGGACCTGACCATCGCACAGCGTGCTCTGCGTGACCAAGCGACGCTCGTTGCCGACATCCAGCGCAAGGCCGAGGACGTGCAGCGCAAGGTCGACGAACGGATCAAGGACATCGAGGAGGCGCAGCGTCAGAGCCAGGCGCAGTGGCAGCAGGCTCTGGCCGAGCGCGACACCCGTCACGAGCAGAAGCTCGCGGACGCGGTCCGCGATTCAGAGCAGAAGGCTCAGCAAGCCGAGGGGCGGCTGCGCCAGGCTGTCGAGGAGCTTGGGCGCCGCGCTGATGAGCGATCGGCCCGGCTGGAGCAAACCTTGCGACAGGCGCAGGAACGTGCCGACAGGGCTGATGCGCTCATTGCGCAGGCAGACGTCAAGCTCGCCGAGGCGGACAGACGCCTTGCAGAAGCGGACCGTCGCTTCGTCGAGGCCGACAAGCGTCTGGCTGCCATCGAAAAGAGCCTTGCTGATGCCGACCAGCGCCTGAGCGACGCCGACAAGCGTCTGGGCGAGGCAGAAGGTCGGGTGACCGAAGCCGAGAAGCAGTTGTCGCAGACCGACGTGCGACTGGGCGATATCGATGCGCAGCGCGCGCAGGCCGATGAGCGTGCGCGTGAGGCAGCCGAGCGCTTGGGCCGGATCGACGAGGCGCTGCGTCGTGGCGACGATCGCCAGACCCAGGGCGAAGCCCGCGTGGCCCGGATCGACGAGCGCGCACTTCGCATGGAAGCGCGCTGGCGCCTGGTCGATGAACAGGCGCGCCAGCGCGGCATGGACGCCGACTTGAGTCCACTCGGGCAGCGGGTCGGTCAGATCGACGACCGTTTGCGCAAGCTCGAACCCTTGAAGGTATTGCTCGACGGGGAGGAGCTTTCTGTCCAGCCCGAAGAGAAGCGCGCGTACGACGAGGCCATCGGTTTGATGGCCAAAGGCGACTTCAACCGGGCGGGCGAACTGCTCAGCCAGTTCCTGCGACGGCACCCCAACAGTGCTTATCTGGGGTGGGTTCGCTTCTGGTATGGACAGGCGCTGATGGGGCGGCGCGACCACCGAAGTTCGATCACCTCGTTCCAGACCCTGGTCAAGGATTCGCCCAACCACCCCAAGGCGCCCGAAGCTATGCTCGCACTGGCTGCAAGCCAGCTTGAATTGAAGGACAGGGCCAGCGCGCGCAAGACGCTCGAGGATCTTCTGCGCCTATACCCGGATTCCGACGCGTCCAAGCTGGGGCGTCAGCGGCTGGTTTCGATGAAGTAGGCCTCGGCGCGCACGGCCACGCTGTCGCTCCCTGTTCCTGGGCGTGACTCACCCCGGGGACGCGAGGGAGGTAGCGCCTGCCTAAAATGCTTTTCATGGTTCAGGAATCCGATCTTCCCGGCATGGCGGCCCAGGTTCTCTGGGCCGCTTTCTTTCTGGCGGCGGCATGCGGCGCCATCGCGCAACGGACGCACTTCTGCACCATGGGCGCGGTGGCCGACATCGTCAACATGGGCGACTGGAGTCGTATGCGTCAGTGGGCTCTGGCTGCCGGCGTGGCGATGCTCGGCTTCAACGCCATGGTTGCGCTCGGCTGGGTCGAGGCGGGCAAGAGCATCTACGCCGGTTCGCGGCTGGTCTGGTTGTCCAACGCCACCGGAGGCTTGCTGTTTGGCGTGGGCATGGTGCTGGCGTCGGGCTGTGGAAACAAGATGCTGGTGCGCATCGGCGGTGGCAGCCTGAAGGCGCTGGTGGTGTTCTGTGTGATGGGTCTGTCCGCCTACGCGACGATGCGTGGCGTGTTCGCGGTCGCGCGCGTGCAGTCGGTGGACCAGGTGGCGCTGCAACTGCCGGCGGGGCAGGACCTCCCGTCGCTGCTGGCCCTCTGGAGTGGCCTGCCGCGCCAGGCCCTGGCGCTCATGGCCGGTGGCGCGATCGGCTTTGCGTTGATGGGCTGGGCGCTGATGCGTGCCGAAAGTCGACGTCCCGAGCTCGTGTGGGGCGGACTGGGCATCGGGGCGGTCGTCGTCGCCGTGTGGTGGGTCTCGGGCCGGCTCGGGCACTTGGCGGAACATCCGCTGACGCTCGAAGAGGCCTTCCTCGTCACGAACAGCCAACGCATGGAGTCGCTGACCTTCGTCGCCCCCGTGGCGTACACGATCGACTGGCTCATCCTGTTCAGCGACAAGAGCAAGGTGCTGACGATCGGCATCGTCACGACGCTGGGCGTGGTGGCCGGGTCGGCCGCCGTCGCGCTGGCCACGCGCAGCTTCCGCTGGGAGGGCTTCGGTGGCACCGAGGACACCGCGCACCATCTGGTCGGCGCGGTGCTGATGGGCATCGGTGGCGTCACCGCGATGGGCTGTACGGTGGGGCAGGGCCTGTCAGGGGTGTCGACCTTGGCGCTCGGCAGCTTCATCGCGCTGGCCGGCATTCTGTCTGGCGCGGTGCTGGGGCTGAAGTACCAGGCCTGGCGCCTGGACCGCCTGGCCTGAGCAGCGCATGCTGGCGGACCTGGAGCGCCGCTTCGGCGGGCTGCGCCGGCTGTACGGGGACACCGGCTATGAACGCCTGCGCGCGCTGCGTGTGGCGGTCGTCGGTCTGGGGGGTGTCGGCTCATGGACAGCCGAGGCGCTGGCGCGCAGCGGCGTGGCCGGGCTGGTGCTGATCGATCTGGACCACGTCGCCGAATCCAATGTCAACCGCCAGATCCAGGCCCTCGGACGGACGCTGGGCATGGGAAAGGGGCAGGCGCTGCGCGAGCGTTTTGCCGACATCCACCCCGGCTGCGAAGTCGTCGTCGCCGAGGAGTTCGTCGAGCCTGGGAACTGGCCCGGCCTGCTGCCCGGGCCGGTCGATGCGCTCGTCGATGCTTGCGACCAGGTACGAGCCAAGGTGGCGCTGGCCGCCTGGGCCCGCGTCGCCGGTGTGGCCTTCGTCAGCGTCGGTGCCGCTGGTGGCAAACGCCTGCCGCAGCGCGTGGAGATAGATGACCTGGCCACCGTGACGCACGACCCCTTGCTCGCCTCGGTACGGCAACGCCTGCGACGCGAGCACTCTGCGGCACGCACGGGGACCATGGAACTGCGCTGCGTGTACTCGCGCGAACCAGTGCACCGGCCGGCCGATTGTGAGGTCGGCGCGGGGCTCGCCTGTCACGGCTACGGCTCGAGTGTCATGGTCACGGCCGCCTTCGGCCTGGCCGCCGCCGCGGAAATTGTTGAGCAGTCTCTAAACCGTGCTATGATCGCAGGCTCTGCGGACAGGGTTGTTAGCTCAGTCGGTAGAGCAGCGGACTTTTAATCCGTTGGTCGCAGGTTCGAATCCTGCACAACCCACCAAAGTTCAGCTGGCGGGGCGCATAGATGGTTTTGGTGCGCGCCGGTGGCTGGCAAGTCGGGCTCTTAGCTCAGTTGGTAGAGCAGCGGACTCTTAATCCGTTGGTCGTAGGTTCGAATCCTACAGGGCCCACCAATCGCGAAGGCCCCGCCTGAACAGGCGGGGCCTTCTTCATTTCGTTCTACTGGAAATACCTTCTGATGAACCTGATCGACGTGCTGAGCTGGCGCTACGCTGTCAAGAAGATGGATCCTTCGAAGTCGGTGCCGGAGGACAAGCTCAAGCGCATCCTCGAGGCCGTGCGCCTGGCGCCGACGTCAAGTGGTTTGCAGCCTTTCGAGGTGGTCGTGGTCAGCCGGCGTGAGTCGTTGGCGTCATTGCACCAAGCCGCGCGCGGGCAGACTCAAGTCGCGGATTGCTCGCACCTGCTGGTCTTTGCGGCTTGGGATGACTACACCGTCGAGCGTATCAACCACATGTTCGATCTGACCAACCGCGAGCGTGGTTTCACCAACGACGGCTGGGAGGCCTACCGTGCGATGCTGCTGAAGAGCTATCCCGCGCGCGGAGCCGAGGCCAACTTCGAGCACGCGGCGCGTCAGGCCTATATCGGCCTGGGCGTGGCTCTGGTGGCCGCCGCGGCCGAGCAGGTCGACAGCACTCCGATGGAGGGTTTCGACCCGTCGGCTGTCGACGCCTTGCTCGGCCTGCGCGAGCGTGGTCTGCGCAGCGTTGCCATCATGCCGCTGGGCTACCGGCACTCCGGCCAGGACTGGCTCGAGCCGCTGAAGAAGGTTCGCCGCGCGATGGGCGAGTTCGTCACCCGCATCGCGTGAATGCCAAACCGTCCTACCAAGAGAGCCCCATGTCGACAATGAAGATGCAGCAGACACGAACCCGGCTGGTCAAGATCTACGGCGCCGGTATCGCGGTCTTTTCGGGGATGGTCGGCTTCGTCACTGTCCTTTCGATCTTTCTGGCGCACTTGAAGCTGGATTGACGCAGGGAGCCGGCCACGGTACCGGCCCGCGACTGCGCCGACAATCGTGGGCTTTCTTGCCTTGACGAACTGAAGATGACCGAAGAAACCGCTCTGGCGCTACCCGACCGCCTGTCTATCGACCCGCGCAGCCCCCACCACAACCCCGCGCTGATGCAGCGCACGATCGTCATCTTCTTCAACGGTCGTGAGCGCTTTGATGTCGAGGAGTACTGCATCAGCGAGGGTTGGATCAAGGTCGCTGCGGGCAAGACCGTGGACCGGCGTGGCCGCCCGCTGCTGATCAAGCTCAAGGGCCAGGTACAGGCGAGCGTGCGCTGACATGCTCAAGTCCTTGACCGCCTTTCGGGTCCTGGAGAGCTGGCAGGTGCCGTCTTTCGGGGAGTTGTCAACCGCCTTGGCGCGCACTGTGTTCCGCCCGTGTGGCCCGACCGAGCGCCGCACATCGGGGTGGGTGCCACCGCGAGGCGTCGACCACGGACCGCTGCTCGAGACGGTGGGTGGGCAGTGGTTGATGTCGCTGATGAGCGAGTCGCGCCCCTTGCCGGCCTCGGCCGTGCGGGCGGAGCTGGAACTGCGGCTGGACGCCGTGGAGGCGCAAATCGGCCGCCGACCGCGTGGCAAGGCCAAGCGTGAGATGAAGGAGCAGGTGGAGCACGACCTGATGCCGCGCGCCTTCACCCGCAAGTCGGTCGTGACGGTATGGCTCGATCCGCGCAGCCGCATGCTGGTGCTGGGCACTCCCAGCGTCAAGGTCGCGGAGCTGGTGGTGGCGGAGTTGCTGCGCGTATTCGACGACCAGCTGCCCTTGGCGCCGCTGGACACTCAGCAGTCACCCGCCGGTGCCATGGCGGCCTGGATGGCGGCGCGTCAGGCGCCCGCAGGATTCACCATCGACCAGGAGTGCGAACTGCGCCAGCCTGACGACAGCCGGGCCACGGTGAAGTACACGCGCCACACCCTGGACATCGACGAAGTGGCGCTGCACCTGCAGCAGGGCAAGCTACCCACCTATCTGGCCATGACTTGGGCCGACCGTGTGTCTTTCGTGCTGACCGACGACCTGAAGATCAAGCGCGTGAAGTTCCTGGATGTCGATGCTGCCACTTCAACCGGGACCGCGGGGGACAGTGACGAGGACGCGTTCGACGCCAACGCGGCACTGGCCACGGGTGAGCTGTCCCAACTCATGGGCGAACTGCTGGACGCCTTGGGCGGCGAGAGGGCCCCGCCCAGCCTCCACGGCGCTTGAGGGCACGCGCCCGGGTGTGGGCGAGGGTTGCGGGAGATCGAGAGCACTCCCGGGGTCGCGCTGAGCCCTGCCCATTCCCGGATGGGGCCTGAAACCCTGGAGTGGTCCGGTTTTTTCCGGAAACGGAGGGTGAATCGGGTGCATTGACGCCGAGCGAGGATCGCCTCGGCCGCGCACACTCGGCGATTCCGTATCGGATTGATCGATCGCATTGCCTGCCAGACCAACATCCACGCGCTGAATGTCGCCGCGGAGGCCGCCCGGGCTGGGCAGGCGACCGCTGGCCGGCTTGGCGACTGGTAGACCGGCCAGGCCTCCATCCGGGGGGCAAGGCACGCAGAGCATGACGGCGTTGATCGCCGGGGTTGCGCAACTCAGGCGCGCGCCCGGCGCCACAGCGGCCACAGCCCCCACAGGCCCAGCAGCGGACCCGGCAGCAGCAGCCAGGCGATCCAGGCGCCCCAGGCGTCGGCCCAGGCGGTGGCCAGATGGATCGACACCATCGTCAGCGCGAAGCCGAGCGCGTTCTGCAGCGCCAGGGCGCTGCCCACCGTCTGCTGCCGGCAGGCGGCGGCCGACAGCGCCGAGAACTGCGGCGAATCGGCGACGACGCACATGCCCCAGGCCAACAGCAGCGGCAGCAGGACGCAGGCCGGTGCGGCTGTGGCCGCCAGTGGGTAGAGCGCGCAGCACAGCGCCGAGCCAGCGAGCGCCACTGCAGCGACGCGGGCGCCGCCCATGCGCCGGCTCCACCACCCTCCAGCGATGCAGCCCAGCGCGCCGACGGCGATGATGCCGAAGGCGGCTTGGGATTGCACCGCGCTGCCCGCCGCGGCGATGCCGGCGCCCGCAAGCAGCACGGGCACGAGGGCCCAGAAGGCGTAGAGTTCCCACATGTGGCCAAGGTAGCCCAGCGCCGAGGCCCGGAAGGCGGGCACGCGCAGGTTGCCCAGCACCTCGTGTAGCCCGGCGCGCGTGGTGCCGCTGGCGCCTTGCAGGTGCGGCCCGTCGCCGAGGCGGGCCACGAGGCCGGCCGCCAGCAGCGCGAGCACCGACGCGCCGAGCACGGGCACCTGCCAGGGCCAGTCGGCACCGAGGCTGCGCAGGCCGTGCGGCAGGGCTGTGCCCAGCGTCAGCATCGCCACGAGCCAGGCCAGCGTCTGCGGCGCGCGCTGCGGGTTCCAGGAGACGACGAGCTTCATTCCCACCGGATAGACGCCGGCGAGCGCCACGCCGACGATGAAACGCAGCGGCAGCGCCTCGGACAGGCCCTCGGCCAGGAGTGCGAAGGCTGCGTTCGCAGCCGCGCCGGCGACGGCGCAGACGGCGAACAGCAAGCTGGCCGCATGGCGATCGGCCAGGCCGGTCAGCGCGAACAGCAGCGTGCCCGAGACAAAGCCCAGTTGCACCGCGTTCGTCAGCGCGCCGATGTCGGAAAGCCCCAGCCCCCAGGCGACTCGCAGCGGCTCGGCTGCGGCATTGGCCGAAAACCACAGAGACACGGCCATCAGCTCGGCCACGACAACGGTGGCTACCGCGGGCAGGCTCGGTACGCGCATCAGCAGGAAGGCCCGCGACCCGGTCAAGGTTGCGGGGGGCCCGCGTCGTCGTAGCCGGCCTCCCCGGGCATCACGATGCGGCGCACGCTGCCGTCGGCGCCGATGTCCAGCCGCGGGTGCACCGGTGCGAGATCGCGCAGCGACTCGGCGTGCCGCAGCATCGCTTCCTGGCCTGTTGCTGCGAAGGGCTGCAGCGATTGCAGGACCGCCCGGGTGGCGAACTCCAGTGGTACGCCCGATTCCGGCCGCAGCACCTGCACGGGGTCGACCCAGGCCAGCGCTGTGGTCTCGCCGGCGTCGACCTCGGGGCGCTGATCGGTGGGCGCGGGCGCGACGACGAAGACGGTGTCGAAGCGGCGCGGCGCTCCCAGCGGCGTGACCCAGCGCGCCCAGGGGCGCAGGATCGACGTGCGCAGCACCAGGCCAGCCCCCGCCGCGATGGCCGCCAGCGAGGCGCCGGCGTGGAGTTGCCCGCGCAGCGCGGTCCAAACTGCAGCTGGGCGCTGCTCGGTGGCGGCGGCGCCAAGCCACAGGCCACACTCCTCGAAGCACTCGCGCAGACCCGCCAACGCATGCGCGGCGGCACTGTCGGGCAGTTGGAGCACACGACCCAGGCGCGCGTCCAGGGCGGCGGCTTCCTCGTCGCAGGGACCAGGTGTCCTCGGCAGCTGGTCAGCGGCATCGACGGCGCCGCCCGGAAAGACGTAGCTGCCGGGCATGAAGCTGGCCTGCAACGAGCGCCGCACCATCAGCACTTCGAGGCTTCTGACACCGTCGCGCACGATCAGCGTGGTGGTGGCGCGACGGATGGGCACGGCCAGGGCCGCTTGTCGGGAGGTGAGGGGCTTCATCATTGACGACGCATCACGGCACGCGCGGCGAATGCGCTGGCGATGCCCAGCAGGATCGCCCATTCGAGCGACAGCGTGACCGTGGCCAGCGCGGTGACGACCAGCGGCACGCGCTCGCGTGCGCCCTCGTGCCAGAGGTGCGTGATCTCGCGCCGGTCGATCAGGCCCCAGGCCACGACCATCAGCAGGCCGGA
Source organism: uncultured beta proteobacterium (assembly GCA_903876715.1). Classification (GTDB taxonomy): domain Bacteria; phylum Pseudomonadota; class Gammaproteobacteria; order Burkholderiales; family Burkholderiaceae_C; genus Rubrivivax. Next base: position 24,380 of record CAIRBF010000452.1, read on the forward strand.
GATCACCGCCAACGGCAGGAACCGCGCCAGCGGGCCGACGAAGCTGAGGATCAGCACCAGGAACAGCGCCGCGCTGATGGCCGACAGGGGCGTTCGCGCGCCGCTGGAGACGTTGACGCCCGAGCGGTTGAAAGAGCCGCTGGCCGGATAGGCCGAGAAAAAGGAGCCCGCCAGGTTGGCCAGGCCCTGGCCGATGAATTCCTGGTTGCCGTCGAGCTTGTCGCCGCGCACGCGGGCCACCGAGCGCGCGATCGCCGAAGCCTCGGTCAGCGCCAGCAGGGTCATCACGAGCGTGGCGCCGAACAGGCTGCGCAGTGTGTCCGGTGCAAGGTCGGGCAGTGACAGCGGCGGCAGCGCGCCCGGCAGGGCGCTGACGGTGGGCAGCGCCGGTGCGCCCGGCCACAGGGCGGCCGCGCCCTGTGCGACGAGCGTACCGCCGACGACAGCCACCAGCATCGCCGGCACGATGCGGTTCAGCGGCCGGGCGACGACCGCCAGCACGATGGTGGCCACGCCAGCCAGCAGCGCCAGTGGCTGCAACTTTCCGAGCGCCCGCACGGCGGTAGCCACGTTCTCCGCCACGGGCAGGCCGCGCGGCAGTGCCAGGCCCAAGATGGGGCCGAGCTGGCTGTTGGCGATCAGCACAGCCGCGCCGGCGGTGAAGCCGACGACCACCGAATGCGGCACCTTGTCGACCAGGGAGCCGGCTCGGGCGAGCCCGAGCAGCAACTGCAGCGCGCCGACGAGGAAGGACAGGGTCAGCACCAGCGTGACGTACTGTGGTGAGCCGACGGCGGCCAAGGGCGCGATCAGCGCCATCGTCGTCAGGGAGATCGCGTTCGCGGGCCCGGTGACCATCAGTCGGCTCGAGCCGAAGAGCGCCGCGACGATGCAGGGCACCATGGCGGCGTACAGGCCGTACTGCGGGGGCATCCCCGCCAGCGTGGCAAAGGCCACGCCCTGCGGCAGCACCACGACCGCGCCGGTCAGGCCGGCCAGCAGGTCGGCCCGCAGTGTTCCGGGCTCGCGCCAGTCGTCGCGCCAGCGCAGAAAGGGCAGTCTTGGACGCATCGGCCTGGTCAGACGCGCCCCTTCCAAGGCACAAGACGGCGCTCGGTCCAGCGCATCAGGAGGTCGAACAGGTAGGCGACCACGCCAATGACGACGATACCCATGATGACGATGTCGGTGCGAAGGAAGTTCGAGGCGTTCAGCACCATCTGCCCAAGGCCGACGTTGGCTGCCACCATCTCGGCGGCCACCAGGGTCGTCCAGCCGAAGCCGATGGCAATGCGCATGCCCACCAGTATCTCAGGCAGCGCCGAGGGCAGGATCACATGGCGGATCACCTGGGCGTAGCTGGCGCCCATGGAGTACGCCGCGTTGATCTGCTCCTGCGAGGCGCCCTTCATGCCCGAGCGCGCGGCCAGCGCCAGCGGCGCGAAGCAGCTGAGGTAGATCAACAGAACCTTGGGCAACTCGTCGATGCCGAACCAGATGATGATCAGCGGCAGGTAGGACAGCGGCGGCAGCGGGCGGTAGAACTCGATGGGCGGGTCGAAGATGCCGCGCGCCACCCGGCTCATGCCCATGGCGATGCCCACCGGCACCGCTGTCAGCACCGCAAGCGCGAAGGCGGCGAACACCCGGCCCACGCTGGCCACGAAGTGCTGCCAAAGCGGTTTGTCGTTCGCGGCACCGGTGAGGTATTCGTAGAACTGCTGGAACACGGCGGCCGGGCTGGGCAGAAACAGGGGCTTGATCCAGCCCATCGCGGTCACGAGCGTCCAAGCGGCCAGCAGTACCACGATGGTGACGATGCTGATGACCAGACTGCTGCCCTCGCCGGGCACCTTGAAGGCACTGGTCTTGGGTGCGGCGGTGGTCTTGGAGGTTTCAGCCATGGTCGGTGTCCTTCGCGCTGCCGGCGGCGGGCTCCCGCTGGTGGATCAGGGCCAGCACTTCCTCGCGCATGGCGATGAAGGCGGGGTCGCTCTTGACGCGACGGGCGTCGCCGTGGGCGAGGAAGGCGCGCGAGAACGGCACGGCATCGAACACACGCGTGATACGCCCCGGGCTCGGGCTCATCACGATCAGGCGCGTGGCCAGGAACAGTGCCTCCTCCACCGAGTGCGTGATGAAGAAGACCATCTTGTTCGACGCAGACCAGGCGCGCAGCAGGATCTCCTGCACCTGCTCGCGCGTGAACGCGTCCAGCGCCCCCATGGGCTCGTCCATCAGCAGCACGGCCGGGTCGCTGGCCAGCGCCCGCGCGATGCCCACGCGCTGCTGCATGCCACCCGAGAGTTCGTAAACGGCACGCTCACCGAACTTCTCGAGTCCCACCAGCGCGAGCTTCTCGCGCGCGATGCGCTCGCGCTCGCCGCGTTCCATGCCGCGCAGTCGCAGCCCGAGGGCGACGTTGTCGAGCACGTTCAGCCAAGGCATGAGCGCATGCTTCTGGAACACGACGCCGCGGTCGGCACCGGGGCCGGCCACCGGCTGACCGTCGAGCAGGATCTTTCCAGTGGAGGGCGGCAGGAAGCCAGCCAGGCAGTTCAGCAGCGTGGTCTTGCCGCAACCGGAGGCGCCAAGCGCGACGACGAAGTCGCCGTCGCGCATGGTCAGGTTGACGGCGGTCAGCGCCTGCAGCGTGCCGCCCTTGACGGCATAGTTCACCGTCAGGTCGCGGATGTCGAGAGTGGGCATCGGGTGGGGACTCCAGGAGCTTGGCGCGGGCTCGGGGTGCTGGGTTGGCCGGACTCAGTGTGCAGCCGGCGTGGGCCGCGCACGGGCCACGCCCCGGGCACGGGCGAGCTCGTCGACGGCCAGCGACAGCGCGCGGACCCCGGGTGCGATCTGGGCAGCCGGAATGGACGACAGCCGCAGCCGCAGGTGCGGGCAGGGGTAGGGGGGCGCTGCGAAGAACACGTCGCCGGGCTCGACGAGCACGCCATGTCCGCGGGCGATGGTGGCGAGCTCGCTGCCGTCGCACCAGGGCGGGGCCTGCAGCCAGACCGAGGCTCCACCCCGTGGCAGACGGAAGCTAAAGTCGGGCAGGAATTCGCGCAGGGACAGCGCGAGTGCGGCGGTGCGTTCGCGCAAGGCGACGTTGACGCGGCGTGCGTGGGAATCGTGGTGCCCGAGTGCCAGGAACAGCGCGTAGGCCTGCTGCAGCAAAGTGCTGGGATGGCGCACCATCGCGTGGCGCAACAGGCGCAGCTCGGCCACGAGGTCGCGCGGCGCGACGATGTAGGCCAGACGCAGCGCGGGCGACAGGCTCTTCGACAGCGAGCCCACGTAGACCACGCGGCCGGTGCGGTCCAGGCTCTTCAGTGCCGGCATCGGCGCGCCGGCGTGCAGGTTCTCCGCCTCGTAGTCGTCCTCGACGACGATGAAGTCCTCGCGCTCGGCGCGCGCGAGCAGCGCTTGGCGCCGCTCCAGGGCCAGCGTCACCGTGGTCGGGCTCTGGTGCGAGGGGGTGACAAAAAGGTAGTCCAGAGGCGGCAGCTTGTCCACGACCAGACCGTCGTCGTCCACCGGCACCGTCAGCATGCGCGGCGTGCGCAGGCTGAAGGTGTTGCGTGCGTGCGGGTGGCCGGGCTCCTCGAGACCGACACGGGTGCCGGCATGGAACAGACCTTCGGCCAGCAGGTGGTAGGCGTGCTGCGCGCCGACGGTGACGAGGATCTCGTCGGGCAGCGCGAACACGCCGCGCGGCGGCAGCAGACGCAGGCGGATCTGCTCGATGAGCTCGGGAACGTCGTCGGTTTCGAAGTCGGGCGTCCAGCGTGGTTGCCGCGCGCGCGTCAGGGTGCGCACGACGCACTCGCGGAAGTCCTCGGTCGGGAAGAGCTCGGGGTCGTGCTGGCCGTAGACAAAGGGATAGGGGTAGTCGCGCCAGCGCACCGGCTTGGCCAGCATGGGCTGGCGCGCCAGAGAGCGGTGCAGGCGATGCCCCCAATCCGGGGCGCGGCCCGGCGCTGGGACGGCCACCGGGTGGGCCGGCGGCGCGGATCGGGGCGCAAGCTCCGCGGCGCGACTGGCGTGTGCGACGTAGATGCCGCTGCGCGGCCGCGCTTGCAGAAAGCCCTCGTCGACGAGCTGATCGTAGGCGGCGGTGACCGTGTTTCGGCTCAGGCCCAGCAGGCGTGCCAGTTCGCGCGACGAAGGCATCGCCACGCCAGCGGCCAGCCGACCCTCCAGCAGCGCCTGGACTATGGCCTGGCGCAGCCGGGTCTGGAGCGGCAGGGAGGAGCCGGGCTCGAGCGCGAACAGCCGCTCCCACTGGACGCGGCCGGGCCCTGTCGACCGGCCCTGCCGCGCCTCTTGCGTCACTTGCCCAGTGCCTTGCGGACGTAGGCGTCGGTCACGAAGGCGCGGTAATCGGCCTTCACCTCCTGGATGCGGCCCTGTTCCTTCAGGAAGGCCGCGGTGTTGGCCATCGCCTTGGCAGCGCCGCCGCCGAGCCAGTTCGGGCCCATCTGCTCATCGGCCGTCGGGAAGACATAGAGCGCCATCGCGTCAGGCACGTCCTTCGCGTCGGCCTTGGACCACTTGGCTACGGCCTTGACCTGGGGCGAGTCCACGGTCCACTTCGCCTTGTTGGCGCGGTACTCGGCATCGGCCTTCGCCAGCGCCTTGACCAGCGCCACCATGAATGCTTCGTGCTCGGCGGCCCACTTGGCGTTGACCACGATACCGTCGAAGGTGGGGAAGCCTTTGGAGCCGATGCTCTTCGAGCTGGCGATCGCCTTGCCGTTGCCCTTGATCTTGGACAGCACCGGGTCCCAGATGAACGCGGCGTCGATGTCGCCGCGCTCCCAGGCGGCGGCGATCTCGGGCGGGCGCATGTTCATGACGTTGACGTCGCGCCCGGCGACACCTTCGAGCTTGAGCGCGGCCATGAGCTGGTAGTGGGCGGTGGAGACGAAGGGCGTGGCGACCTTCTTGCCCTTCAGGTCCTTCACCGAGTTCACCCCGGAGCCGTTGCGGGCGATCAGCGCCTCGGCGTCGGCGATGTCGTCGAGGATCCAGAACAGCTTGATGTCCTGGCCCTGGCTGGCTGCCGCGGTGATCGGGCTCGACCCGGCCTCGCCGATCTGCACGTCGCCCGAGGCCATGGCCTTGATGACGTCGCCGCCGCCCCCGAACATGCGCCAGTTGATCTTGTAGCCGGTGGCCTTCTCGAGCTCGCCGGACTCCTGCACGATGCGCAAGGGCACCAGCATGTCCTGGTGGGCGAAAGTGACTTCCTTCTTCGGCTGCGCAAAGGCCGGAGCGCATAGTGCGAGCGACAGCACGGCGACCCAGCGGGCCAGGGGGCTCTTCAGCATGGTGGGATTCCCTCCAGAGATGGCGAAAGGTGACGGACGAACGGGGGGGCAGGGCGGGCCGGGCTGAGTCAGTCGAGGCGCAGACCGGTGAAGCCACACTGTGCCCAGGGGCAAGCATCGGCCGTCGGCGTGGCGCGCGTGAAGGGGGTTTTCCCGCGGTGTCGAGCCACGAAGGGGGTGTCGCGTGGTGCCACCACGAGCCTGCTCGTGGTGCCAGTTTGAGGGGCTGCGGTGTTGGCACCGGGCGCTGGGCCAGAATAGGGTTTCGAGGAACTGGACGCGCGGCGCGCTTGCGGCCGTGCACACCCGCCCAACATCAACGCCCGAGGAGCCCGACCACCATGGGACACGCTGAACCCCAAGTCGCCACGACGATGCAGTCGTTCTGGATGCCGTTCTCGCCCAACAAGGAGTTCAAGGCCGAGCCGCGCATGTTCAGCCGTGCCAAGGGCATGTACTTCTACACGCCCGAGGGTCGCGAGGTGATCGACGCCTCGGCCGGCCTGTTCTGCGTGGCCGCCGGCCACTGCCGGCAGGAGATCGCCGACGCCGTCTACGAGCAGTTGCAGACGCTGGACTTCACCGCCCCCTTCCTGCGCGGGCACTCCAAGTCCTTCGAGCTGGCGCAGCGCGTGGCGAACTACACGCCCGAGGGCATGAACCGCATCTTCTTCACGAACTCCGGGTCGGAGTCCGTCGACACGGCGATGAAGATGGCGCTGGCCTACCACCGCACGCGCGGGCAGTCGCAGCGCCAGCTCTTCGTCTCGCGCGAGCGGGCCTACCACGGCGTCAACATGGGCGGCGTCGCGCTGGCCGGCATGGTCAACAACCGCCGCGCCTACGGCCCGGGGCTGGCGGGCGTCTACCACATGCGCCACACGGCTCTGCCGGAGCACAAGTTCGTCAAGGGCCTGCCCGAGACGGGTGCCGACCTGGCGGACGACCTGCTGCGCCTGTGCAACCTGTACGGCGGCGAGAACATCGCGGCCGTCTTCGTCGAGCCCGTGGCCGGCTCCTTCGGCTGCCTGCCCCCGCCCAAGGGTTACCTGAAGCGCCTGCGCGAGATCTGCGACCAGCAGGGCATCCTGCTCGTCTTCGACGAGGTCATCACCGGCTGGGGCCGCATGGGCGCGCCCTTCGCGGCCCAGGCCTTTGGCGTCACGCCCGACCTGATGACGATGGCCAAGGCCCTGACCAACGGCGCCCAGCCCATGGGCGCGGTGGCGGCCAGGCAGGCCATCTACGACACCATCACCGAGGCCGGCCCGGCCAAGGGCATCGAGTTCTTCCACGGCTACACGTACTCGGCCCACCCGGCCTCTTGCGCCGCGGGCCTGGCGATGATGGACATCTTCGCCAAGGACCGCCTGATCGAGCGCGCGGCCGCGATGAGCCCGAAGTTCATCGACGCCATCCACTCGCTGCAGGAGTGCTCCATCGTCACCGATGTCCGCTCGGTGGGCATGATGGCGGCGGTGGACGTGGCCGTCGACGGCGCCCCGGGCGTACGTGGCCACGAGGCCCAGAAGCGCCTGTACGACATCGGCCTCAACCTCAAGAGCACGGGTGACGCGCTCATCATCGCCCCGCCGCTGATCTGCGAGGACAGCCACCTCGACGAGATCGTGAGCAAGCTGCGCACGGTGCTGAAGGGGCTGTGAGGCCCGGCGGGCCGGGCCCGCTGCGGACAGAAGGGCGCCCTCGGGCGCCCTTCGTGCTTCCGGCCGCCTTGGCTCAGTACAACACCTGCCCCGCGTCGCCCACGCGATGGCAGGCCACCACGTGCCCCGGGGCGACCTCGCGCAGCGGGGGATCTGCCTCCTTGCACACGGGCTGCGCGTGCGGGCAGCGGCCTGCGAAGCGGCAGCCCTTGGGCACCGCCAGGGGGCTGGGCGGGTCGCCCTGCAGGCGGATGCGGTCGCGGCGGCTGCGCGCGTCGGGGTCGAAGGAGGGCGCGGCCGACCACAGGGCGCGCGTGTACGGGTGCAGCGGCCGCGCGAACAGCGCGTCGCGACCGGCGCGCTCGACGATGCGGCCCAGGTACATCACCGCCACCTCGTCGCACATGTGGCGCACCACGCCCAGGTCGTGCGAGATGAAGAGGTAGGTCAGGCCGAAGTCGCGCTGCAGGCGCAGCATCAGGTTCAGCATCTGCGCCTGGATGGCGACGTCCAGTGCCGAGACCGGCTCGTCGCAGACCACGAGCTCGGGCCGCGCCGCGAGCGCGCGCGCGAGCACGATGCGCTGGCGCTGCCCGCCCGAGAACTGGTGCGGGAAGAGCTGCAGCTGCTCGGGCCGCAGCCCGGTCTGCAGGAAGAGCTCGCGCGCGCGCGCCGGCCGCTGGGCCGGCTCGCCCACGTTCATCAGGTTCAGCGCGTCGAGGATGGCGTCACCCGCGCGCTTGCGCGGGTTCAGCGAGGCATAAGGGTCCTGGAAGACCATCTGGAAGCGATGGCGCTCGCGCTGCAGCGCGGCGCCCTCGAGCGTGCCGATCTCGGCCTCGCCCAGGTGGACGGTGCCCGAGGTGATCTTCACGAGCCGCATCACGGCCAGCGCCGTCGTGCTCTTGCCCGAGCCGCTCTCGCCGACGATGCCGAAGGTGCTGCCGCGCCGGACGTCGAAGCTCACGCCGTCCACCGCCTTGACCACGCGGCGCGGCCCGAACAGCCCGCCGCCCAGCGGGAAGTGCACGTGCAGGTCGCGCACGCGCAGCAAGGCGGGGGCGTCGGGCTCCACCTGGTGGTCCGGCACGGCCGCTCCTGTACTCATGCCGCCTCCGCATGCAGCCAGCACTGCACCGCGCGCCCGTCGGGCAGCACGGTGGGCGGGGGCAGCGCCTCGCGGCAGCGCACCTGGGCCTGGGGGCAGCGGTCGGCGAACAGGCAGCCGGCGCCGCGCTCCAGCAGCGAGGGCACGGTGCCCGGGATCTCCTCGAGCATCTGCCCGGGCGCCACGGTGCGCCGCCCCGGCGCGCAGGCGATCAGGCCGCGCGTGTAGGGGTGCAGCGGATCGCCGAGGATGGAGCGCACCGGGCCGGTCTCCACCACGCGGCCGGCGTACATCACCGCCACCGCGTCGCACATCTCGGCCACCGCGCCCATGTCGTGCGTGATCAGCATCACCGCGGTGCCGGTGCGCTCGCGCAGTTCCGAGATCAGGTCGAAGATCTGCGCCTGCACGGTCACGTCGAGAGCGGTCGTCGGCTCGTCGGCGATCAGCACGTCGGGCTTGCAGGCCAGCGCCATCGCGATCATCACGCGCTGGCGCATGCCGCCGGAGAACTGGTGCGGGTACTCGTGCACCCGCTGCGCCGGGGCCGGGATGCCCACCGCGTCCAGCATGGCCACGGTGCGCTCCAGCGCCGCGCGCCGCGACAGGCCCTCGTGCAGGCGCAGGGTCTCGCCGATCTGGTCGCCCACGGTGTAGGCCGGGTTCAGCGAGGTCATCGGCTCCTGGAAGATCATCGACACGCGGTTGCCGCGCACGCGCCGCATCTCGCGCTCGGGCAGTGCGAGCAGGTCGCGCCCGTCGAACAGCACCTCGCCGCCGACGATGCGCCCCGGCGGCGATGCGATCAGCCGCATCACCGCCAGCGCCGTCACGCTCTTGCCGCAGCCGGACTCGCCGACGACGCCCAGCGTCTGGCCGCGGTGGATCTCGAGGGCCACGTCGTCGAGCACGCGCGCCACGCCGCGACGGGTGGCGAACTCCACCGTCAGGCCTCGGACCTGGAGCACGGGCGCGGTCACCGGACCACCCTCCGCGCTGCGCGCTCCGGGACGAGCGCTCGAGAACGGCTCTGCGCGCTCATCGACGGTGGAGCTTCGGGTTGAAGGCGTCGTTCAGGCCGTCGCCGATCAGGCTCACGGCCAGCACGGTGGCGAAGATGCACACGCCGGGGAAGGTGACGGCCCACCAGCACTCGAGGATGTTGCGCCGGTTGCCGCCGATCATCATCCCCCAGCTCATCACGTTGGCGTCCGAAAGGCCGAGGAAGCTCAGGCCCGCCTCGAAGAGGATGGCCGCGCCGACGATCAGCGTGGCCGAGACGATCAGCGGCGGCATCGCGTTGGGCAGGATCTCGCGCAGCATCAGGCGCAGCGGCCCGGCGCCCATGGCGCGCGCGGCCTGCGTGTACTCGAGCTGGCGCAGGCGCATGAACTCGGCGCGCGCGAGCCGCGCGGTGCCGGTCCACGCGACCACGCCGATGGCAAAGACGACCACGGGCAGCGCGGGCGTGAACAGCGTCACGAGCACCATCGCGAACAGCAGCGAGGGCAGCACCTGGAACAGCTCGGTCAGGCGCGACAGGGCGGTGTCGACCCAGCCGCCGAAGTAGCCGGCCAGTGCCCCGACCGTGACGCCTATCGTGACCGCCACCGTGGCCGCCGACAGACCCACGAGCAAGGTGGCGCGCCCGCCGACCAGCACCCCGGCCAGCACGTCGCGCCCGAGGTAGTCGGTGCCGAGCCAGACCTTGGGGTCCGTGAACGGATCGGTGAAGGGCGCGGCGACGATGTCGAAGGGCTTGACGCCGTAGAGCGAGGGGCCGAAGACCATGGCCACGACCAGTCCGCCGAGCAGCGCCAGGCCGAGCAGCGCGGCCTTGTTGCCGCGGAAGACGTGCCAGGCCTCGCGCCAGGGTGACAGGCCGGCCTCCGCGGGCGTGACGGCAGCGCCTGGCGTCGCGGCGGAGGGGGGCAGGGGCGGGCTCATCGGCGGGCCATCGGTCAGCGCCCGCGCAGCCGCGGGTCGATCCAGCGGTAGCTCAGGTCGGTCAGCAGGTTGGCGGCGATGACCAGCAGCGCCGAGAAGGTCAGCACCCCCAGCAGCGTGGGGTAGTCTCGACCCAGGATGGCGTCCAGCGCGAGCGTGCCCAGGCCAGGCCAGGAAAAGACGGTCTCCACCAGCACCGCGCCCGAGATCAGGTTGCCGAACTGCAGCCCGGCGATGGTGACGAGCGGCATCAGCGCATTGCGCAGCGCGTGCTTGAAGGTGACAGCGCCGTCGCCCAGGCCCTTGGCGCGCGCGGTGCGAATGTAGTCCGAGCCGAGCACCTCGAGCATGCTCGCGCGCGCCAGGCGGCTGTATTGAGCCAGGTAGATCAGGCCCAGCGTCAGCGCGGGCAGCACCAGGTGGTGCAGCACGTCAAGCGCGTTTTGCAGCGGCCCGGCGCCCATCAGGCGCACGTCGCGCATGCCGGCGATCGGCATGATGGGCCAGACCTTGCCGAACAGGATGACCAGCAGGATGCCCGTCCAGAACACCGGCATCGCATAGCCGATGAGCGAGAACACGGTGACCGCGCCACTGAAGAGGCTGTCGGGCCGGCGCGAGGCCAGCACCCCCATCAGCGTGCCCAGGACGATCGCGCTCAGCAAGGCGGTCAGCACCAGCAGCACCGTCGGCCCGAGGCGGTCGAAGATCAGTTCCGA
>CAIRBF010000453.1 GCA_903876715.1 uncultured beta proteobacterium
CTGCACGCCGGCGGCGCCGAGCGCGCGCGCGGCCGCCACCTCCTGCGGCCCGGCGATGCCGCCGGCGGCGACGACCGGCACGCGCACCGCGCGCGCCACCTGCGGCAGCAGGGTGAACAGGCCCTGCTGCGGCGCGACGTCGGCATCGGCACCGAGGAAGTGCCCGCGATGCCCCCCGGCCTCGAGGCCCTGCGCGATCACGACGTCGGCGCCGTGCGCCTCGAGCCAGCACGCCTCCTCGACCGTGGTCGCCGACGACAGCACGACCGCACCCCAGGCCTTCACGCGCGCCAGCAGCCCCGGCGCGGGCAGGCCGAAGTGGAAGCTCAGCACCGGCGGGCGAAAGGGTTCGATCAGGTCGCACAGCGCCTCGGAAAACGGCGTGCGGCCCGCGCCGGGCGGCGCGGTCTCCAGGTCGAGACCGAGCTCAGCGCCATAGGGCGCGAGCGCGGCGCGCCAGGCCTGCTCGCGCCGCGAGTCGGGCGGGGGCGGACGGTGGCAGAAGAAGTTGACGGCAAACGGCCGGTCGGTGCCCTCGCGCAGCAGCGTCAGCTCGCTGCGGATCGCCTCGGGCGACAACATCGCGCAGGGCAGCGAGCCCAGGCCGCCCGCGCGGCTGACGGCCAGCGCCAGCGCATGCCCCTGGACGCCGGCCATCGGCGCCTGGATCACCGGCAGCTCGGTGCCCAGCAGCGTGGCCAAGGCGGGCTGTGCCATCAGAACACCGTCCCGTCGCTGTCGATGGTCACCGGCGGCAGGCCGCCGCGCAAGGCCTGCGCAATCTGGCGCCCGGCCGCCCAGGTGCCGCCCTCGAGCACGCAGGCCAGCGGCAGTTGCTGCGCCGTGACGCCGAGCAACGCGCGCACGCGCTCGGCGAGCTCGTCCAGCAGCGTGACGGTGAGCGCGCGCCACTCCACGACGAACTCGTCTGCGGGCTTCCAGGTGCGCGCCAGGTCGCGCTCGGCGCGCGGCACGATCACGCCGCAATCCAGCAACAGGCCGCCGTTACGGTACTCGGGCAGGCCGGTCAGCGCGTCCAGGCCGCTCACGCGCGCGCCGGACCACTCGAAGGGCTCCAGCAGGGAGTAGGTCAGCCACTGGCTGAGCTTGTGGAAGGGCACCCAGCCGGGCGTGACGCCATCGCGACGGCCGTCGCCGGTCTCGGCGCCGGCCCAACGGTGCGGCCAGACATCGCCCGCGGGCAGCCCCAGCACGTGGCTGCCGCTGCGCCAGATCGGTGCGTAGTCGCGCGCCAGGGTGCGCAGCAGCGCGCCGGCGTCGAGCGTGGCGCCGGGCCCGCCGTGGCTGCCGACGAGCCGGTCCCACAGGCGTCCAGGGCGGGGCTCGCCGCCCTGGGCCTGGGCCTGCGCACGCAGCACGCCGCCGAGCGCGGCCAGCAGCGCAGCGCGGCCTTCAAGCCCGACCAGCGGGTTCGACGGGCTGACCTGGAACACCGCCCGCAACGCCGCGGCGTCCAGGCGCTCGAGCGCCAGCGCGTCCACGCGCAGCGGGTCCCCGGGCGTGGCCGAGAAGACGCCGGCGACGAAGGCGCGGAAGCTCGCCACGCCCAGGCCCTCGGAGCGCGTATAGCTGCGCGCCGGCTCGGCCTCGGCCGCCGGCGGGGCGCCGGCTTCTTCGCCGGGGGTGGCGATCGTCTCGCCGCCCGTGCCCATATCGGCCGGCGTTCCCGGTGCCGACGCCGCGGCGGCCTCGGCCGCCGCCTTGGCGCCCGCGGCCTGACCCAGCATTGCCAGCAGGTCGTCGCCGTGCTGGCGGTGCACCGGCAGCGCCAGCGTGTCGATCTGCGCACGCTCGGTGTAGCGCCACTGCGGCCCCGCCCCGGCGTCGAGCAGCACGCTGACCACGGTCAGATCGATGCGCGCGCGCGCCACCTCGGCCGGGTTGCGGCCGGCCAGCAGCGTGTCAAGCTCACCCTTGCGGTCCACGCCGCCGGCCTCGAAGTGGCGCCAGCGGCTGTGGTAGGGGATCTTCAGGTCCGGGAAGCGCTCGCGCGTGAGCCTTGCCACGCGCTGCGCAGCGTCGTCGAGCCGGCTGCGGTCGAGCCTGAAATGGCCCGACAGGCCCTGCTCGACGGCACGGGTGATGGCGCGGCAGCGCGCACGCACCGTGCCCGGGTCGCGCAGCGCCGCGAGCGGGTCGCGCGTGGACGCCACCTTCCCGGCCGCCGCACCGGGCGCGGGCGTCACGCCCGGGCTCACCGGGGTCTCAAGGGTCGGGCTGGAATCACTCAAGGCCACGCCCCTTGACGCGCGACAGGTCCTCCTCCGTCGGCACACTGCCGTCGGTGAAGTAGCCCGCGGCGATCTTGGCCTCGATCTCGACCTTGGCGTCGGCGGGGACGAGCTCGTCGGGGATCTTGACGCGTTCGCCGACCTCGATGCCGCTGCCGGTGATGGCGTCGTACTTGTCGTTGCTCATGCTGACCAGGCGGTGGATCCGGCGGATGCCCAGCCAGTGCAGCACGTCGGGCATCAGCTCCTGGAAGCGCATGTCCTGCACGCCGGCCACGCACTCGGTGCGCAGGAAGTACTTGTCGGCGCTGTCGCCGCCTAGCTGCCGCTTGCGCGCGTTGTAGACCAGGAACTTGGTCACCTCGCCGAGCGCGCGCCCTTCCTTGCGGCTGTAGGCGATGAGGCCGAC
>CAIRBF010000454.1 GCA_903876715.1 uncultured beta proteobacterium
GCCTGCGCCGGCAGCCCCAGGCGCTCGCGCCGCGCCGGCAGCCGCGCCCAGACGGCTTGCTTGCCCGCGTCGTCCAGGCCGCCCCAGGCCGCGATCTCGGCGATGGTGCGCGCGCAGCCCGTGCACCAGCCCGTGGACGGGTCGAGCCGGCAGACGCTGATGCAGGGGCTGGGGACGCTCATGGCTGAGATGGTACTCAGGCGGTGGCGCGGCGTGCCAGCAGCGCGCGGCCGACCCTCGAGACCGGAGGGCGGCCGAGCTCACCGGAGATCCAGGCGCCAGCGTCCACCAGTGCGTCCAGGTCCACGCCGGTGGCCACGCCCAGGCCGTCGAGCATGAAGACCACGTCCTCGGTGGCCACGTTGCCGGTGGCGCCGCGCGCGTAAGGGCAGCCGCCCAGGCCGGCCACGCTGGTGTCGAAGACGTGCACGCCGAGTTCCAGGCTGGCGTAGATGTTGGCCAGGGCCTGGCCGTAGGTGTCGTGGAAGTGGCCGCTGACCTCGTCGAGCGGGAAGTGCTTCAGCGCACGCTCCAGCGCCGCCTGCGCGCGCCGTGGCGTGCCCACGCCGATGGTGTCGGCGATGCCGCAGTGCTGCACGCCGATGCCCTTCATCAGGCGCACGACGCGCTCGACCTCGTCGGCGCTCACCTCGCCCTGGTAGGGGCAGCCGAGCGCGCACGAGACGGCGCAGCGCACCTTGATGCCCTGCGCGAGCGCGGCCTCGACCACGGGGCGGAAGCGTTCGATGCTCTCCTTGATGCCGCAGTTGATGTTGCGCCGGCTGAAAGCCTCGGTCGCGGCGCCGAAGACGACGATCTCGTCGGGCCGGCCGGCGAGCGCGGCCTCCAGGCCCTTGAGGTTGGGCGTCAGCACCGAGTGGCGCACGCCGGGCGGGCGCGCGATGCCGGCCATGACCTCGGCCGCGTCGGCCATCTGCGGCACCCACTTCGGGCTGACGTAGCTGGTGGCCTCGATCTCGCGCAGCCCGGCTCGCTGCAGCCGCGCGACGAGCTCGATCTTGGTGGCCGCAGGGATGGGGCGCGACTCGTTCTGCAGGCCGTCGCGCGGCCCGACCTCGACCAGGGTGACGTGGGCGGGGAGCTTCATGCGCGCTTCTCCAGCCGCAGCAGCTCGGCGCCCTCGGGCACCTGGTCGCCCACGGCGAACAGCAGCTCGGCGACGACGCCGTCGTCGGGCGCGCTGATCGTGTGCTCCATCTTCATCGCCTCCATCACCGCCAGCGCCTGGCCGCGGCGCACGCCTTCGCCCGCGCGGGTGTGCAGCGCGATCAGCTTGCCCGGCATCGGCGCCGACAGGCGCCCGCCCTCGGCCGCGCCGGCCGCGGCGCGCGCCAGCGGGTCGACGAGGCCGAGCGTGGCCGAGCCGGCCTCGCCGAAGACCGCGAGACGCGCCCCCGCGGCATGGACCGTCAGCACGTGCCGGTGCCCGCCGAGCGTGACTTCGTGGCGCGCGTCGCCCAGCGCGTGCAGACCCAGGGCCCCTCGCTCGCCGGCCAGCGTCATCACCGGCAGGCCGTCGTGCGTGCGCTCGAGCAGCACGGGGTGCGTGTTGCCATCGTGCTCGAACTCGAGCCGGCGGCGCGACAGCCCGTGCAGGCGCCAGCCGTCGCTGCGGCTCCAGGGGTCGGCGCCGGCGCGCGCGGCCTCGCCGGCCAGCAGGTGCGCGACGGCTCCGGCCACGGCCAGCGGCAGCGGCAGGCCCGGCACCTTGAACAGCACCTCGCGCTCGCGCTCGATCAGCGCGGTGTCGAGGTCGGCGCCGGCGAAGGAGCGGCTCGTGACGACGCGCCGCAGGAAGGCGACGTTGGTGTGCAGGCCCACGAGGTGGGTGTCGCGCAGCGCGGCGTCCAGCCGCGCGAGCGCCTGTGCGCGGTCCTCGCCCCAGACGATGAGCTTGGCGATCATCGAGTCGTACCAGGGGCTGACGCTGTCGCCCTCGGCGAAGCCGGTGTCCACGCGCGGGAGCGTGTCCGCGCGCATGAAGCTCACGTGCGCCGGCCAGCGCGCCACCTGCAGCGTGCCGGTGGCGGGCAGGAAGTTGGCGTCCGGGTTCTCGGCGCAGATGCGGGCCTCGATGGCGTGGCCGCGCAGCGCGAGCTGCTCCTGGCGCAGCGGCAGCGGCTCGCCCGCGGCCACGCGCAGCTGCCACTCCACCAGGTCCAGCCCGGTGACGGCCTCGGTCACCGGGTGCTCGACCTGCAGCCGCGTGTTCATCTCCATGAAGTAGAAGCGGCCGTCCTGCTCGGCGATGAACTCCACCGTGCCGGCGCCCACGTAGCCCACGGCCTGCGCCGCGGCCACCGCGGCGGCGCCCATCTGCGCGCGCCGCTCGGGCGTCATGCCGGGGGCGGGCGCCTCCTCCAGCACCTTCTGGTGGCGGCGCTGCACC
>CAIRBF010000455.1 GCA_903876715.1 uncultured beta proteobacterium
GTGGCCGAGCGCATCATCTACGGCGCCCTCGACCAGGTCGAGAAGAAGGTCGGCAAGGACCCGCTCGAGATCTTCATGGTCGCGCTGAACAACGTCAAGCCGATGGTCGAGGTCAAGTCACGCCGAGTAGGTGGCGCGAACTACCAGGTGCCCGTCGAGGTGCGTCCGATCCGTCGGCAGGCGCTGGCGATGCGTTGGCTGAAAGAGGCGGCACGCAAGCGGGGCGAAAAGTCGATGGCTGCGCGTCTGGCCAACGAACTCCTCGAGGCCAGCGAAGGTCGTGGCGGCGCGATGAAGAAGCGCGACGAAGTGCACCGTATGGCTGAGGCAAACAAGGCGTTCTCGCACTTCCGGTTCTGAGCGTCCCCTTTTCCCTTCGCCTCTTTCGGCCGCCTCTCAGGGTAAACACTGAGATCAAGGCGGCCCCTGTGTCTGGAGTTTGACCATGGCCCGTAAGACCCCCATCGAGCGCTACCGCAACATCGGCATCTCCGCGCACATCGATGCCGGCAAGACGACGACCACCGAGCGCATCCTGTACTACACCGGTGTGAATCACAAGATCGGCGAGGTCCACGATGGCGCCGCGACGATGGACTGGATGGAGCAGGAGCAGGAGCGGGGGATCACCATCACCTCTGCGGCGACGACCTGCTTCTGGAAGGGCATGGACCTGACCTTCCCCGAACACCGCTTCAACATCATCGACACCCCGGGGCACGTCGATTTCACGATCGAGGTCGAGCGCTCCATGCGTGTGCTCGACGGTGCGTGCATGGTGTACTGCGCCGTGGGCGGCGTGCAGCCTCAGTCCGAGACTGTTTGGCGGCAGGCGAACAAGTACAAGGTGCCGCGACTGGCCTTTGTCAACAAGATGGACCGCACCGGCGCCAACTTCTTCAAGGTCTATGACCAGATGAAGGCGCGGCTGAAGGCCAACCCCGTGCCCATCGTCGTGCCCATCGGTGCCGAGGAAAATTTCAAGGGCGTGGTCGATCTGTTCAAGATGAAGGCGATCATCTGGGACGACGCCAGCCAGGGCATGAAGTTCGAGTACGGGCCCATCCCCGGTGACCTCGAGGCCGATTGCCAGAAGTGGCGTGAGAACATGATCGAGGCCGCCGCCGAGGCCAATGAAGAACTGATGAACAAGTATCTCGAAACGGGCGAATTGTCCGAGGAAGAGATCAAGCACGGTCTGCGCGCACGCACGATCGCCACCGAGATCCAGCCCATGTTGTGCGGCACTGCCTTCAAGAACAAGGGCGTGCAACGGATGCTCGATGCGGTCATCGAGTTCCTGCCGTCGCCGGTGGATATCCCGCCGGTTTCCGGCACCGACGATGACGAGAAGGCGGCATCACGCAAGGCTGACGACAGCGAGAAATTCGCCGCTCTGGCCTTCAAGCTGATGACCGACCCCTACGTCGGTCAGCTGACCTTCGTGCGCGTGTACTCTGGCGTGCTGAAGTCGGGCGATTCTGTCTACAACCCGATCCGTGGAAAGAAGGAGCGGATCGGCCGGATACTCCAGATGCACGCGAACCAGCGCGAGGAGATCAAGGAGATCCTGGCCGGTGACATTGCTGCCTGCGTGGGCCTGAAGGACGTCACCACCGGCGAGACGCTGTGTGACCCCGACGCCATCATCACGCTCGAGAAGATGATCTTCCCTGAGCCCGTGATCAGCCAGGCCGTTGAGCCCAAGACGAAGGCCGACCAGGAGAAGATGGGTGTCGCGCTCGGTCGTCTGGCGGCGGAGGATCCCTCCTTCCGTCTGCGCACCGACGAGGAATCTGGCCAGACCATCATCTCCGGCATGGGCGAGTTGCACCTCGAGATCATCGTCGATCGCATGAAGCGCGAGTTCGGCGTCGA
>CAIRBF010000456.1 GCA_903876715.1 uncultured beta proteobacterium
CGGCGTGTCGATCGGCCGCGCCCAGTGCGTCTTGGGCGGGCTGAGGCCTTCGGTGACACAGTCGTCGAGCACCGCGTGGCCGAAGGTCCCCGGCCGGCAGGCGGCGTTGAAGGCGCGCACCGTCTGCACGAAGTTGTCCACCGGCAGCTCGAGCTGCGCGGCCAGCGCCTCGAGCGTGTCGGCGCGCGCGCCGCGGAAGACCGGCGGCATAAAGCGCCCCACCGCCTTGGCGTCGATGATCGAATGCCCCACCTGCCCCGGCTGCAGCGCGACCAGCCGGCCCCAGATCGCGTAGCGCTTGGGCCAGAAGTCCTCGCCTTCGTCGTAGAAACGCCGCCCCTCCCTGTTGACCATGATGCCCAGCGAGACGCAGTCCACGCGCGTGCAGATGCCACCGTCGTACAGCGGCGCGCGCGCGTCGATGGCCACCATGTGGGCCTGCGTGGCGTCGCCGATGACGTCCGCGCCTTGCGCCAGCAGGTCGCGCAGCAGGACGCCCTGGTTGAAGCGCGTGCCGCGGATCAGGAACTGGTCGGCCGGCCATTCGCCACGCTCGTTGCAGCCCCAGGCCTCGCGAAGCCACTCGCGGTTGGACTCGAAGCCGCCGTTGGCCACTACGCAGGCGCGGGCCTCGACGCGCTCGCCGCTTTCGAGCACCGCGGCGACGAAGCGACTGCCGTCGAGCTCCAGGCGCGCCACCGGCGCCTCATAGCGCACCGCCACACCCAGGTCCTGCGCGCTGCGGTAGTAGGCGTTGACCAGCGCCTTGCCCCCTCCCATGAAGAAGGCGTTGGTGCGGCTGAGGTGCAGCGTGCCTGACAGCGAGGGCTGGAAGCGCACGCCGTGGCGCCGCATCCATCCGCGCACGTGGTGCGACTCTCGGATCACCAGGCGTGCCAGGGCCTCGTTGGTGCGTCCGGCGGTGACTTTGCGCAGGTCCTGCCAGAACTCCTCCTCGGGGTAGGCCTCGGTCAGCACGTCCTGCGGCGCGTCGTGCATGCACCGGATGTTGCGCGTATGCATCGAGTTGCCGCCGCGCCAGGCTGGCGGCGCCGCCTCCAGCAGCAGAACCGACGCGCCCCCCTCGCGGGCGACAAGCGCGGCGCATAGGGCGGCGTTGCCGCCGCCGATCACAAGGACGTCGGGTTTCACAGGAAAGCCTCGAGGGGGGGGCGGGCCGGCGCAGCCCGCCAACGGGTGGCGTGATCAGTCGGGTTTGATGCTCGCCCGCTTGACGATGTCGCTCCACACGCGCTGCTCACGTGCGATGAAGGCCGCGAACTCCTCGGGCGGACCGCCACCGCCCACCGCGCCGTCGCCGGCAAACCGTTCGGTCACCGAGTTCGACTTCAGCGCCTTCAACGACTCTTCCTGCAGACGCTTGACGACCTCGCGCGGCGTCCCCGCAGGCGCCAGGATGCCGTACCACTGCGAGGTCTCGAAGTCCTTGAAGCCCATCTCGGCCACGGTCGGCACGTCGGGCAACTGGGCCAGACGCTGCGAGGTGCCCACTGCGATGGCGCGCAACTTGCCGGTCTTGATGTGCGGCAGCAGTGCCGGCAGGCCGGCCGAAGAGGCCTGAGTGCGCCCGGCCAGCAAGTCGGTCAACTGAGGGCCGGTGCCGCGGTAGGGCACATGCGCGATCGACATCCCCGTGACGAGCTTGAGGTACTCCATCGCCAGGTGTCCGGCGCTGGCATTGCCCGCCGAGCCGTAGTTCAGCTTGCCCGGGTTGGCCTTCGCATAGGCCACGAACTCCTTGAAGTCCTTGGCCGGCACGTCGGGGTGGATCACGAACAGGTTCGGCACCTTGGCCAGCAGCGTGACCGGCATGAAGTCGCGGTTCACGTCGTAAGGCTGGTTCGGGAAGATGTAGGGGTTGACCGCGAGCGAGCCCACATGGCCGAGGATGATGGTGTGGCCGTCGGGCGTGGCCTTGGCCACCTCGGACATCGCCGGCAGGCCCGCGCCACCGCCCTTGTTGTCGACGAAGACCGTGTGCCCGAGCTGCTTGGACAGCTCGTTGGCCACGGTGCGGGCGACGATCTCCGAGGTGCCGCCCGGCGCGAAGGGCACGACGAAGCGCACCGACTGGCGGGGCCAGCCAGCTTGGGCGGCGACCAGCCCAGGCCAGCCGAGGACGGGGGCAGCCGCGGCGGCGGCCAGCAGGGAACGGCGACGAATCTGCATCGGGGAGTCTCCTCGTGGTTCAGAACTGGTAGCGCCGAAGCCCGCCGTCCACCGGGATCACGGCCCCGGTGATGTAGGCGGCGCGCGGGCTGGCCAGGAAGCATACGAGATCGGCAAGCTCCTCGGGCTCGCCGTAGCGGCCGACCGGGATCTCGTTGTCGCTCTGCCACTGCCGGTACTCCGGCGTGTAGTTGCGCAGGATCTGCTCGGAGTGAATGCGCCCGGGCGGGATGCAGTTCACGGTGACGCCATGCTTGCCGACCATGCGCGACAGGCCCTTGGCCCAGCTGTGCATGCCGGCCTTGGCGCAGAACGCGCCGTTGATGTGCTCGGGCTCACTCTTGCCGGTGATGCAGATCACCCGGCCCCAGCCGCGCTCGATCATGCTGTCGATCAGCGCGTCGCCCAACTGGCGCGGACGGTGGAAGTTCAGCGTGATCGCCTCCTGCCACTGCGCTTCGCTGACATGCAGGTCCTTGAAGCTGCGCGACCCGCCGGCGTTGTTGACCAGAATGTCCACCGCGCCCAGTCCGGCACGAGCCGCGGCGGCGATGCGCGCGGCCGCGTCCTCGGCGTACATATCCTGCTCGATCAGCACCGGCTCGGCACCGCCCGCGGCCACGATCTCGGCGGCCAGTTCGCGCAACTTGTCCACGCGTCGCGCCGTCACCGCCACACGCACCCCCTCGGCGGAAAGCGCCAGAGCGATGGCGCGCCCGATACCCACGCTCGCCCCAGTGACCAGGGCCGTGCGGCCCGCCAGCTTCAGATCCATGCTTCCCCTTCACGATGGGCTGTTCAACCCGCCCGCACTCTACGCTCGGTGACAGGGATTCACGCGCAGCAAGTGGCCTGGTTCACGGCAAGACGTGTTCACAGATCGTGAACACCAGAGGATCGAGGCGCCGCTTCCCGCCGCTTGCGAAACCTCAAGCCTTACGGACCGGCCACGCCCTCCAATCCGCGGCTTTCCGAGGTCCCGTCCCATGATCACCGACCACCGTACCCTTCCCAGCCTCCACCCCGCACAAGCCCTGCTCGCATTGACCCTGGCCACCTGGTTTCCGACCGCGCTGGCCATCGACCGCGGGGTCAGCCCCGCTGGCATCGCCTATGCCTCGGGGGGTGTCGGACACTCGGAACTCCAGGAACTGCATGCCGAGCGCGGCCGCTACAGCTTCTGGCTGACCACGGCCGCCCTGCGCAGCGGCGCCCATCTGGCCGACGTGGACGTGCGCATCACCCCCCTGCGCGGCGCCGCGCCTGTCCTGGAGCTGCGCATGGGAGGGCCCTGGCTGTTCGCGGCCCTGCCCCCGGGACGCTACAGCATCGAAGCCGCCTACCGGGCCACCGCTGAACAGCCGCTGCAGGTACGGCGCGCTGGCGCCACCATCCAGGGTGGCGACCGGCGCCAGATGGTGCTGTACTTCGACACCGGCGATGAAGTCGGCCCCGAGAACCACAGCCCCTTCAAAACCTCCCCCTACAGCGCGCCGAGCGCGCGGCCGCCAACCCCGGCCATGCCCGCGCGCTGAAGCGGTGGCCCACCCCTCCAGCGGAAGTTCACTCGATCGGTGTGTCGTCTTGGCGCGCGCGGCTGGCTCCAGGCCAGTGGCCGGCATCGACCAGGCCGGCGGCGACCTCGCGCAGCAGCACGCGCGCGGCCAGCGCCGCCGGCGTGAGCTCGTCGTCGCTGAGGCTCACGATCAAGTTATCGCGGCGCGCCAGGGGGTCGGACAGCTCGTGCAGACGCAGGACGTCGGCGGCTTGTCGGGCCACGGCCGCCCCGGGCTGTATCGTCGCGCCCAGCCCTTCCCTCACGGCGTCCATCAGCAGCGCCAGCGAGTCGACCTCGGCCGCCACCCTGGGCTGCGCCTGCGCCGCGGCAAAGGCC
>CAIRBF010000457.1 GCA_903876715.1 uncultured beta proteobacterium
CCGCTGGCCAGCGTGGCGTCGATGGCGCGGCGAAGGCGGGGCCAGCTTGCCGTACCGAAAAGCTTGTCCCCCCGCGAGAAGCTCGGCGGCGGATCGGCCGGGTCGAGGCCGAAGAGCTCGAAGAGGTAGGGGCTCCAGCGCATGCGGTCGCCCTCGGCCGACCACTCCCAGCCCCCGAGCTGACCCAGACGCTCGACCTGACCGACCAGCAGCCGGTCGAGCCCGACCGCGCCGTCGCCCAGAGCCAAGCCGACACGCCGTCCCCGATCCGTGCCGAGCAGCGAAGACGGACCCATTTCACCCCTCCACCGATGGTGACGACGAGACTGTCATCGCCTGACCTGCGGCGCAACCGATTGGAGCATCATTGGCATGGGCTCCAGTGAGAAATGTCACCGGTGTTCCAGGTGCTTCCCATGGGGTCGGGATCGTTCCTTCGGCTGTTCCCACTGGGTACGAGTCGGGTCTTCGGGCGCTGCCGGCGCCCTAGCGAAAACCCCGAAGCGACCGCGTCTGCGCCGGCCCTACAGTCGCACGCTTTCCGGGTGCTTGAGCGCCCGTGCGAGGACAAGTCTGGCCGGGGCTGATCCCGGTTCACTGCGTCCGCGCGGTCCCGTGAAACTCCTCTCGATCTGCCCATGGCTGCAGGCAATCCCGTTGTGCTCGTTGTCGGCGCCGGTCCGGTGGGACTCGCGCTCGCGTACGGTCTGGGCCTGGCCGGCGTCGACGTCACGCTGCTCGACCGCGAGCCTCAGGTGTCGCGGCAGTTACGCGCCTCGACCTTTCACCCGCCCACGTTGGACATGCTCGACGCCTGGGGCATCACGGCCGAGCTGCTGAGCCGCGGACGCGTCACGCCGGCCTGGCAGATCCGGCTGCACGAGACCGGGGAGCACGTCACCTTCGACCTCTCCGTGCTGGCCGACGAGACCGCCCACCCTTACCGGCTGCAGTGCGAGCAGGCCGTGCTGAGCGAGGCCCTGGAGCGACGACTGCTCGATCTGCCCCGGGTGCGGCTGCTGCGCGGCGTGTCGGTGGCCGCCGTGGGACAGGAGGCGGACCGTGCCTGGGTCGAGCTCGACGCAGGCCTCGGACGCCTGCATGCCGACTATGTCGTCGGCTGCGATGGTGCGCACAGCATCGTGCGCAAGGCCATCGGCGCCAGCTTCGACGGCAGCACCTACCCCGACACCACGCTGCTGGCTACGACCCCCTTCGCCTTCGACTCGATGTGGCCCGATCTGGCGGGCGTCAACTATGTCTGGCAGGACAGTGGCACCTACAGCCTGCTGCACCTGCCGGGCGTGTGGCGCGTCAGCCTGCACCCGGTCAGCGATGCGCCGCTGGAGGTCGAAGCCGAGCCCGGGCGCATTCGTCAGCGCCTGGCGATGCTGTTCCCGGGCCACGGCCCTTTCGACCTGTTGGAGATCCGGCCCTATCGCGTGCACAAGCGCCTGGCCTCGCGCTGGCGCGACGGTCGCTTGCTGATCGCCGGCGATGCGGCGCACCTGAACAACCCGAAGGGTGGCATGGGCATGAATGGCGGCATCCACGACGCGCGGTGCCTGTGTGAACACCTGGTGCGCGCGCTCAGCGGTGCGCGCAGCGATGTTCTGGAGGGCTACGAGCGCCAGCGCCTGCCGGTGGTGCGCGACGACATCATCGCCCAGGCCGACCGCAACCATGCGCGCATGCAGCTTCGTGGCCTGGACGAGCGCCGCGAGGCGCTGGGTCGGCTGCGCGCCCTGGCTGACGATCGCGATCGTTGCCGGGCTTATCTGCGGCAGACCTCGATGCTCGAGGGATTGGACAAGGCGCGGGCGCTGGCTGGCGCGCCGGCAGTGGCATGAGCGTTGCGCAGTCGGTGCGTCTGCCGCAGCGGGTCGGCGCCTGGATCGATGGCCAGCCGCGCCCGGGTACGGGAGAGGAACTGCCCATCGTCAACCCGGCCCTGGGCCGCCCCGTCAGTGTCCTGACCGAAAGCGATGCGGGGCAGGTGGAGGTCGCGGTCGGAGCGGCGCGCGCGGCTTTCGAGCGCGGCCCCTGGCCGCGCTGGAGCGTCGAGCGGCGCCAGGCCGTGCTGCGCGACATCCAGGCCCGGCTGCTGGCCCATGCCGAGGAACTGGCCTGGCTAGAGTGCCAGAACACCGGCATCGTGCTGCGCGAGTTGCGCCAGCGCCATCTGCCGCGGGCGGCAGCCAATTTCGGCTTCTTCGCCGACTACATCGGCCAGAGCGCCGAGCATGTCTATCGCCAGACGCCAGGCTACGTGTCGACTGTGATGCGCGAGCCGGCTGGCGTGGCGGCCCTGATCTCGCCCTGGAACGCGCCGGTGGCGCTGTCGTCGATGCAGATCGCCAGTGCGATCGCCTTCGGGGCGACTTGCGTGATCAAGCCCTCGGAACAGTCGCCGCTGGCGGTGCAGCGCATGGTGGAGTTGATGCACGAGGCCGGACTGCCGCCGGGTGTCGTCAACGTCGTCAACGGCCGCGGTCCGGTCACGGGGCAGGCCCTGGTGGCCCACCCTGACGTGCGCCGCGTCTGCTTCACCGGCGGCACCGAGACGGGTCGTCGCATCATGGAGGTGGCTGCCAGCCATCTGGCGCCGTGCACGCTCGAGCTTGGCGGCAAATCGGCCAACATCGTGTTCGCCTCGGCCAACCTGGAACGAGCCCTCGACGGGGCGCTGCTGGGCATCTTCTCGAACAACGGCCAGCAGTGCCTGGCGGGCTCGCGCATCTTGGTGCAGCGCAGCGTCTTCGACGATTTCGCAGCCCGTTTTGTCGAGCGCGCACGCCGGCTGCGCATCGGCGACCCGATGGACGCGGCCACCGAGCTCGGCCCGCTGGCCTCGCAGGCGCAGTTGCAGCGGGTGCTGCGTTATGCCGAGCTCGCGCGCGAGGACGGCGGCAGCGTGCTGACCGGTGGCGCCGCGCTGCCCTCGCTCGGGCCTGGTTTCTACGCCGCGCCCACCGTCGTGCTCGCGCTCGACAACGCGTGCCGCGTGGCGCAGGACGAGATCTTCGGACCCTTTGCCACGCTGCTGCCCTTCGATAGGGTCGACGACGCGCTCGCCATCGCCAACGCGTCGCGCTATGGCCTCGTCAGCTATGTCTGGTCCGACCACCTGCCCACGGTGACGGCGATGACCGAGGGCCTGCGCACCGGCGTGGTCTGGGTCAACACGCCGATGATGCGCGAGCTGCGCGCGCCCTTCGGCGGTTTCAAGGACTCCGGCGTCGGCCGCCAGGGCGGTGCCGCCTGCGAGGCCTTCTTCACCGAGGAGAAGGTCGTGACCTGGCCCACCACGCCACCGGCGCTGCGGCGCCTGGGCGCGGGGCCTTGAAGTCGGGCTTCCCTGACCGGTTCAGCCGGATACCCCTGTCCCCTCCCCACCCCATCCACCACGAGGACTTCCCCATGGACATTCAGCGACGTCACCTGATCCAGGCCGGTCTCGGGGCCGCCACCGGCGGCCTTGGCCTGGCAGCGCCTTCGGCGTTCGCGCAGCAGACCACGCTGCGCGTGGCGGCTTTCGTGCCCGAGCAGTCCTTCGGCGTCAGTCGTGTCATCAAGCCGTGGATGGCCGCGGTCGAGAAGGACATCGGCAGCAAGGTCAGGCTGCAGGGCTTCTGGGGCGGCACGCTCGGCAAGGACCCGTTCAAGCAGTTCGAGCTGGTGAAGAACGGTGTAGCCGACATCGCCTGGGTGCTGCCGGGCTACACGCCGGGCCAGTTCCCCGAGATGCAGGTTTTCGAGCTGCCCACGCTGTTCCGCACCGCGGTTGAAGCCGGGGTGGTCGGCTGGCGGCTGTACGAGAAGAACCTGCTGCGCGGCTTCGACGGCGTGCGCGCGATCACGATCTTCGCCACCGAGCCGATGTCGCTGTGGATGCGCCAGCCGATCAACGATCTGGCCGAGCTGCGCAACAAGAAGATCCGCTCACCCGGTGCGGTGCACGCGCGCTGGCTCGAGGCCTTCGGCGCAAGCGCCGAGACCATGGACAGCCCGGAGATGAACGAGATGCTGAACCGCAACACCCTGGATGGAGCGATCCAGGGCGGCACCGGCATGAAGACCTACAAGTCGCTGGCATTGGTGAACCAGGACTACAACATGCCCATGGGCGTCATCCCCTTCCTGCTGCTCGTCAATGAGCGCAAGTGGAATGCGCTGCCCGAGGATGTGCGTGCAACGATGCTCAAGCACGGTGGCGAGAACCTGGCCGTGGCCGGCGGCAAGGTCTACGAGGCTGGCGGCGCGGCGATCAACCAGGAGCTCAAGACCGAGGGTCGCATGAAGTTCGGGCAGCCCACGGATGCGCAGCTGGCGGTCCATGCGTCCAAGAACGACGCCGTGATCCGCTGGTGGGCCGACAAGGCGCCCAACGGCTCGGCGCTCATGGCCGAGATCCAGGCCCAGCTCAAGACCCTGCGCGCCGCGCCGCGATGAGCCCCGGCGCCGACGAGGGGGTCACTGCCGGCCCTACGGGCTGGTCTGACGACCGCTCCTGGCGCGGCCTGGATCTCGGCACGCGCTGGATCGCCACCCTTGGCTTTGGCGGCCTGTGCGTCATCGCGCTCATGACCACCTGGGACGGGTTGGCGCGCTACCTGATGTGGCCGCGCGTGAGCGGCCATGCCGACTTCGTCGACGTGGTGCTCGCCATCGTCATCGCGACCTGCTTTCCGGCCGGGCTGCTGCATCGCAACAACATCACCATCCGCTTCCTCGGCTCGATCGGCGGTGCGCGCGTCGGTGGCGTGCTCGAGATCTTCGGCGCGCTCGTCACCCTGGGCTTCTTCGCCCTGTTGTCGTGGCAGGTCTGGCAGTTCGTGATCGAGCTGAAGACCAGCGGCCGCACCAGCGGGACGATCGAGATGGCCTTGTGGCCATGGTGGTGGAGCACGGCGTCCTTGCTCTCGCTGAGCGTGCCGGTTCAGGCGTTCGTGCTTTGGCGATGCATCACCGCCGCCTGGGGCGGCCGGGCCCTGCCGCCCGCGGACGATTGAGGCGGCCGCCGGCCAGGAGACCACCATGGATCCCATCCAGACCGGCCTGGCCGGCATCGCGCTGCTGTTCTTGCTGATACTGCTGCATGTGCCCATCGGCGTGGCCATGGGCGTGTCGGGTCTTGTCGGTACCGGTCTCATCATCGGCTGGGAGCCGGCGTTGACGCTGGTGGCCACGGAGCCGACGAGCGCCATCGCCAACGAGGGCCTCGGCGTCGTCGCTCTGTTCCTGCTCATGGGCAATCTGGCTTTTGTCGGCGGGCTGTCGGCGGAGCTCTACCGCCTGTTCCAGTCCTTTGTCGGTCACCGCCGCGGGGGCCTCGCACTGGCCACGATCGGTAGCTGCGCTGGTTTCGGCGCGGTGTGCGGCTCGGCCGTGGCCACCACGGCGACGATGGCCCGGGTGGCCCTGCCTGAGATGCTGCAGCGTGGCTACGCGAAGCCATTGGCCGCCGGCTCGGTGGCGGCCGGCGGGACGCTGGGCATCATCATTCCGCCGTCGGTGGTGCTGATCCTCTATGGCGTGCTGACCGAGAACTCGATCCTGGCGCTGTTCGTCGGCTCGATCATTCCCGGTCTGATCGCCACTGCGCTGTACCTGGTGGCGGTGGTGGCCGTGGTGGTGTGGCGTCCCGACAGCGCCCCGGTCGGCGCCGCCGCCCCGTGGCGCGATCGCTGGCGCACCCTGATGCAGAGCTGGGCCGTGATCGTGCTGGCGCTGGTGGTGGGCCTGGGCATCTACTCCGGGGTCTTCACGGTCACCGAGGGAGCATCGGTCGGCGCCAGCTTCGCCTTGCTGCTGACCTGGTTGCGCGGGCGGCTCGGCCGGGCGAACTTCCTCACTGCCATGCGCGACACCGCCAAGGGCACCGGCCTGGTGTTCGTGATGATCATCGGCGCGTCGATCTTCGGCTACTTCGTGTCGCTGTCAGGCATGCCGGGGAAGGTGGTCGCGGGCATCGAGGCCCTGGGCTGGCCACCGCTGGCGGTGTTGGCGTTGCTGATGGTGCTGTACCTGATCGGTGGCGCCTTCTTCGACGAGATCGCGCTGATGATCCTGACGCTGCCCTTCGTCTATCCGTTGATCATCAGCATGGGCTACGACCCCATCTGGTGGGGCATCATCAACGTCGTCATCATCGAGTTGGGGATGATCATCCCGCCCATCGGCATCAATGTCTTCGTGCTCAAA
The DNA here is from genome assembly GCA_903876715.1 of uncultured beta proteobacterium. Lineage (GTDB taxonomy): Bacteria > Pseudomonadota > Gammaproteobacteria > Burkholderiales > Burkholderiaceae_C > Rubrivivax. The sequence goes on from CAIRBF010000457.1 coordinate 6,205, forward strand.
GGTGTGGCGCGTGACATCCCGCTGACGACCATCTACCGCGGCGTGGCGCCTTTTATCGCCGTTGATGTCGTCCGGCTCGCGCTCCTGATCGTCTTCCCGGTGCTGGTGCTGTGGCTGCCGCGGCAGCTGGGCTGGCTTTGAGCGCCTTCTATGCTCCGCGCGGGCTGGTCGGCCTGCTCGTGCCGCAGGCCAACACCACGGTCGAGCCCGAGTGCGGCATGCTCTGGCCGCCAGGCGTGGCGATGCTGGTCGGGCGCATGACGAGCGCCGAACCGACGATCGAGGCCCGCCTGGCGGACTACCACGAGAGGCTGGGTGCGTATGTCGCGCAGTTCGCCGACGCGCCCCTGGCCGCCATGGCCGTGGCAGTCACCGGGGCGTCTTACGTGGTCGGACCCGAGGCGGAGGATCATCGCTACACGGTGCTTTCCCGCCAGCTGGGCCGTCCTGCCACGAACGCGGCCTTGGCACTTGTGCATGCACTTCGCGTCCTGGAGGCGCGGCGCATCGCTCTCGTCTCTCCCTATCCCCCAGGGTTGACCGGGCTCAGCGTCGCTTACTGGCGGGCGCGTGGCTTCGACGTGGCCTGTGTGCGGCATACGGATACCCCGCCGGGACCGGGACATCCGGTCTACAGCCTGGGTGGTGACGCCGCGGCTGCGGCGCTGACGGCGCTTGCCGGGCAGGACGTGGATGCCGTGCTGCTGCTCGGCACGGGCATGCCCACCCTGCCAGCCATCGCGCGCCGTGCGGGCTCGGGGCGGGCGCCGGTGCTGTCCTCGACACTGGCGCTGGTCTGGCACGTGCTGGAATGCCTGCAGGGGCGGGGCGCTGCGCCGTCTGCGGCCGCCCTGCTCGAACTGGTCGGCGCGCCGGCCTGGCGTGAGCGGCTGGCTGGGTTCGCGCTCCACTGAACGCCTGATCGTCCGGCTGGGCTGTCCCGTCATCTGCGCGCTGGCGGCCGGCTCCCTAGAATGGCCGGTTCCGCCCCTTGCGGGGCCCTGCAAGGCGAACCATGTCCACCGGGCTGATCCGCATCCGCGGCGCGCGCCAGCACAACCTGAAGAACCTGGACCTCGACATTCGCACCGGCGAGATGACGGTGGTCACGGGGCCGAGCGGTTCGGGCAAGTCCAGCCTGGTCTTCGACACGCTCTACGCCGAGGGCCAGCGCCGCTACGTAGAGACTTTCAGCGCCTATGCGCGCCAGTTCCTCGACCGCATGGACCGCCCGGCGGTGGACCGGGTCGATGGCGTGCCGCCGGCGATCGCGATCGACCAGACCAATCCTGTGCGCACCAGCCGCAGCACGGTCGGCACGATGACCGAGCTGAACGACCACCTGAAGCTGCTGTACGCGCGAGCCGCCCAGCTCTTCGACCAGCAGACGGCGCTGCCGGTGCGGCACGACACGCCCGAGACCGTGCATGCCGACCTGGTGGCGCGCGCGGCCGCGTCCGGCGACCCGCGCCTGGTCTTCACCTTCCCGGTGGAACTGCCGGCCGACACCAGCGCCGAGCAACAGGCGCAGTGGCTCTCCGCGAGCGGCTTCACGCGCGTGCACGAGGAGCACACCGAGGGCGCGCGCAAGGTGCTGCGCGTTGTGGCCGACCGCTTCCGGCTGGGTGGCGTGGAGCGCGCGCGCGTGATGGAGGCGATCGAGCTTGCCTTCAAGCGCGGTGGCGGCCGGCTCGACGTCTATCCGATGCCCGTGGCGTCCGAGGGCGAGGGCGATGGTACTGTCGAGGCGCAGGCGCCCTGGCGCTACTCCAGCGGGCTGCACTGCCCCGAGAGCGGGCTGCGCTACGCCGAGCCGCGCCCGGCGCTGTTCAGCTTCAATTCGGCCTTCGGCGCCTGCGACACCTGTCGCGGCTTCGGGCGCGTGATCGGCGTCGACTTCGGCCTTGTCATCCCCGACCACCGCAAGACCCTGCGCAACGGCGCGATCAAGCCGCTTCAGACGCCCGCCTGGAAGGAGAGCCAGGACGACCTGATCAGGTACGCCGGCGAGGCCGGCATCCCGCGCGACACCGCCTGGAGCCAGCTCAGCCCGGCGCAGCGCGACTGGGTGATCGAAGGCTCGCCGCACTGGAAGGGCGACTGGAACCGCCAGTGGTATGGGGTGCGCCGCTTCTTCGGCTACCTCGAGAGCAAGGCCTACAAGATGCACATCCGCGTGCTCTTGTCGAAGTACCGCAGCTACACGCCCTGCCACGTCTGCGGCGGCGCCCGGCTCAAGCTCGAGGCCCTGCTGTGGCGCCTGGGCTCGAAGGCTGACGCCGACGCGGTGCTGGGCAGCACGGACGCGCCGGCCGCGCGCTATGCCCGTTTCATGCCCGTGGGCACGGCCTGGACGCCGGCCCAGCTCCAGGCACTGCCTGGCCTGCACCTGCACGACCTGATGCAGTTGCCGCTGCAGCGCCTGCGTCGCTTCTTCGACGGTCTGACCCTGCCCGACGCGCTGCGCGACGAGGCCCTCAAGCTGCTGCTGGAGGAGGTCCGCACGCGCCTGAAGTACCTGTGCGACGTCGGCCTGGGCTACCTGACGCTGGACCGCCAGAGTCGCACGCTCAGCGGCGGCGAGGTCCAGCGCATCAACCTGACGACCGCGCTCGGCACCTCGCTCGTGAACACGATGTTCGTGCTTGACGAGCCCAGCATCGGCCTGCACCCGCGCGACATGAACCGCATCGTGCAAGCCATGCACCGCCTGCGCGACGCCGGCAACACCCTGGTGGTGGTCGAGCACGACCCGGCGGTGATGCTGGCCGCCGACCGCCTGATCGACATGGGCCCGGGTCCGGGTGAGCGCGGCGGGCAGGTCGTCTTCGACGGCACGCCGGCGCAGGCGCGTGGCGCCGACACGCTGACCGGCGCCTACCTGGGCGGGCGCAAGCAGGTGGGCATCGGCTTGCGCCGCCTGGTGGCCGAGTCCACGCCGCGCCTGGTGCTGGAGGGCGCGACCGAGCACAACCTCAAGGGCGTGACGGTGGAGTTCCCGCTGCAGCGTCTGGTCTGCGTCACCGGGGTCTCGGGCTCGGGCAAGAGCACGCTGGTGCAGGACGTGCTGGCGCCCGCGCTGGCGCGCCACTTCGGCCAGGCCAGCGAGACGCCGGGCGCGCACGAGCGCCTGCTGGGCGCCGACTGGCTGGCCGGGGCCGTCTTCGTCGACCAGTCGCCCATCGGCAAGACCGCGCGCAGCAACCCGGCCAGCTATGTCGGCGCCTTCGACGAGGTGCGCAAGCTCTTCGCGCAGGCCCCGCTGGCGCTGGAGCGCAGCTACGGCGCAGGCATGTTCAGCTTCAACGCCGGCGACGGGCGCTGCCCGGCCTGCGGCGGCTCGGGCTTCGAGCACGTGGAGATGCAGTTCCTCTCCGACGTCTACCTGCGCTGCCCCGACTGCGACGGGCGCCGCTACCGGCCCGAGGTGCTGGAGGTGAAGATCCTGCGCGGGCCGCGCCAGCTCTCGGTGGCCGACGTGCTCGACCTGACGGTGAGCGAGGCCGCGGCGCTGTTCCGCGAGGACCGCGAGGTCGTCGCCCGGCTGCAGCCGCTGGTGGACGTGGGCCTGGACTACGTGCGCCTGGGCCAGCCGGTGCCCACGCTCTCGGGCGGCGAGGCGCAGCGCCTGAAGCTCGCCGGCTTCCTGGCCGAGGCTGCCACCGCGCCGGCGCAGCGGGTGGCGAAGAAGGGCACGCTGTTCCTGTTCGACGAGCCGACGACCGGACTGCACTTCGACGACATCGCCAAGCTGATGCGGGCGCTGCGCAAGC
>CAIRBF010000458.1 GCA_903876715.1 uncultured beta proteobacterium
CACCGAGCGCCATGAGAGCCGGCGCATCGACAACCAGCTGCGCGGCCGCGCCGGTCGCCAGGGGGACCCGGGCTCGAGCCGCTTCTACCTGAGCCTCGACGACGCGCTGATGCGCATCTTCGCAGGTGACCGCGTGCGCGCCATCATGGACCGCCTGAAGATGCCCGAGGGCGAGGCGATCGAGGCTGGCATCGTCTCGCGCAGCATCGAGAGCGCCCAGCGCAAGGTCGAGGCGCGCAACTTCGACATGCGCAAGCAGCTGCTGGAGTACGACGACGTCGCCAACGACCAGCGCAAGGTCATCTACCAGGAGCGCAACGAGATCCTCGAGGCCGATTCACTGGACGACCGCTTCGCCAAGCTGCGCCACGGCGCGCTGACCGAGGTCGTGCGCGCGCACGTGCCCGCCGAGAGCATCGAGGAGCAGTGGGACCTGCCCGGCCTGGAGAAGGTGCTTCGCGAGGAGTGGCAGCTCGAGGTTGCGCTGCAGGCCAGCGTCGAGGGCAGCGAGTCGATGACCGACGAGGACGTGCTGGAGAAGGTGCTGGCCGCTGGCGACTCGCTCTTCCAGGCCAAGTTGGACGTCGTCGGCGCGACGCAGTTCACCCCCTTCATGCGCATGGTGCTGCTGCAGTCGATCGATTCGCACTGGCGCGAACACCTGGCGGCGTTGGACTATCTGCGGCAGGGGATCCACCTGCGCGGCTACGCGCAGAAGAACCCGAAGCAGGAGTACAAGCGCGAGGCCTTCGAGCTTTTCGCCAAGCTGCTGGACATGGTGAAGATGGAGGTCACGCGGCTGCTGCTGACCGTGCGCATCCAGACGCAGGAGCAGGTGGCGCAGGCGGCGGACGCGATCGAGGAGACGGCCTCGCACCGGGCCAACGTCACCTACACGCACCCGAACGAGGACGGCAGCGTCTCCCAGGAGACCGACCCTGCCACGCTCGCGGACGAGGTGCCCAAGGTCGGCCGCAACGACCCCTGTCCTTGCGGCAGCGGCAAGAAGTACAAGCAGTGCCACGGCAAGCTGGCTTGACCGTGGGTACGGCTGATCGACCCTGACAGCTGTCGCTCCACCGGCCTGCACGACGAAGAATCCCGCGCCTTCCAGCGTCCCCGCAGAGAGATCCTCATGCCCGTCAACCTGAGCGCCCCCGACCCTACCCACCTGCACCCGGTGGCTGGCCTGCGCATCGGTACCGCGATGGCCGGCATCCGCAAGGCGAACCGGCGCGACCTGGTCGTTTTCCTGCTCGATGAGGGCGCGGCGGTGGCCGGGGTGTTCACGAAGAACCGCTTCTGCGCCGCGCCGGTGCAGTTGTGCCAGGCGCACCTGGCCGCGGGTAGCGGCGCCGGTATCCGGGCGTTGGTCGTCAACACCGGCAACGCGAACGCCGGCACCGGGGCCGAGGGCTTGGCGCGTGCCACACGCACCTGCGAGGCCTTGGCGCGCCATCTCGGCGTCGCGCCGCGGCAGGTGCTGCCGTTTTCCACCGGCGTCATCCTGGAGCCGCTACCGGTCGAGCGCATCGAGGCCGGGCTGCCGGCGCTGCTGGCCAACGCTGCGGCGCCCGTGCCGGCCGATGGCGCGCGCTGGGCTGAAGCCGCGCAAGGCATCATGACCACCGACACGCTGCCCAAGGGCGCGTCGATACAGTTACAGATCGGCGGGCGCACGGTCAACGTGACCGGCATCTCCAAGGGTGCCGGCATGATCCGGCCGAACATGGCGACGATGCTCGGCTACGTGGCCACCGATGCCGTGATCGCGCCGGCGCTGCTGCAGCAGCTCGTGCGTGAGGCCGCTGACGAGAGCTTCAACCGCATCACGATCGACGGCGATACCTCCACCAACGACAGCTTCGTGCTGATGGCCACCCAGGCCGCCGGGCACGCGCCGATCGCGACGCTGGACTCTCCCGAGGGCCAGGCGCTGCGCGCGGCCGTGTTCGACGTCTCGCGCCGGCTGGCGCAGGCCATCGTGCGCGACGGCGAGGGCGCGACGAAGTTCATCACTGTGCGTGTGGACGGCGGGCGCAGCGCCGAGGAATGTCGCCTCGTCGCCTACGCGATCGCGCACTCGCCGCTGGTCAAGACCGCCTTCTATGCCAGCGACCCCAACCTGGGGCGCATCCTCGCGGCGGTGGGCTACGCCGGCATCGACGACCTGGACCAGGGCCTGATCGACCTCTTCCTGGACGATGTGCACGTCGCTCGCGACGGCGGTAGGCACCCCGACTACCGCGAGGAGGATGGCCAGCGCGTGATGAAGGGCAGCGAGATCACGGTGCGGGTGGACCTGCACCGCGGCAGCGCCTGCGCCACCGTCTGGACCTGCGACCTCTCCCACGACTACGTCAGCATCAACGCCGACTACCGCAGCTGAGGCGCTGCGGGGTCTCCGGCGCGCCCGAGGCGCTCGAGGCTCAGGACGCGGTGGCGGTCTCGATCGACTTGCGCATCTTCTTCATCGCCGCCACCTCGATCTGGCGGATGCGCTCGGCGCTGACGCCGTACTCGGCCGCGAGCTCGTGCAGCGTCATGCCGCCAGAGGCGTCGTCATTGACCTTGAGCCAACGCTCCTCGACGATGCGACGGCTGCGGGAGTCCAGCGAGTCGAGCGCCCGGGCGATGCCGTCGCTGGCCATCCAGTCGCGCTGGCGCGCCTCGATCGACCGCATGGGCTCATGGCGCTCGTCGGCGAGATAGGCGATCGGTGCGAACTCCTCCTCGCCGTCTTCGCCGGTGGGCTCGAGCGCGACGTCACCGCCGGCCAGGCGGGTTTCCATCTCGACCACCTCGTCGGGCTTGACGTTCAACTCGCGCGCGACGATGGCCACCTCGGCCGCTGTCAGTGTGTTGCGGTGTGTGTCGGCGTCGTCGACTCCGGCCTTGAAGCCCTGCTTCATCGAGCGCAGGTTGAAGAAAAGCTTGCGCTGCGCCTTGGTCGTCGCGACCTTGACCATGCGCCAGTTCTTCAGGATGTACTCGTGGATCTCGGCCTTGATCCAGTGCAGCGCGTAGCTGACCAGACGCACGCCTTGTTCGGGGTCGAAGCGCTTGACCGCCTTCATCAGGCCGACGTTACCTTCCTGGATCAGGTCGCCCTGCGGCAGACCGTAGCCCAGGTACTGGCGCGAGACCGAGACCACGAGCCGCAGGTGCGACAGCACCAGTTTCCCGGCGGCCTGGAGATCGCCATGGTCGCGCAAGCGGCGGGCGAGCGAGGTCTCCTCGCTTTGCGTCAGCAGCGGCAGGCGGTTGACGGCGCTGATGTAGGCGTCCAGGTTGCCCAGTGAAGGGACGAGCGACCAGGGGTCGCGGACGGCGACGGCAGTGGCGGTGTTGGTGTTCATGAAGCTCTCAGAGTAAACCCTGATGTGCAAGTTCCCGAAATATTAGCACTCCCTAGGGGGGAGTGCTGACGGGGTGATCTGCGGAAAAGCACGGAGTCCCCGGGCCGCCACTCCCGCAGCGGGTTGCACGGCCGGCCCGCCTCGCTGGCTGTGGCTGGGCCGTCCGCGCGGACGCGTGGTCACCGTGGCGGCATTTGTGCTCCGTCCTGGGGCCGCAGGTCCATCACCACCTTTACCGTGTCGGGGTCGGGGTGCGCGCCGTCAGGGTGCATGCCGAGGTCGCGCGCGAGCTGCAGCATGCGCTCGTTCTCGCGCAGCACGTAGGCCACGAGCCGGCGTGTGCCGCGCTGGCGCAGGTGGTCGATCAGCGTGCGCATCAGCAGCGAGCCCAGGCCGCCGCCCTTGAGCTCGGAGCGCACGGTGACGGCGAACTCGGCTTCCTCGTTGTCGGGGTCGCAGGTGGCGCGCGCCACGCCCAGCGTGCGCTCGGCCCCGGCGGCGTCGGCCTCGGTGGCGATGAAGGCCATCTCGCGCTCGTAATCGATCTGCGTCAGGCGTGCGAGCTCGCTGTGCTCGAGTGTGCGCCGGCTGTAGAAGAAGCGCATGCGCAGGTCCACGGGGTCGAGGCTTTCGGCGAAGGCGCGGTGCTGGGATTCGTCCTCGGGCCGGATCGGACGCAGCGTCAGGGCCCGACCCTGCCAGGCGACCTGGCGCACGAGCTCGGCCGGGTAGGGCCGGATCGCGAAGCGCGCCGCCCCGCCCGGCGCGGCGGCGCTCAGGCGCACGCGCGCGTCCAGCGCGACCACGCCCTGGGCGTCGGCGAGCAGGGGGTTGATGTCGAGCTCGGCGATGCGCGGCTCCTCGGCCAGCAGTTCGGACACGGCTGTGAGCACACCCACGACGGCGTCGGTGTCGGCCGGCGGTACGTCGCGCCAGCCTTGCAGCAGGCGCGCGACGCGCGTGCGCCCGATGAGCGCGCGCGCCAGCGGCGCGTTCAGCGGCGGCAGGCCGATGGCCCGGTCGGCCAGCACCTCCACCGCGGTGCCGCCCTGCCCGAACAGCACCACGGGCCCGAACTGGGCATCGATGCTCGCGCCGACGATGAGCTCGAGCGCGCGCGGCCGTCGCACCATCGCCTGCACGGTGAAGCCGGTGACGGTGGCATCGGACCGGCGCTGGGACACGCGTGCCAGGATCGCCTGGGCGGCGTCGGCCACCTCGGCGGCGTTCTCCAGGTTCAGCACCACGCCGCCGACGTCGCTCTTGTGCGTGATCTGCGGCGACAGCACCTTCAGCGCGACCGGGTAGCCGACCTCCGAGGCCACCTGCAGCACGGCCAGCGGATCCGCGGCGGCGACGCGGGTGGCGACGACCGGGATGCCGCAGGCCGCCAGCAGCGCCTTGGCCTCGGGCTCGGTCATCAGCTCGCGGCCGCTGGCGAGTGCGGCGTCGACGAGACGGCGCACCTCGGCCTGCCCGGCGCCGGGCGGCGGCGCCGGGAGGATGCTGCCGCCCTCGGGCGTGCCCGGCATGGGCGGCGCCGGCAGCGGCGCCTGGCGCGCCGGTGGGGCCTCCATCAGTTGCACCTGGTTGCGCCGGTACTCGGCGAGCATCGCGAAGGCGTGGACCGCGGCCTCGGGCGTCTCGTGGCAGGGGATGCCCTCGGCCTCGAACAGGCGGCGCGCCTCCTGCACCGCCGGCCCGCCGAGCCAGCAGGCGAGCAGCCGCCCCGGGTGCTCGCGCAGCACCGGCAGCAGCGCGCGCGCGATCTCGGCGCTCGGCACGATGGCGGTGGGCGCGTGCATGAACAGCAGCGTGCCGCTGCCGCGGTCGGCCAGCAGCGCGCGCAGCGCGTGCACATAGCGCGCCACCGGCGCGTCGCCGATGAGGTCCACCGGATTGGCGCGCGACCAGTTCGGCGGCAGCCCGGTGTCCAACGCAGCCAGCGTGGCGGGCGCGAGCGGTGCGAGCTCCACGCCTTCGCGCGCCGCCGCGTCTGCCGCCATCACGCCGGCCCCGCCACCGTTGGTCACGAGCGTCAGGCGCAGGTGCTGCGGCTCCAGGCGCGCGACTTCGGTGGCGATCGAGCCGCGAAAGTGCGCCAGCGTCTGCGCGGCGTCGAACAACTCGCGCAGCGTGTCCACGCGCAGCATGCCCGCGCGCCGGATCGCGGCGTCCAGCACCAGGTCGGAGGCGGCGAGCGCGCCCGTGTGCGAGGCCGCCGCCGCGGCGCCCTGGGCGCTGCGCCCTGCCTTGACGATCAGCACCGGCTTGTTGCGTGCCGCCGCCCGCGCCGCCGACATGAACTTGCGTGCGTCCTCGATCGACTCCGCATACATCAGCACCGAGCGCGTGCGTGGGCAGGTCGCCAGCCAGTCCAGCATGTCGCCGAAGTCCACGTCGGCGTGCTCGCCCAGCGAGACGAAGTGCGAGAAGCCGACGCCGCGACCGCGCGCCCAGTCCAGCATGGCGGTGACGAGCGCGCCGGACTGCGACACGAAGGCCAGGCTGCCGGGCTCTGCCCCGGTGTGGGCGAAGCTCGCGTTCAGGCCCAGGTGCGGCACCAGCAGCCCGAGGCAGTTCGGTCCGAGGATGCGCAGCAGGTGCGGCCGCGCGGCGTTCAGCATCGCCGCCTTCGTGGCGGCGTCGAGGCCGGCGCTCAGCACGATGGCGGCCCGCGTGCCGCGCGCGCCGAGCTCGGCGATCAGCCCCGGCACGGTGACCGGTGGCGTGCAGATGACGGCGAGCTCGGGCGCTGCCGGCAGGCTGCGCACGTCGGCGTGGCAGGGCTCGCCGTCGAGCGCGGCGTGGCGCGGGTTGACGGCCCAGCGAGGGCCGAGGAAGCAGCCCTCGCGCACGTTGCGCCAGACGGTCGCGCCCACGCTGCCGGGACGCGCGGAAGCGCCGATGACGGCGACGGAGGCCGGGTCGAAGAAGTGGTCGAGGTGGCGGATGCTCATGCGCGAGTCCCGGGCGGGGGCCGGGGTGGCCCTCGCAACCCTTGGTTGATCCCTGTGAGGCCGTGATGATGCCTCGGCGACATCACCCTGGATCCGGCAGTGATCGCTGACCTCCGCGAGCGAGTGCTTGATGACGCCGAGGATGCTTGCCACGATGACACGGCATCGACAGGAGCGTACGGTGCCTGAAGACTCGGGCCGTGGCGCGCCTGGGGCGCACCGGCCTTGCGCAGCGGCAAGCCGCTGGCGGCGCAGCCGCCTAGCCTTGCGGCAATCGTCTGTCCGACCCGATGCCGCTGCCGCGCAACCACCTGACCCAACGCACCTACGCCGTCGTGCTGGCCGGTGGCCGCGGCAGCCGCCTGCAGCAGCTGACCGACGGCCGAGCCAAGCCTGCCGTGCCCTTTGCCGGGCAGCTCAAGATCATCGACTTCACGCTCAGCAACTGTGTCAACTCCGGCATCCGGCGTATCGGCGTGCTGACCCAGTACAAGGCACAGAGCCTGATCCGCCACATCGAGCGCGGCTGGGGTTTCCTGTCGCACTCGCTGGGCGAGTTCATCGACATCGCCCCGGCCCAGCAGCAGCACGGGGAGGGCTGGTACAGCGGGACGGCCGACGCGGTGTGGCAGAACCTGGGTCTGGTGCGCGAGGCCCGGCCCGAGCATGTGCTCGTGCTCGGCGGCGACCACATCTACAAGATGGACTACTCGGTGCTGCTGGCCGAGCACGTGGAGCGCCGGGCCGAACTCACCGTGGCCTGCGTCGAGGTGCCGCTGCCGCAGGCGGGTGAGTTCGGCGTCATGGCGGTGGACGAGGCCGACCGCGTCGTCGCCTTCGACGAGAAGCCGCGCCATCCGGCGGGCCTGCCGGCGCGGCCGACACATGCGCTCGCCAGCATGGGGGTCTACGTCTTCGATGCCGCCTTCCTGTACGACCAGCTGGGACGGGACGCGACCGCGGCCGACTCCACGCACGACTTCGGCCGCGACCTGATCCCGCGCGTGATCGGGCGCCACCGCGTGCATGCGCACCGCTTCGCGCGCAGCAGCGTCAACACCGTCGATGGCGAGCCCTACTGGCGCGACGTCGGCACCGTGGACGCCTACTGGGAGGCCAACATGGACCTCACGCGCGTGCTGCCCGAGCTCAACCTCTACGACGACGGCTGGCCGATCCTGAGCCAGATCCCGCAGCTGCCGCCGGCGAAGTTCGTCTTCGACGAGCCCGAGGGCCGGCGCGGGTACGCCGTCGACTCGCTCGTGGCCAGCGGCTGCATCGTCAGCGGCGCCGCCGTTCGGCGCTCGGTGCTGTTCTGCAAGGTGCGCGTGGAGGAGGGCAGCCTGGTCGAGGACTCGCTCGTGCTGCCGGATGTGAGCGTGGGCCGCGGCGCGCGCCTGGTGCGCGCCATTGTCGACAAGCGCTGCCGCTTGCCCGACGGCTTCCACGCCGGTGTCGACCGCGCGGCCGATCTCGCGCGCGGCTTCCACGTCACCGAGCGCGGGATCACGCTCGTCACGCCGCGCATGCTCGCGCAGTGCGGCCCGGTGCGGTGATCAGCCGCCCAGCCAGGCGCGGGTCAGCGCCATGCCCAGCAGGAAGCCCAAGGCCGCCCAGGCCAGGCCCGTGAGCAGTCGGTTGGTGCGCCGCTGCTCGGCCAGCAGCGCCAGCAGCACCGGCGAGTCGCGCTCGGGCGCGCGCTGCAGCGCCTGGTGCGCCAGGCGCGGCAATTCGGGAAGCAGTTGCGCGTAGCGCGGCGCCTCGGCCTTGAGGCGCTCCAGCCAGGCGCGCCAGCCCACCTGCTGGCTCATCCAGCGCTCGAGGAAGGGCTTGGCTGTGGTCCACAGGTCCAGGTCCGGGTCGAGCTCGCGCCCCAGGCCCTCGATGTTCAGCAGCGTCTTCTGCAGCAGCACGAGCTGGGGCTGGATCTCGACGTTGAAGCGGCGCGAGGTCTGGAACAGCCGCAGCAGCACCTGGCCGAGCGAGATGTCCTTCAGCGGGCGCTCGAACTGCGGCTCGCACACGGCGCGGATGGCGCTCTCCAGCGCATCCACGCGCGTGCTCGCCGGCACCCAGCCCGACTCCACGTGCAGCTCGGCCACGCGCTTGTAGTCGCGGCGGAAGAAGGCGATGAAGTTCTGCGCCAGGTAGTCCTTGTCGCGCTCGGTGAGCGTGCCGATGATGCCGAAGTCGAGGGCGATGTAGCGGCCGAAGGTCTGTGGCGCGAGGCTGACCTGGATATTGCCCGGGTGCATGTCGGCGTGGAAGAAGCCGTCACGGAAGACCTGGGTGAAGAAGATCGTCACGCCGTCGCGCGCGAGCTTCTTGAAGTCCACCCCGGCCTCGTGCAGGCGCTGGACCTGGCCGATGGGCACCCCGTGCATGCGCTCCATCACGATCACGGTGGGGGTGCACAGGTCCCAGATCATCTCGGGCACGAGCACCAGGTCGAGGTCCTGCATGTTGCGCCGCAGCTGCGTGGCGTTGGCCGCCTCGCGCACGAGGTCGAGCTCGTCGTGCAGGTGCATGTCGAACTCGGCCACGACCTCGCGCGGACGCAGGCGCCGGCCGTCGGCGCTCAGGCGCTCGACCCAGCGCGCCAGCGTGTGCAGCAGCTCCAGGTCGCTCTCGATGGCACTGAGCATGCCCGGGCGCAGCACCTTGACCGCGACCTCGCGCCCGGCCGTCGCCCCGCGCGTGACGCCCTCGCGCAGGCGCGCAAAGTGCACCTGCGCGATCGAGGCGCTGGCCACGGGCTCGGCCTCGAAGTGCTCAAAGATCTCGTCGACGCTGCGGCCGAGCGCGTGCTCGACCAGCCCGCGCGCCTGCACCGCCGGGAAGGGCGGCACGCGGTCCTGCAGCTTCGCCAGTTCGTCGGCGAGGTCCGGGGGAACCAGGTCGCGCCGGGTCGACAAGACCTGACCGAACTTGACGAACAGGGGCCCCAGGCGCTCGAGCGCCTGGCGCAGGCGCACGCCGCGCGGTTCGTCGAAGCGGCGACCCACCGTGACCACCCGCACCAGGGCGCGTACCCAGGGCTGGCGCAAGCCGCGCAGTGCCACCTCGTCCAGGCCGAAGCGCAGGACGGTGAAGACGATGAACCACAGCCGCGCGAGGCGCCTCATGGCATGCGCGGTGCGGTGCGCTTCATCGTGGCGGGCAGGCGCCGCTCAGCGCGCCGGGCCGGGGCCGGCAGCGAAACCGTTGCTGCCCCGTGGCGCGCCGGGGCCGAAGCGCGCCGCCAGCGCCTGTGCCGTGGCTGCGGCGCGCGCGAGCCCAGCGCGCGCTGCCGTCAGCACGGGCATCAGGGCCTGGGCCGCGGCGGGGCCGAGCAGACGCTCCACGTCGTCGGCGATGTCCCAGCGCAGGTTCTCCACCAGCCAGCTCGCGTCGGCTGCGAAGCGCGCGTCGCCTTCGACCTGCACCTCGGGTGGGCGCCCGGACAGCGCCTGCAGCGCCAGGCGCGCCGGGTCGGCGTCGGGCAGGCGCAGCCGCAGGTCGGGCGCGAAGTCGGTGTCGGCGCCGCACCACTCCAGCAGCCCGGCCGGCGTGACGCGAAAGGCCAGCGCCGGCAGCGACGGCAGCCAGGCAGGCCAGCCCTCGGGCTCGACGCGCAGGCTGCGCCCGGCGTGGGGCAGGAGCCGCTCCACGGCTGCGGGCTCGCGCCGCAGCACATGATTGATGAGCAGCGTCAAGCGCTCCATCGCGGCCGGAGCGAGCATCTCGTGCAGGGTTTGCAACATGGATCGATTGTAGGGAGAGGGCTTCACGCTGCGTGCCCGAAGGGGACGCTGTGGCGCGCAAGCCTGCAACCAGGGGGGCTGCAGACGGTGCAAGGAATGGATCGGGGCGGCACTGGCGTGCCGTCCGGGGGGCCTGGCCTGGCCGCCGGGGAAGTGGGGGCGCGCGTGATCGGCTTCCCGGGTGCGCGGGCGCGTGCGCCACAGCCCGCGGCGGCTGCTGGCGCTGGCGTCGGTGCACCCCGCATCGTCCGGGCTGCCCGGCCGGCATCGGCGCTGCCGCGCCGCAACTTCCACGCTGTCCCGGCCACGGTGCCTGAGCTGCTCGCCGTCGTCGTCGATCCTGCGATCGCCGCGGGCGGCTACCTGGCCCTGGTGCTGGCGCTGGCGGGCCCGCCGCAGCGCGCCGACCTGGTGTTCGCGCTGCTCGTGGTCGCGTTCTCCGGCCGCAGCCGCCACCGCCACGGCCAGCCGCTGGCGGACGCGCTGGGCGACACCGTGGCCGCCTTCGCCGTGCTCGCCGGCCTGCTGCTGTCGTGCGGGGTGCTGACCGACAGCCTGCGCCTGTTCGACGCCCGCGTGCTCGCAGCCTGGGCCGTGCTGACCCCGCTGGTGCAGTGTCTGGCCTTGGCCGCCGGGCGGAGCGTGCTCGCGCGGCTGCAGGCCGACCCGGCGCGGCGCCGCCGCGCCATCGTCGTCGGCGCCGGGCCGCTGGCCGCGCGCGTGAGCCAGGCGCTGCGCCACGAGGCCGCGCACGGGCTGGACCTGGTCGCCTTCTTCGACGACCGCGACGACGTCCGCC
>CAIRBF010000459.1 GCA_903876715.1 uncultured beta proteobacterium
ACGGCGTCGAAGACGAAGTTGTCGGTGGGCGTGGGGCCTGACAACCTGCGCGTGTGGCCGAGCAGCACGTGGTGGATCTCGTGCAGTACGAGCATCATGAGCTTCTCGGGCGTGGCCGCGTGCTGCGCGACGAAGGCGGGGTTCACGAGCAGCCTCGGCTGCGCGTGGCACTCCACCGCTGCGGTGGGCACCGAGTCGGTCTCCACCACGTCCACGAGGCGCAGCAGACCGGCCAGCGCGTAGCGGCCGGCGGGCAGGCACTCGAAGAGGCGGTCCTTGAGGGTCGTGGGGGTCGCTGGCCCCGCATCGGTGCGTGGTGTCCGCCCGGAAACCGTTCGGGCTGAGCTTGTCGAAGCCCCTCGCTGGCGCTTCGACGAGCATGTCCTGAGCGGCGTCGAAGGGCTCAGCCCGGGCGGAGGTGGGGGTTCGAGAACCGGGTTGACGGGTGAAAGAGGCTTCGAAGTCATGTCGTTCTCCTGATCAGGTGTGAGGTTCGGGTGGTCGGCCAGGCCTGGCCTCATGCCGCGCGCCCGGGCGACTTGGGCGTGCCCAGGCGCGAGAGCAATTCCTGCGGGATGCCCTGCGGGAACCACAGCGCCTGGCCCCAGCGCACGCCGCGCATGGGGGTGCTGCCGGGCTCGATGAGGGTGGGGGCGTGCAGCGGGGCGAGATGGGGGCGCCTGTGGCGCAGCCAGAGGCTGCCGGTGCACTTGGCCAGCGCCACGAAGGTGGTGCCCACGTGGTCGAGCTCCACGCGCAGGTCGCTGGGCTGGCCGCGGGTCGAGCCACCGCGACCGGCCAGCAGGCAAGGCGGCCAGGGGCTGCGCGCCGTCTCCTCCTCGATGAAGGCCACGAGGCGCTCCTGCGCGGCGGCCTCACCCAGCCCGTGCCCGGGCTCGGCCAGCTCGAGCAGGGCGCCAGCCGTGTTCCAGTCGCGCCGGTAGCGCTCATCGCGTTGACCGATGGAGATCGTGAGCTGCAGCCAGGTGCCGCGCGGGCCTGTGGCCGCCACCGTGCCCCCGCTTGCGCCGGACCCTGCACCCGTGGCCGGGCGGCTGCCGCTGGCCGTGCCGAGGGCGCCGCGGCCCAAGCCGCGCCAGCTGATCGTCGCCCGCGGCGGGCCGCCGATGTTGTGCAGCAGGCCGGGCGCGGGCTCGCTGCGGCGGTGTGCCGCCCATGCGCCGCCGTTCATGCCGCCACCTCGGCCTTCACGCCCGAGGGCATGGACCCCAGGAGTTCCTGCCGCGTGCCTTGGTAGCGCTCGAGCACCAAGTCGACGTCGGCCACGGCCTGCAGCCTGCCGGCAGCGAAGAGCGCGGCGAGCAGGTTGCCCTGCCGTTCGGCGGCCTCGGGCTCCATCGACCCGAGCCGCTGCTGCAGGTGCTTCCAGATGCGGTGCCGCGGCCCGTTGGGTTGCACCTGCTCGTGGATCTCCTGCACGCACAGCACCTCGCGCACGATCTCGGCCACGGCGTCGGCCGCCACCACCGACAGGCGCGAGAGGGCGCCGCCTTCACCCCCGGTGGCGCCACCGAACAGCCACTCCGCCAGCGCGTGCCGCCGCCCGTCCGGGCAGGAGGCCAGCGCGTCGGTGACGATGGTGGTGAGCTCGCCATCGGGCAGCCCCGTGGCGGCCAGGGCCAGCTTCACACGGGCCACGGGGTCGCGCTCGGCCAGGATGCGCGTCATCGGATCCTCGGCCTTGGCACCCGCCTGGCGCCAGGCCTCGCGGTGGCAGGCCAGGAGCTTGGCGTCCTGGAGCGTCCCGCCCGCCGCCGCAAAGGGCATCGAGTGGAGCGCGGCGATGCAGGCCGAGTCCTCGATGCGGGCGTCGGAATCCAGCGACAGGCGAGCGGCGTGGATGGCCAGCACGTTGCCCGCCACCATGCCGGCGCGCCGGGCGCTGAGCAGCGCGCCGCCCTCGGCCAGCAAGCCGGCCAGCAGCCGCACGTAGCGGGCCACCGAGGCGCCCCACTGCACATGCACCATCGGCAGCCGCTCGCGGGTGGCCTGCAGCGCCGCGGCCCAGTGCGCGCCGGCCTGCGCCCGGGCTTCCTCGTCGGGCTGCACCTGCGCCGCGCGGATCACCGCCTCCTGCTCGGCCTGGCCGAAGGCGCGCCAGTCGGGCACGCGCACGTGCAGCGCGAAGCGGTCGGCCAGGGCCAGATCCAGCGGCTGGCTGCCAGCGTAGACGGGTGAATCGTCAGCGTAGGCATCCTCACCCCCGGGCGGGTTCATCGCCGCCCAGCGGTGCTCGAGCGACTCCAGCGCGATGCCCTGCACGCGCTTCTCGTGGATGATGGGGAAGAGCCGGTTCTGCACGTCCAGACGCGCGCGCGAGATCTCGTCGATGAACACGCACTGCGCGCCCCATACCGAGGCGGGCGTCTGCACGAAGCGCAGTTGCCCGCGCTCGTCGGGCAGCGGGTAGCCCACGAGATCGTCGAAGTTGACGAGCGCGGCGTTGTAGTGCCGCCAGGACAGCCCGAGCGCCACCGCCAGCCGCTCCAGCAGCAGCGACTTGCCGCTGCCGTGCGTGCCGATGAGCAGCAGCGGGCTGCGGGTGGCCAGCGAGGCGAGCACCACCGGCTCGAGCGAGGCCAGGCCCACCACGCCCAGGCGCGCGATCAGGTCACGCGCCGGCGGGGGTGTGGATGCGGCCGAGCGGGCCTGCGAGGTGGCGGCCGAGGCCGCCGATCGAACCGCGTTGCCGGTGGCGGAGATGGCGCCGGCGACCGGGCGAGGTGACCGAATGGGCATGTGAGCACTCCTGATCGTCCATGAACCGCGATGCGCGGATCGGCCGGACGACAGGAGGCCTCACCGACGCTTTAGCAGCACTTGGTGAGTCGCCCTGCAAGTTGTCACTTAAATCGGCGACGCCCGGGGATGTCGGGGCCGTGCGCCCCGGGACTCTTGCAGCAGGGCACGCGCGTGGCGCACGCCCCAAATGAAAAAGCCCTCCACCATTCCAGCGGAGGGCCGACGCTCTTGCTTCCCGCTTCGTTGCCCTTCTGGGCCACATCTGCCTTCGGCGTGTCCACCTTGCCCGGTAGGCAGGTTGGCGTGGGCGTCAGCCCAACTCGGAATGTGAGCGGAAATGTAGCACGTGTTGCTAGGCCAGCAACCGGTGTTGCAGCAACCCCGCCACTTGCTCGGACACCACCCACTCCACCCGCATCCGCGCCCGCGTGAGCCCCACGAAGAGCAGGCGGCAGGCCTTGTCGTCCCACTGCGCGAAGTCGCACTCCGTGAGCACGACGGCGTGGGCGGCCTGACCCTTGAAGCGGTAGACGGTGTCGACCAGCAGCGCCCCCTCGCTCCAGCGGGGCGAGCCGGCTTCGTCGTACCCGCCCGTGAAGCGGCGCAGCGTCCAGGGCCCGAGCGTCTGCAGCGCGAGGATCTGCGAGGAGGCGCGCCCGCGCAGCGTCACGAGCGCGATGTCCTCGATGGCGTGGCCGGCATCCAGGCAGCGCTGGACGGCCTGGCGCGTGGCCGTCTCCAGCCGCGGCTGCCCGGCGCCGCCGTAGACGATCGGGTCGGGCACCTCGCCCTCGTGCGGGCCCAGGGCTTCCACCGGCTCGGGCGTGAGGCCGAGCAGGTTGCACAACTGCACGATGGACCGCGGCGAGCGAAAGTTCTCGCTCGACGTGATGACCACCTCACCCGCCACCGAGAAGGGCTCGCGGTTGCCGTAGAGCAGCTGGCTCGGGTCCTCCAGCAGGAACATGCGCCCCTGCGGGCGAAGCCGCTGCGCGAGCACCTGCACCCAGGCCGGCTGCATGTCCTGCATCTCGTCGATGACGAGCAGGTCCAGGTCCGGCTCCCTGCCAGCCAGGATCCTGCCGGCCTGCTCGGCCATGGTGTCGAAGACACCCTCGGCCGCGTAGTCCAGAGCCAGTCCCGCGCGGCGGCACAGATGATCGGCGTGCTGGTGAAAGGTCTCGGCCTCGCACTGCACGGGCACCACCCGCGCCATGTGATCGGCCAGCGCCCGGTTGAAGCAGAAGTAGGCGGCGCGTTGCCGGCGCCCGGCCGCCTCGCGCAGCAGCCGCAGCGCGAGCTGGGTCTTGCCCGAACCGGCCGTGCCGACCACGCGCACGACGCCGCCGGGCACCTGCATGCGCGGCACCCAGGTGGCCAGGCCCGAGGACAGGCGCGA
>CAIRBF010000460.1 GCA_903876715.1 uncultured beta proteobacterium
ACCTACGACATGGGCTTCGCTGACCTGGCGGCGCTGATGGAGTTCCACGCCAACAACCCCGACGCGCCGAACAAGCCTGTGGCCATCCTGATGGTCTACAACAACACGCCAGCAGCAGTGCTGACGCTGAAGAAGAACAACATCACCAAGCCCTCGGACCTGGAAGGCAAGAAACTTGGCGCGCCGGTGTTCGACGCCGGCCGTCGCGGCTTCCCGATCTTCGCCAAGGCCAACGGCATCAAGAGCGTCCAGTGGACCAGCATGGACCCGCCGCTGCGCGAAACCATGCTTGCACGAGGCGACATCGACGCCATCACCGGCTTCTCGTTCACCTCGATGCTCAACCTCGAGGCACGCAACGTCAAGACCGAGGACATCGTCGTGATGCCCTATGCCGATTTCGGCGTCAAGCATTACGGCAACGTCATCATCGCGAGCCCGAAGTTCCTGCAGTCCAATCCGGCTGCGGTCAAGGCCTTCCTGAGCGCCTTCGCCAAGGGCGCGAAGGAGGTCATGGCCAACCCCGATCCGGCGATCGACTACGTCAAGCAGCGCGACGGCATCATCGATGTCGCGCTCGAGCGCCGGCGCCTGCGCATGGCCATCGATGCCGTGGTCGCCAGCCCAGACGCTCGCAAGGAAGGCTTCGGCGTCGTCGTGCCGGCGCGCCTGAAGACCATGGCTACGGAGGTGTCCGAGGCCTTCGCCACGAAGACCCCGGTCAATGCAGCCAACGTCTGGTCCGACGCCTTCCTGCCCTCGAAGGCCGACCTCGACATCCTGCCGAAGAAGTGAGCGCACGGCGCCTGCGCGGCCTCCGCCCGCTCTGCGGACGGGCCGGTGCAGGGGCTGCAGCCACATGGGACAGACCCGGGGCCTAGACCCCGGTTTTTTCCGTTGAAGGACCCCGATGACGACCCCCTTCGTCGATTTCCGCAACGTCTGGCTCGCCTACAACGACGAGTTGCTCGCGCAGAACCACTTCGCGGTCGAGGACATCTCGCTGCAGGTGCATCAAGGCGAGTTCATCGCCATCGTCGGCCCCTCAGGCTGCGGCAAGTCCACGTTCATGAAGCTGACGACGGGCCTGAAGATGCCCAGCCGCGGCACCATCCACATCGACGGCCAGCCGGTGACCGGACCGCTGAAGATCAGCGGCATGGCCTTCCAGGCGCCGAGCCTGCTGCCGTGGCGCACCACGGTGGACAACGTCCTGCTGCCCTTGGAGATCGTCGAGCCCTACCGCTCCAGCTTCAAGTCCCGCCGCAAGGAATACGAGGAAAAGGCGCGCGCGCTGCTGAAGAGCGTGGGCCTGGGCGGCTACGAGGACAAGTTCCCCTGGCAACTCTCCGGCGGCATGCAGCAGCGCGCAAGCATCTGCCGCGCGCTCGTGCACGAGCCCAAGATGCTGCTGCTCGACGAGCCCTTCGGCGCGCTCGACGCCTTCACGCGCGAGGAACTGTGGTGCGCGCTGCGCGACCTGCACGCGGCCCAGAAATTCAATGTCATCCTCGTCACGCACGACCTGCGCGAGAGCGTCTTCCTCGCCGACACCGTCTACGTGATGAGCCGCAGCCCCGGCCGCTTCGTCGTCAAGCGCGAGATCGACCTGCCGCGCCCGCGCGACCTCGAGGTCACCTACACGCCGAAGTTCACCGACCTCGTGCACGAACTGCGCGGCCACATCGGCGCGATCCGCCAGCCCGTGGGCGGCAGCACGCTGCCGCAGTGAACGCCCTCGGCAGGAACGCCATCGCCCCGTCCGCCCACGTCCCGTACAGAACGCGCGCCCTCAAGGCATGAAGTCATGAAGATCTCCAAGTCCGTCGAACGTTGGTCGCCACTGCTGTTGCTGGCCGCCATCCTTTTGGTATGGGAACTCGGCGTGCGCCTGTTCAAGGTGCCCGATTTCATCTTTCCCGGGCCGGTTCAGATCACGCAGCAGTTCGGCCAGTTCACCGGCGCGCTGATGGAGGCGGCCTGGAAGACCTTCTGGGTCACGATGGTCGGCTTCGGCCTGTCCATCGTCGTGGGCGTGCTGCTGGGCTTCCTGATCGGCAGTTCGCGCCTGGCCTACACCGCGATCTACCCGTTGATGGTGGCCTTCAACGCCGTGCCCAAGGCGGCCGTCGTGCCCATCCTGGTGGTGTGGTTCGGCATCGGGCTCGGGCCAGGCATCCTGACGGCCTTCCTCATCTCCTTCTTCCCGATCACCGTCAACATCGCCACTGGTCTGGCCACGCTCGAGCCCGAGCTCGAGGACGTGCTGCGCGTGCTGGGCGCGCGGCGCTGGGACGTGCTCATCAAGGTCGGCCTGCCGCGCTCGATGCCCTACTTCTACGGCTCGCTGAAGGTCTCGATCACCCTGGCCTTCGTCGGTACGGTGCTGGCGGAGATGACCGCCGGAGACTCCGGCATCGGCTACCTGATGCAGACGGCAGGATCGCAGCAGCGCCTGCCGCTGGCCTTCGCGGGGCTGGTGGTCATCGGCTTGATGGCCATGATCATGTACGAGCTGTTCTCCTGGATCGAGAAGCGCACCACGGGCTGGGCGCACCGCGGCTCGCAGGCGATCTGAGTCGAGGCACCCCATGGACGACACCCAGGCCGCGCGCTGGCTTCGCCGCGCCAATGCCGTTGCGCGCGCAGCGATGGACGCTGGGCACCACCCCTTCGGCGCGCTGCTCGTGGGGCCGGACGGCGAGACCGTGCTGCTCGAGCAAGGCAACGTCGACAGCGTCAACCACGCCGAGTCCGTGCTCGCGCGTGAGGCCGCGCGCCGCTTCGATGCCGCCACGCTGTGGGCGAGCACGCTGGTGACCACGGTCGAGCCCTGCGCGATGTGCGCCGGCACCCAGTACTGGGCCCACATCGGCGGCCTCGTCTACGGCATGACCGAACAGCGCTTGCTCCAGCTCACCGGCAACCACGCCGAGAACCCGACGCTGGACCTGCCCTGCCGCGAGGTCTTCGCGCGCGGCCAGAAGGCGGTGCAGGTCATCGGCCCGGTGAGCGAGGTCGAGGAGGAGATCGCAGCGCTGCACCGGGGGTTCTGGCAGCGCTGAGGACAGCTCCAGGGCCGGGCTGCGCCGCCATCAGGCCGCTACGCTCCCCCGGCGCTGCTCAGGCCTGCTCCTTCACCACCTCCTGCAGAAGTTCGACGAAGCGCAGCGCCAGCGGCGGCAGGCGACCGGCTTCGCGCGTCATGATGCCGACGCGACGGCTCCACACCGCCTGCGGCACCGGCAGCGGCACGAGGTCCGCGCCGATGCCGGTGGCCTTGACCGCGTCGCTGAGCAGGGCCAGCAGATCGCTGCGGTGCACGAGCCCGGCGAACTGCGAGGTCGAGGTGCCGACCTCGACAGCGGCCTGGGGCAGCGGCAGGCCCGCTTCGAGAAAGGCCGCATCCACCTGACGCCGCGCCGTCACGGTCGGCGCCGGCAGGATCCACTCCCGGCCGACCAGATCGGCCAGGGTGAGCGTGGGTCGCGCCAACAGCGGATGCCCGGGGCGGACGACGACGCGCAGGTCATCGGTGAACAGCGCCTCGCGCCGCAGGCCGTCCTGGTGCGAGGGTTCGATGGCGCTGAGCGCGACGTCGATCTCGCCGCTGGCGAGCCGGGCCGCGAGCACATCGTTCAGGCCGAGCGAGACCGCCAGCCGCGCGGCCGGACGTTGGCGCCGCAGGCGGGCTGCCGCGTCGAGAAAGGGGTGGTCCAGGTACAGCGGTGACACCCCGACCCGCAGCGTCCCGAGGGCGCCGAGGTGCACCGCCTCGGCCTCCTTGATCGCCGCGGCGAGGTTGTCGTGGACCTGTCTGACGCGCTCTTGGAATACCTCGGCCGCGCGCGTCAGCGCCACCCCCTTGGGCGTGCGCTCGAACAGGCGAAATCCGAGTTCGGCCTCGAGCCGGGCCAGCCCCTTTGAGAGCGCCGGCTGCGACAGGCCCAGCCGCAGCGCCGCGCGACCGACGTTCAATTCCTCCGCGATGGCCTGGAAGTACTGCAGATCCTCGAGTCGCACACGGCTTCTCCATGCCAGTTGGTTATCAAGAATGGCACTTCGATTATTGATCGGCGCAGAGTCGCGGACCATACTGCCCCCGTCCGGCCAATGGGGCCGGCCCTTCGAAGGAGGCCCGCATGCGCCACGTCCTACCGAGACGCCACGCCCTCACCCATCTGGCGGCCCTGGGGCTGGCGGCGGCAACAGGCACCTCGCGGGCCCAGCCGAAGTGGCCGAGCCGGCCGGTGCGCTACATCACGCAGGCGGCTCCCGGCGATCCGGTCGACCTGCGCCTGCGTGAGTTCGTGCAGGGCCTGCAGCCCCTGCTGGGCGGGATGAGCTCGATCGTCGACAACAAGACGGGCGCCGGCGGCATCCTCGCGCACCAGGCCCTGCTTCAGGCCCCAGCCGACGGCCACACCTTCCTGCTAGCCAACGCGGCGATGACGATCTTTCCGTCGATCTACCGCAAGCTGCCCTATTCGCCGCTGCGCGACTTCATGCCGATCGCCGTCTCGGGCCTGTCGCCCATCGGTCTGGCGGTGCCCGCGTCCAGTCCGGAGAGGACGCTGGCGGAGTGGGCGACCGCCGCGGCGCGCCAGCGGGGCCGGCTCAACTACGGCTCGCCGGGCAACGGCAGCGTCTCGCACGTCTACGGCTTCCAGGTGAACGAGGACCTCGGCCTCGGGGCCACGCACATCCCCTACAAGGGAGCCTCGCCAGCGCTGATGGACCTTGCGGCTGGCCAGGTGCACTTCATGATGCTCGACATCTTCTCGCTGCGGCCCTTGCTGGGCCAGGGCACGCTGCGACTGCTGGCCGTCAGCGGCGAGCGGCGCAGCAAGTACCTGCCCGACGTGCCGACCTTCGCCGAACTGGGGCACCGCGGCTATGACCGGACCGGCTGGACCGGCTATTACGCGCGCGCCGGGACGCCCGTAGCCGTGGCCGAGCAGATGGCCGCGGCCGTCAACCAGCTCAACACGGCGCCAGAGTGGGTGGAGAAGCGCGGCCAGGTCTGGTCGGACTGGCTGCCGCTGAAGCCCGCCGAGATGGCCGAGCGCGTCAAGGCCGAGACCGAGGCCTATGCGCGCCTCGTGGCGAAGATCGGCTTCTACGCCGACTGAAGCTCTCCCTGTCGCGAGCAGCAGACCGCGACGTGTCGGTAGCGTCCCACCGCAGGTGATCCCCCGATGTACATGCACCCCACCGTGATGAAGGGCTTCCCCCCGGCGCCCGAGACCCGCCTCGGCCCGGGCAACTGGTTCCAACTGCCCTACCTGCGCTGGAGCCTGCTCAATCGCTCGCTGCAGGTGGCCACGGCCAACGTCTGGCGCGGCGACGCCCCGCCGAGCCCGCTCAGCTTCTCGCCCCAGGCGCTGGACGACCTCCCGGTCACGGGCCTGGACGGCCTGCCCACGGCGCTGCTGGCGCAGTTGCAGGCGCTCGAGGCCGACGGCTTCCTCGTCATGCACCGCGGTCGTGTCGTCTACGAGCGCTACTTCCACGGCATGCGCGTGCACGACCAGCACAGCAGCGCCTCGGTGAGCAAGTCCTTCCTGAGCCTGGTGGTGGGCAACCTGGCCGCGCAGGGGGTGCTCGACCTCGGGCGCACGGCCGAGCACTACGTGCCCGACATGCAGGGCTCGGCCATGGGCGGGGCCACGCTGCAGCAGTTGCTCGACATGTCGGCCGGCATCGTGCGCCCGACGATGGACGGGCGGCCCGGCGAGCTCGGCACCCAGGACGGCGGGGTCTTCGAGGTCATCGGCCTGATGCCGCGCAAGCCCGACTCGCCACAGGACTTCTACGACTTCATCCTTCGCAAGCCCGCGCAGGGCGGGCACGGGCAGGCGTTCTACTACGACAACGGTCAACCCGAGGCCGTGGCCTGGGTGCTGCGGCGGGTGACCGGCCGCACCATCGCGGACCTGATGTCCGAGCTGGTGTGGGCGCCGCTCGCGCCCGACCGCGATGCCTACTACAGCATCGACCGCACCGGCGCGGAGTTCACGGCCGGCGGCCTGGGGCTGACGCTGCGCGACCTCGCGCGCGCCGGCGAGATGCTGCGCTGCGAGGGCCACTACAACGGTCGGCAGATCGTGCCCGCCGCCTACCTGGCAGACATCCGCGCGGGCGGCGACCGCGGGCACTTCGCGCGCAGCCGCTTTGTCTCCGCGTTGCCGCAGGGCTCCTACCGCGGCCTGTTCTGGCACACCCACGATGACGTCGGCGGCTTCCTCGCCTGGGGCCGCTTCGGTCAGCGGCTGTACGTCTCGCCACGCGCCGAGCTCGTGATCGCGCAGTTCAGCTCGGCGCCGGGCGGCGTCCCGCACCCCTTCGACATCCCGCTGGTGCGGCTGCATCACGAGCTGGCGCACCACTTCCTGTGAACCCGGCAGGCGCACGCCCGATGCAGGTCTTCAACGTCGCCCACTGGTTCCGCCGCAGCGCCGGACTGCACCGCGAGCTGCCCGCCGTGGCCACTGCAGGGGACTGCATGCCCTACGGCGCGCTCGAGGAGGCGTCCAACCGGCTCGCGAACGCGCTCGCCGGGCTCGGGGCCGCGCGCGGCGAGCGCGTGGCCGTCTACCTCGAGAACCGTGCCGAGATCGTGGTGCTCGAGATCGCCTGCTACAAGGCGGCGCTCGTCAAGACGCCGGTCAACTTCCGCCTCTCGCCGCAGGAGGTGGTGCACGTGCTCGACAACGCGCAGGCGGGCGTGCTCGTCACCTCGCGGGCGCGGCTCGAGGCGCTGGCGCCGCTGCTGCAGTCCCTGCCCGTGCTGCGCCACGTGATCCTCGTCGACCACCCCGACACGCCGGCGCTCGCCGGCAGCCCGCAGGTGCACGCCTGGCCACGCCTGCTCGGGCAGGCCGCCGCCGACGCCGACATCGCCGCCGTGCAGCGCGACGAGCTCGCCGTGCTGCACTACACCTCGGGCAGCTCGGGCGTGCTGAAGGCGGCGATGCAGACCTATGGCAACCGGCTGGCGCAGCTGCGCAAGTTCCTGACCCACCCGGACGGGCGGCTTGCGCGCGGCGACGTGCTGGGCCTGGTGGGCCCGGTGACCCACGCCTCGGGCATGCAGCTCATGCCGGCGCTGTGCTCGGGCGCGGCCGTGCGCCTGTTCGGCCGCTTCGACCCCGAGGAGTTCGTGCGCGCGGCCGGGAAGGAGCGCATCACCAGCACCTTCATGGTGCCGACCATGATCCACATGCTGCTGGCCCTGCCCGGCGCCGACCGCTCCAGCCTGCCCGCGCTGCGCCGGCTCGGCTACGGCGCAGCGCCGATGGCGCCCGCCCGCATCGAGGAAGCCATGCAGCGCTTCGGGCCCGTGCTCAGCCAGGGCTACGGTGCCGGCGAGACCACCTCCGGCGTGTGCACCCTGACGGTGCTCGACCACGTCGAGGCCCTGCGCGAGGACCCGCGGCGGCTCGCCTCCTGCGGCCGCCCGTATTACGAGACCGAGGTCCGCGTGCTCGACGACGAGGGCCGCACGGTGGCGCCGGGCGCCATCGGCGAGATCGTCGTGCGCGGCGAGGACGTGTTCGCCGGGTACTGGCGCGCGCCCGAGCTCACCGCCGAGGTGCTGGTCGACGGCGCCTACCGCACCGGCGACCTCGCCACCGTCGACGAGCAGGGCTACATCTACATCGTCGACCGCAAGAAGGACATGGTGATCACGGGCGGCTTCAACGTCTACCCGACCGAGGTCGAGGCCGTGCTGTACCAGCACCCGGCGGTGTTCGAGGCCTGCGTCTTCGCCGTGCCCGACGAGCAGTGGGGCGAGGTCGTCGGCGCCGAGGTCATCGCCCGCCCCGGCAGCGGCCTCGACGAGGCCGGGCTGCTCGCGTTCTGCCGCAGCCGCCTGGCCGGCTTCAAGCAGCCGCGGCTGCTGAAGTTCGTCGACCGCCTGCCCAAGAACCAGAACGGCAAGATGGCCCGGCGCGAGGTCCAGGCCCCCTACTGGGCGGGCCGCAGCCGGCGGGTGAACTGACCGCCCGTCCGCACCGGCCTGCCCTTCCCGACCGAACCCACCGACGCGTCACCGCCAGGACACCGCCACCGATGAGCCCCCCGGCCAGCCCCCTGCTGCAGCGACCGCGCACGCCCCGTGTCGCGGCCCTGCTCGGCCGCATCGAGGCCTTCCTCGAGGAGGACCTGGAACCCCTGGTCGAGCGCCACGGCCTGGACTGGGAGAGCGGCGCCCCGCGCGAACTGCTGCGCGGGGTCTGGACGCGCTCGCGCGAGCGCGGGCTGTACGGCATGCAATTGCCGGCAGAGCTCGGCGGCGCCGGTCTCGGCGTGGCCGAGCAGGTGCAGGTCAAGGAGTGGATCTACGCCCGCGGCTGCCCGCTCGGCCCGCACATCCTGGGCGAGCTCAGCGGCCCACCGCGCGTCGGTGCGCTGGTCCGGCACGCCACACCGGCCCAGGTCGAGCAGTTCGTCAAGCCGGTGCTGGAGGCGCGGATGTCCTCGTGCTTCGCCCTCACCGAGGAGGGCGCAGGCTCGGACGCCGGGGCCGTGGCCACGCGCGCGGTGCGCACGGCCGGCGGCTGGCGCCTGCACGGGCGCAAGCGCTTCATCTCGGGCGCGCCCTTCGCCGACCTCGCCGTGGTGATCGCCTCCACGAGCGAGGACCCGGCCGCGCGCGAGACCAGCGCCTTCTTCGTCGAGGCCACCCGCCCGGGCTACCGTATCGAGGGCGGCTACCGC
This sequence comes from uncultured beta proteobacterium, assembly GCA_903876715.1. Taxonomy (GTDB): domain Bacteria; phylum Pseudomonadota; class Gammaproteobacteria; order Burkholderiales; family Burkholderiaceae_C; genus Rubrivivax. Next base: position 8,725 of record CAIRBF010000460.1, read on the forward strand.
ACGATGGCCGGCCAGTCCCATACCGCCGACATCGTGCTCGAAGACGTCGAGATCCCGGAAGGCAACCTCATCGGCGAGCGCGGGCGCGGCCTGGCGCTGGCCATGGGCCGCATCTCGGTCAACCGGCTGCTGCACTGCCCGGCCATGCTGGGCCTGGCCAGCATGGCGCTGCACCACGCGCTGCAGCATGCCGCGAAGCGCGAGCAGTTCGGCCGGCCGATCGGCGCCTTCCAGGCCGTGCAGCACCTGCTGGCCGACATGACGGCCGAGCTCGAGGCGGCGCGCGCCCTGATGTACGCCGTGGCCGAGGCCATCGACCGCGGCGAGGACCCGCGCGCCCACGCCGCGATGGCCAAGCTCGTCTGCTCAGAGACCGCCTTCCGCGTCGCCGACCGGGCGGTGCAGGTGCACGGCGGCACCGGCATCGTGCAGGGTCACGTCGTCGAATGGCTGTTCAGGATGCTGCGCATGTACCGCGTCCTCACCGGCACGAGCGAGATCCAGCGCAACACCATCGCCCGCGAGGCCCTCGGCGCGCGCAGCTGACACCCCGGAGATCCCATGACCCCCCCTCTCGAACCCCTGGACTGGTCGACCGAAGGCATCGTGCATCGGCGCGAGCGCCACTTCGCCGCGTCGCAGCGCGCCTTCGTGCCCTACCGCAAGCCG
>CAIRBF010000461.1 GCA_903876715.1 uncultured beta proteobacterium
CCATTGAGCATGGCGATCGGCACATTGTTCTCGGTGGCCAGCTTTTTGGCATCAAGCGCGCTCCAAGTGGCCTGCGGGCAGTCGTTCAGTGGATACGTGTTCCACACCTCACCAGTAGCTAACCCTGCGTTCACCGTGATGAGCAGAACCTCGCAATAGCGATCGCCCCGGAGGGACTTCTGCGGCACCGAGTCATTGCTCGATCCGGCGCATGCGGCGAGCAGTGATGACACCCAAAGGGCTAGGCAGATTCCGAGACCGAGCAGCGTACGGCGTATGTCAAAACGGCTCGCAACATGGTGAGAATTCATTTCAAATTATTCCTTCTGGGGGGTCAGACGAATAGGACATCTAATCGCATGTATAAAGTATATGTTTGGGGGAATGCCAGAGCTTGCGGAAAAATGTAAGGATTCAAGGACACTCTGCAAAAGCCCGTCGCCCATGTGCTTGGTTATGCGGTAGTTCTTGCGGCCCAGGCTCACGCCGCGCAGCGCCCGCTCGGCCGCGTTGTTGTCGATCTCCAGGCGTCCGTCGTCCACGTAGCGCGTCAGCGCTGTCCACCGGCCCAGGCTGTAGCCGATGGCCTGGGCGATCTCCGACTTCGCCGATACCCGCGGCAGCAGTTCCTCCAGCCAAGTCCGCATCGCCTTGAGCAGCGGCCCGGCGCGCGCCTGTCGCTGCGCCCGGCGCAGGTCGGGCGGCTGGCCGCTGATCTCGTCCTCGATCGCGTAGAGCGCACGGATTCGAGCGAGCGCCTGCGCGGCCAGGCTGCCGGGGTCGCGCTTGCTGCGCAGGAACAGGTCCCACCACGGCCGGCGTGCATGCGCCCAGCAGGCCACCTCCCGCACCAGCCCGGTGGCGTACAGCTGGGGCCAGCCCGCGTAGGCATCGGCCTGCAGTGCGTATTGCGCCGCTGAAGCCTCGCAGGTGCTCCTGCGGGTGCTCGCTGCCGCGGTCGGGCGAGTAGGTGAACCAGGCCGCACGCGGGGAGGGGTCGCCGGCAGGCCGGTCGTCGCGCACGTAGACCCACAGCCGGCCGGTGCGGGTCTTGCCGGTGCCCGGCGCCAGCACCTTCACCGGCGTGTCATCGCCGTGGATCTTGTCGCAAGCCATCGCATAGCGGCGCACGGCAGCCACCAGCAGGTCGATCAGCGCGTCGCCCTTGTCCACCCAGCCGGCCATCGTCGAGCGATCCAGCTCGATCCCGTCGCGGGCATACATGCCGCTCTGGCGGTACAGCGGTTGATGGTCGCAGTACGTGGCGACCATCACGTGGGCCATCAGCGCCGGCCCGGGCAGGCCACGGCTGATCGGCCGGCTGGGAGCGGCCGCCTGGAACACTCGCTGGCAGCGCACGCAGGCCAGCTTCGGGCGCACATGGCGCACGACCTTGAAGCGCCCCGGCACGTACTCCAACTGCTCGGAGACGTCACGGCCGATCTCGCGCAGCCGGCCTCCACACTCGCCGCAGCCGCAGGGCTGGCCTTGCGCGTCGTGGTGCTCGGGCGTCGTCTCGGGGCGGTGCACATGCGGTTCGCGCGGCAGGTGCTCAGGTAGGCTGCGGTCCACCGATTTGTCGTTCCCTGAGGTGTTGGCTGCAGGCGACACTGCCACGTCAGTAGGCTTCTTCGGCCCAATTCCATCCAATAGTTCGCCTTCCAGCAGGCTGCCTTGCGGGGCTGGCGTGTCGTCGGCGAAGCGCTCGCTGGCGCTGCCGAAGATCATCCGGTTGCGCCGCGCCAGCTGCAGCTTCAACTTCTGCACCAGCAGGCGCAGCATCTCGATCTCGGCGTCGCGCGCCTGCACCACCTGGCGCAGATCCTCGGCGAGAGCGGCGCCAAGGACCTGATCTTCGGGGCGGAGGACATCGATGGACACAACACCACTGTGCCCAGCGCTGCATGAACCGCCCCGGTTTTGAGGAGGCTCCTTCGATTGAGAATGGAGCCAACATGAGGAAGTCCCCGAAGTTTTCCCCCGAGGTCCAGGAGCGTGCGGTGCGCATGGTCTTCGACGCCAAGGACCAATACCCGTCGCAATGGGCGGCCATCGAGTCGATCGTCGGCAAGATCGGCTGCACGGGCGAGACGCTGCGCAAGTGGGTGCGCCAGGGCGAGCGCGACAGCGGCGTACGGCCAGGTGCCACGACGGCCGAGCAGCAGCGCATCAAGGATCTGGAGCGTGAGGTCCGCGAGCTGCGCAAGACCAACGAGATTCTGAAGCTGGCCAGCGCGTATTTCGCCCAGGCGGAGCTCGACCGCCACCACAGGAAGTGAACGCCTTCATCGACGAGCACCGCGCTGCTCACGGGGTCGAGCCCATCTGCAGCGCGCTGCAGGTTGCCCCGTCGGCGTCTCGACGTCATGCGGCGCGCCGGCGAGATCCCACGCTGCTGCCGGCACGGGCCGTGCGCGACGCGAGTCTGTTGCCGCAGGTTCAGCGCGTGTACGACCAGAACCTTCAGGTCTATGGCGCCGACAAGGTCTGGCGCCAGCTCAGACGCGAAGGCACGGCCGTATCGCGCTGCACTGTGGAGCGGCTGATGCGGCTGCGCGGCCTGGCCGGCGCGCGCCGCGGCAAGAAGGTCCGCACCACCGTGCCCGATGCCAAGGCGGCGTGCCCGCTGGACCGGGTGAATCGCCAGTTCAAAGCGCAGCGCCCGAACGAGTTGTGGGTGGCGGACTTCACCTACGTCTCGACCTGGCAGGGCTTTGTCTACGTGGCCTTCGTCATCGATGTCTTCGCGCGATACATCGTCGGCTGGCGCGTCAGCACGACCATGCACACCGACTTCGTGCTCGACGCGCTGGAGCAGGCGCTGTATGCGCGTCGACGTGAGCGTGACGGGGCACTGGTGCACCATAGCGACAGGGGCTCGCAGCCCAGGTTCAACTGGTCGTCGCAACACAGGGACGGCTTATGCGTTTGACCACGCAGTGGCTCAGCATAAGCGGATGGGCTTGCGTCTGAATTTGGGGGTGTCCGGATTTCTGTGTGTGAGGCGGTTGGGTGAATTGGCTCGGGTCAGTTTGTCTTCTGCCTTCAGGCCCCTGCCAGGCCGCCGGAGGCGCCCCGGTTGAGCCATGTATTCATGGTTCAACCCCTCAC
>CAIRBF010000462.1 GCA_903876715.1 uncultured beta proteobacterium
ACGGTGACGCCGAGGGCGTGCGCCATGTCGACCACCTGCTTGGTGACCTCGACGTTGTAGTCGTAGCTGGCGATGGTCTTGCCGTCGGCCTGCAGCGAGCCGTCCATCATCACCGAGCTGAAGCCGAGATCGATCGCACCCTGGCAAACGTCCGGACTCTGCCCATGATCCTGATGCATCACCAGGGGGATGTGCGGCCAGGCCTCGATCGCAGCTTGGATCAGGTGCTTGATGAAGGCCTCGCCGGCGTAATTGCGCGCCCCGGCGCTGGCCTGCAGGATCACCGGCGCATTGACCTCATGCGCCGCGGCCATCACGGCCTGCACCTGCTCGAGGTTGTTGACGTTGAAAGCCGGGATGCCGTAGTCGTTCTCGGCGGCATGGTCGAGCAGCTGGCGCATGGGGACGAGTGGCATGGGCGGTCCTCGCTGGAGTCGGTGCGGTCGCAGGGGTCACTGCAGGTGTCGCGGCGGTGATCGCCATCGCCGAACGCCGCATTTTAAGGACCGTCTCCCGCAGCGAACCTGACGCGACGCCTTGCTCAGTCAGCCTGACCAGGAATCCGGCCGGACCGCACCGCGAAGGCCCGCGCCAGCGAGGCGAACACCGTGGCGCAGAACATGATCGCTGCCAGGCCGGTGTGACTCCCGTGCGGCACCCAGCCGACCAGGTAGCCACCGAGCGCCCCCGCGAACTGCTGGGACACGCCGCCCAGGGCCGACGCCGCGCCGGCGAGCGCGGGCACCAGGGCCACCATGGCCACGATGCACGGCGGCACCAGCATGCCGTGCCCTACGCCCAGCAACATCAGCGGCAGCACGAACGCCAGCGGCGTGTGCACGCCAGCCAAACCAAGCCCCAGCATCACGACCGTGCCGGCCAGGCTCAGACCCTGCCCGACGAGCATCAGCGCCGCTCCACCCAGACGCTGGACCAGCCGGCTGGTGAGGAAGTTGCCGACGATGTAGGCCAGCGGCACCGTCATGATGAAGAAACCCACCTCACCCGGTCCGATGCCGTAGCTGCGCAGCACCAGCGGCGCACCGGCGAGGAAGCTGTGGAAGGCGGCGGTGGTGAAGGCGAGAACGGCCGCGTGCCGCAGGTAGTCGGGGCGGCGCAGCAACTGCGCATAAGCACGGGCCATGTGGCCGAGTGCAGACTGCCCGGCCGCAGCGACGCCGGTGTCCGCTGCGCCTGACGACGACGAAGGCGCATCCGTCCGCCGCCTGGGCAAACCCCACCACGCCGCCGCGAACAAGACCACGCCCAGCCCGGCGACGAGGACGAAGTTGAACTGCCAGCCCAGGGCGACGTGGATCTGCCCGCCGACGACGGTGCCCAGCGGCGGGCACAAGCCGAGGGTCATACCCACGTAGGCCATGACACGGGTGCGCTGCGGGCCGTGGAAGAGGTCTTGCACCGCTGCGCGCCCGACCACCATGCCGGCAGCCGCACCGGCGCCCTGCAAGGCCCGTGCGGCCACCAGCATCGGCAGGTCCGCGGCCTGCGCAGCCATGACCGACCCGACGACGCACACCGCCAGTCCCGCGAGGATCATTGCACGCCGCCCCAGACGGTCCGACAGGGGGCCGTAGGCCAGTTGCAGCACGCCGAAGGTCAGGACGAAGCCACTGAAGGTGAGCTGCACCTGGTCCTGCGGCCGGCCGAACAACCCGCCCCACTCGGCCATCGACGGCAGGCACACCGTCATGGCGAACAGGCCGTAGGCGATCTGGGCGATGAGGTTGGCAGTGAGCGCAGGCGAAGGCGGCATGGGCTGGGCCTAGCCGACCCGGCACACCTTGAGCATGTTCGTGCCGCCCGGATAACCCATGGGCTCGCCGCAGGTGATGGCATAAGTGTCGCCGGGCATCAGCACGCCGCGGTCGCACAGCAGCTTCTCGGCCGCCTGCAACGCCTGGTCGCGGTCGGTGTAGTAAGGCATCAGGATGGGCCGCACGTTGCGGTAGAGCGCCATGCGGCGCTCGCTCTGGGCCTTGGTCGTCAGACCGTAGATCGGCACCTTGATGTTGTGCCGGCTCATCCACAACGCGGTCGAGCCGCTCTCGGTCAGCGCGATGATGGCCTTGCAGCCCAGGTGGTGCGCCGTGAACAGCGCGCCCATCGCGATGCTCTGGTCGATGCGGCCGAACTGCTTGTTGACGAAGTCGCCGTCGAGCTGGACCTCCTCGGCGCGCTCGGCCTCGAGGGCGATCAGGTGCATCTGCTCGACTGTCTCCACCGGGTAGCGGCCGGCCGCGGTCTCGGCACTCAGCATCACGGCGTCGGTGCCGTCGAGCACGGCATTGGCGACGTCGCTGACCTCGGCGCGCGTGGGCACGGGCGCCTGGATCATGCTCTCCATCATCTGCGTGGCCGTGATGACGACCTTGTCCATCTCGCGCGCCAGGCGGATCATGCGCTTCTGCAGCGCGGGCACAGCCGCGTTGCCGACCTCCACCGCGAGATCGCCGCGCGCGACCATGATGCCGTCACTGGCGCGCAGGATGGCCTCGAGCTGCGGGATCGCCTCGCTGCGCTCGATCTTGGCGATCATGGCCGGCTTGTGGCGCAGCGACTCGCCGGCGACGTTGGCGAGCTGGCGCGCCATCTCCATGTCGGTGGCGCTCTTGGGAAAGCTTACCGCCAGGTACTCACACTGGAAGGACACCGCGGTCTTGATGTCCTCCATGTCCTTGGCCGTCAGCGCCGGGGCCGTGAGCCCGCCGCCAGCCTTGTTGATGCCCTTGTTGTTGGACAGCTCGCCGCCGATCTTCACCGTGGTGTGGACCTGCTCGCCGCGCACCGCCGAGACCACGAGCACGATCAGCCCGTCGTTCAGCAGGAGGGTGTCGCCCGGGCGCACGTCGCGCGGCAGCTCCTTGTAGTCCAGGCCCACGGCGCCGGCGTCACCGGGCTCGGTGCGCTGGGCGTCGAGCACGAAGGGCTGGCCGGGCTCGAGCATGACCTTGCCGCCTACGAACTTGCCAACGCGGATCTTCGGCCCCTGCAGGTCGGCCATCAGCGCCACCGGCTTGCCCACGCGCGCCGCGAGCTCGCGCACGAGCGTGGCGCGCGCGATGTGATCCTGAGCGCTGCCGTGGCTGAAGTTCAGGCGCACGACGTCGACGCCCGCGCGCAGCAGCCGCTCGAGCACCTCGGGGTCGCTCGTAGCGGGCCCGAGGGTGGCGACGATCTTGGTGGCGCGGGTCATCGGAAAGGCTCCTGTGGTGGTGCGGCGGGCGGGGCGATTATGGGCGGCGGCGAGGGTGGCGGCCCCTGAACGGGTCAGCGAAACGGGAAACCGGTCCGGGGCGCGAGCGCGCGCGAGCGCCCTTCGCGGTGAACACCAGCCCCGTCAGTCACCGTGCGCTGGCGTGGACACAGGTCTCGCAAGCGGCGCAGCGAATCACGCGCTGCGCGCCTGCGGTGTGATGCGGTGTGAAATCGATGGCCATCCGGTCGGCATGCATCAACGACGCGTCACCAGCCCAGGCCGAAGCGCAGCGCCAGCAGTACGGTCATGCCGCTGACGATGGTACCGAGGATGCCACGGCGCCAGAAGAACCAGGCGGCGCCCGCGGTGGCAGCCCACAGCCGGGGCTCCTTCCAGGTGTCGATCAGCCGACCATGGTCGAGCAGGATCTCCGGGGCGACGACGGCGCCGAGCGCAGCCAACGGGGCCACGCGCAGGCCGCGCTCGAGCCAGAGCGGCAGCGGTATCTCACGGTCGGACAGAAAGAACAGCCCACGCGCCAGGAGCGCCATCACGGTCATGCCGACGACGGCCAGCAGACCCTCGAACAGGCTCACGAACCCACCCTGGCATGGGCGCGCTGCAGGGACCGCACGGCCCGGGCCCGGCTCACACCGGCGCTCCGGGCCGATGGCGGCGCAGCGTCGCGTCCACGACCAGGCCCGCGGCCACGGCCGCCACGATCGCGACGACGATGTTCAGCTTCAGCGGCAGCGACCAGGCTGCCACCGAAGCCGATCCCGCCACAGCCAGGGCGATCACGCTCACCCGGTCCTTGAGCATGGCACCCACCAGCCCGACCAGCGCCAGCGTGCCCGCAAAACCGAAGCCCCACGACAGAGGAACGCGGTCGCCCATGAAGATGCCCAGCAGCGAGGCCACGTGCCAGACGGCCCAGTTGGACCAGGCCCCCCCCCAGAAATACGCCAGCTGCCCGGGCTGAGGCTCGGGCTTCGGGTAGCGCTGCGTGAAGAGCACGTAGTTCATGTCGGCCGCGAAGTACGCCAGACCCCAGCGAACGCGGCGCGGGTGGACGCGGAAATAGGGTCTCCAGGCCACGCTCAACACGGCAAATCGGAGGTTGACGCAGGCCGCGGTGGCCAGCACCACCCACAGCGGCGCGCCGGCCGCCACCAGCGGCGTGGCGACGAGCTGAGCAGCCCCGCCGAAGACCAACACCGACATCGCCACGGCCAGCACGAGGCCCATGCCGCTGTTGGCCATCGTCACCCCAGTGACGACGCCCCAGGCCGCGATCGCGGGCAGCAAGGGGGCCATGTCGCGCAGGCCGAGCCGGAAATCCGGGTCGCGCCAGATCGGGCGTGCTGGCGGCGGCGAAGGCAAGGGCGACGGCGGAGTGTGGGCTGAATTCACCAGCGGCGTGTCGAGCGGACGGAGCAGCAGGCAACGCGCCCATACCCCTGCAGCACCGGCAACAGGCAAGGGTCGGCAGCCTCCTGCGACCGGGGATTCTGCACCTTGCAGGACCGATACCCGAACTTCCCGGCGGGCGGAACCTCAGCGCGGCGCCGATGCAGCACCGCTCTCGGCCGGGCGCGCTGCGGCGTCATCGCGGCGCGCGGCCGCCTCCGGAGCGCGAGCAGCGCCGCCCCCCAGTTGCGGAGCCACGGCATCGATCTTGTTTTCGCGCATGTAATCGTTCATCTCGCGCCAACCGGCAAAGATGGCGGGCTTGTCCGCCTTGCGGTTCATCGAGTAGCAGTCCTCGATGGCGCGTCCGGCGTGCCTGCAGGCGCCGCCGATGGCACGACCCTCGGCCTCCTTGCGCGCGGCAATGGCCGAGGCCGACTCGACGCCCAGCATGTCACAGCCCGACAGGCCGACGACGGCCGCGAGCACAGCAGGAAGCGGTAGGCGAAGCAGCGCAGTCATGTCGTCACACCCTTGGGTTATCGGTCGGCAGCGGCTCGGCCTTGAACGAAGGCGCAGCCGGCGCGGCGAGGGGTTGCGGCAGCACCAGGACAGTGCCGGACCGCAGCCCCGCTGCGGCCGACGAGCGCAACCATTCGGCCGCCGTCTGGCGGCGGCCGCCGGGCCGCTGCACCTCCAGGCAGGCGAGCGTGCCCGCGCCGCAGGCAACGACCAGCCCCTGCGCGCTGGCTTCGAGCACGGTGCCCGGCGCCGCCGCCACACCTGCCTGCGGCGACCACACCGCCGCCCGCCAAAGCTTGACCTGCTCGCCCGCACAGCCGAAATGCGCCCCCGGGAAGGGGTCGAAGGCGCGGACACGGCGCTCGATCACCGTCGCCGACTCGCGCCAGTCGATCACGGCCTCGGCCTTCTCGACCTTGCGCGCGTAGCTGACGCCCTGGGGCGGCTGGGGCTCACGCACCAACGTGTCCACCTGGGCCAGGGCCTGCACGACCAGGTGCGCGCCCAGCGCCGCCAGACGATCGTGCAGACGCGCGGTGTTGTCGTCAGGCAGGACGGCTGCCTCAGCGCGCAACAGCATGTCGCCAGTGTCCAGCCCCTCGTCCATCTGCATCAGCGTCACGCCGGTGAGGGCATCGCCGGCCTCGATGGCGCGGTGGATGGGCGCGGCGCCGCGCCAGCGCGGCAGGAGCGAGGCGTGGATGTTCAGGCAGCCGCGCGCCGGTATCTCGAGCACCCAGCGCGGCAGGATCAGACCGTAGGCAGCCACCACCATGATCTCGGCGCGGGCCGCCTGCAATGCCGTCTGGGCGGCCTGCGCGTCCTGCGGCCAGCGCCCGTCCAGGCGCAAACCGCGCGGCTGCGCCAGCGGCAGACCGAGCGTGAGCGCACGCTGCTTGACCGCCGAGGGCTGCAGTTGCATGCCACGCCCGGCGGGCCGGTCGGGCTGCGTCAGCACGAGCACGACCTCATGCCCGGCTGCGTGCAGCGCGTCCAGCGCCACCGCCGCGAACTCGGGCGTGCCGGCAAAGCTCAGCCGCATGGGTGCACGGGCTGCGGAAGCACGGGATGCGCCGCCTGCTTCAGCCCCGCTGGGCCTCGCGAGCACGCTTGTTGAGCTTGCTGCGGATGCGGTCGCGCTTGAGAGGGCTCAGGTATTCGACGAAGACGCGGCCGGCCAGGTGGTCCATCTCGTGCTGGACGCACACCGCCGTCAGCCCCTCGCAGGCGAGCTCGAACGGCTGGCCATCGCGACCGAGCGCGCGCACCGTGACCAGCTCGTGGCGCTCGACCTTGTCATAGATGCCCGGCACCGACAGGCACCCTTCCTCACGCACGGCCTTCACGTCGCTGCGCCCGACGATTTCCGGGTTGATCAGCACGACCGGCCGGTCGCGCGTCTCGGAGGTGTCGAGCACGATCACGCGCTCATGCACGTCCACCTGCGTCGCTGCCAGGCCCACGCCCTCGTTGGCGTACATCGTCTCGATCATGTCGTCAACCAGACGGCGGATACGGTCGTCCACATGCGCCACCGGCGCAGCCACCTTGTGCAGCCTCGGGTCGGGAAAGGTCAGGATCTGGAGCTGGGCCATGCGCAGACTGTCGCCGGAAGGCGAAAAAGTTCAAGGTTCACGACCGGCGCCAAGCATTGCAGCAGACCCGGCCCAGGGGCAGAATCTGTTGCCCCGACATCGTCGATTGTCGCGGACGCAGCCCGGGCATGGACAGCCCCGCGGTGTATTTCCCAACCGACGTCGCGCCCAGGCGCCGCCCCAGTGATGCATCACGCACCGGCCGAGGACTTCGAGGCCTGGTTCCGCCTGATCCACCAACCCGGTGTGAGCCGCAGCGCCGCGCGCACGCTGCTGGCGGCCTTCGCCTCGGCGCCGGCGGTGATGCGAGCCGGTCCGCCGCAGTGGCGCGCCGTGGCTGGACAGAGCGTGGCTTCGGCGCTGGCGCGTCCCGACCCGGCGGTGACGCAGCGCCTGGAGACGGCCCGGGCCTGGCTCGCAGCGTCACCGCGCCGCCAAGCCATCACGCTGGGCGACCCAGCCTACCCGGCTGCGCTGCTGAGCACCGAAGATCCGCCCTTGCTGCTCTTCGCCGAGGGCCGTGTCGAACTGCTGGCGGCCCCGGCGCTGTCCGTCGTCGGCAGCCGGCACCCGACGCCGCAGGGCGCAGCCAACGCGCGCGAGTTCGCCGCTCACCTCAGCGCCGAGGGCTGGACCATCGTCTCTGGTCTCGCCCAAGGTGTGGACGGCGCGGCGCACGAGGGCGCGCTCACCGGGACCGGCTCGACGATCGCCGTGGTCGGCACGGGTCCGGACATCCCCTACCCGCGCCAGCATGCCGTGCTGACGCAGCGCATCGCCGAGAGCGGGCTGCTGCTCAGCGAGTACGCCCCGGGCACGCCACCGCTGCCAGCCAACTTTCCCTTGCGCAACCGCATCATCGCCGGCCTGGGCCGCGGCACACTCGTGGTCGAGGCGGCGCTGCAGTCGGGGTCGCTGATCACGGCCAGGCTGGCGGTGGAAGCGGGCCGGGAAGTGTTCGCGATCCCCGGGTCGATCCACTCGCCGCAGTCACGCGGCTGCCATGCGCTGATCCGTCAGGGCGCCAAGCTGGTCGAGTCGGCACGGGACATTGTCGAAGAACTCGGCGGCTGCCTGGTCATCCCCACTCGTGCAGGTCGCGGAGGGAGTGAGCCTGCCGCGGCGCTCACGCCAGGTGATCAGGCGCCAGTGCAGCGCAGCGATGCGGATGCCGTGCTCGGGGCTCTCGGCCACGATCCAGCCACCCTGGATGCGCTGTCCGCGCGCACCGGAATGTCAGCAGCGGCACTCGGCGCGCGCTTGCTCGAGTTGGAGCTCGAAGGCGTCGTGTCGCGTCTGCCCGGCGGGCTGTTTCAACGCCTGCACATCGCCTGAACGTCGGCCCGTCCAGGCGACACTCCAAGGCGTGCGGTGCGAACTGCGATGCGCTGAATTGCCCACCCCGGACCGGCTCTGTTCAAGGACTCCCCGGGACGGGCGTGGCCCTGCGCCTCGGGTATAGTGACTTGCATGTTCGATGTGCTGGTCTACCTCTACGAGAACTACTGGCGCCCGGACGCATGCCCGGACCACCGGCAGTTGTCGCGCAAGCTTTCGGCTGTCGGATTCGAGAGCGACGAGATCCAGGAGGCTCTGAGCTGGCTCGACGGCTTGGCCGAGAGCGCCCAGGCTGTGGGCGGGACCCAGGATGCGAACAGCATGCGCATCTACACCGACGTCGAGCGCGAACTGCTGGGCGAAGAGTCCATCGGCTTCATCAGCTTCCTCGAGTCAGCCGGCGTGCTGCCACCGGCCATGCGCGAGATGGTGATCGACCGCGCCAGTGCCGTGGGCACCGGACGTATGGACCTCGAAGAGGTCAAGATCATCGTCCTGATGGTCTTCTGGAGCCTGGGCGAAGAGCCCGACGCCCTCATCCTCGACGAACTCTTCGTCGATCCGCAGGACCGCCTTATCCATTGAGGCGCTGTCGCCGAAGGGTCAAGCCTTCCCCGCTCGCGCGCTTTTCACCCTGATCCAGCGCGAGTAACCCGAATGCGACGCCCCGCAGGGCGCGCCCGCCCTACACCACCGCGCCGGCGTTGGGGTCGTTCGGGTCGCGGTCCTTGGCACCGCCCGGCTTGACGAGGTCCTCGCGCTTGACGCCGAGCCACATCACGATGCCGGCGGCCACGAAGATCGACGAATAGATCCCGAACAGGATGCCGATCGTCAGTGCCACCGCAAAGTAGTGCAGCGTCGGACCACCGAACAGCAACATCGACAGCACCATGATCTGGGTCGATCCGTGCGTGATGACGGTGCGGCTGATCGTGCTCGTGATGGCGTGGTCAATCACTTGCGGTGTGCTCATCTTGCGCATCTTGCGGAAGGTACAGCATGCGCATCTACACCGACGTCGAGCGCGAACTGCTGGGCGAAGAGTCCATCGGCTTCATCAGCTTCCTCGAGTCAGCCGGCG
>CAIRBF010000463.1 GCA_903876715.1 uncultured beta proteobacterium
CGACTAGCGCGCGGCGAGGTACGTGGCCGAGCTGAACGCCGAGTACGAGCGCGTGCGCCAGCAGCACGCCAGCCGCAAGGTCACGCCCCTGGTCAGCCTGGCCGCGGCGCGCGCCCACAAGACGCCCGTGGACTGGGCCGCCTACGCCCCGCCGCGCCCGGCCTTCCTGGGCCGGCGCGTGCTGCGCAACGTCGACCTGGCCGAACTGGCCGCCTGCATCGACTGGGGCCCCTTCTTCCAGACCTGGGACCTGGCCGGCCCCTTCCCCGCCATCCTGCGCGACGAGGTCGTCGGCGCCGAGGCGGTGCGCGTCTACAGCGACGGCCGGCGCCTGTTGCAGCGCCTGATCGAGGGCCGCTGGCTACAGGCCAGCGGCGTGTTCGCGCTGCTGCCGGCCAACACCGTGGACGACGACACGATCGAGGTCTACGCCGACGAGTCGCGCGAGCAGGTGCTGCTGCGCTGGTCGCCGCTGCGCCTGCAGACCGAGCGCCCGGTGGTCGACGGCGTCAAGCGCCCCAACCGCTGCCTGGCCGACTTCGTCGCCCCGCGCGGGGTGCGGCCCGACTACCTGGGCCTGTTCGCCGTCACTGCCGGCCTGGGGGTGGAGAAGAAGGAGCGCCAGTTCCTGGCCGACCATGACGACTACTCGGCCATCATGCTCAAGGCCCTGGCCGACCGCCTGGCCGAGGCCTTCGCCGAGCGCCTGCACCAGCGCGTGCGCACCGAGTTCTGGGGCTACGCCGCGGACGAGGCGCTGTCCAACGAAGACCTGGTCGCCGAGAAGTACCGCGGCATCCGCCCCGCCCCCGGCTACCCCGCCTGCCCCGACCACCGCGTCAAGCGGGCGATGTTCGAGGTGCTCAAGGCCGGGGAGATCGGCATGGGCCTGACCGAGAGCCTGGCCATGACGCCCGCGGCCAGCGTCAGCGGCTTCTACCTCGCCCACCCCGAGGCGACCTACTTCAACGTCGGGCGCATCGGCGAGGATCAGGTCGCCGATTGGGCGCGGCGCATGGGGCTGGAGGAGGCCGAGGCGAGAAGGGGGTTGGCGGGGGTGGTGTGAGAGGCGGATTGCCCGACCTCAGGTTCACCCGGGTCGGCCGGGCCTTGCGTCTGGCAGCCGATCAGCCGCAAAGCCTCTTCAAGGCGCAAACATCGCCTGCAGCGTGTTCAGCGTCAGAGCCAGCGTGGCAGGCCGCAAGGCGCCCAACCGCTTGACCAGGCGCATCTTGTCCAGCGTCCGCACCTGATCGAGGACGATCAAACCCTGCTGGCCCTGAAACGTCAGCGCGATGCGGAACTTCGCGGGCCTCGACCCGGTGGTCATGGGCGCCACGATCACGGTGCGCAGGTGCTCGTTCATCTCCTGGGGAGAGACCACCACGCAGGGCCGTGTCTTCTGGATCTCGCTGCCCAGAGTGGGATCCAGTTGCGCCAGCCAGATGTCGCCCGCCTTCATCGTCACCAGACCCACTGGGGGTCGGCCTCATTGGCGAACTCCGGCCAGACCAAGGCGTCGTCTCCTTGCGCGGCCAGGCGGCGGGCATCCTCCGCCCAGCCCTCGCGAGGGTTGCGGCGCAGCGGGCGGATCTCGATCACTCCATCACGTACCTGCAGGTCTGCACTGCCTTCCAAGCCGACCTGCGCCAGGATGGGCTTGGGGATCAACACGCCCTGCGAGTTGCCCATCTTGCGGATCGCTACTTCCATATCGTTTCTCCGCAACGAGCCCTGAGCTTGAGGAAGGGCTGGATTTCTGTAAGCACAATGGTAGCACGCGGAGCGCCATTGTCTCGCGCGTTCGGGTGCGCTTGCCCAGGACTGCCACGACGACGACTGTCCGGTCATCAAGCGGCGACTGACCTCGCGTTCACGGCGGGTCAGGCGCATGTGGTGCACGCCAGCAGGGGCCACACGGCCCCCGCGCACCGACCCGGCCCGTGCGCTCACCCCTCGCCCAGCGGCTCCAGCACGGGCCGCCAGCCGATGTCCTCGTGGCGGTGCGAGCGGGTGTTGAGGTAGAAGTACCGGGCCGAGCGGTAGCCGCGGCAGCAGCGCGCGGTCTCGCGCAGCGCGTAGGGCTCCTGGGTCCAGCAGACCGCGGCGAACCAGTTCCACAGCGCGTTGTGCGGGCTCGCCTGGTCGCCAAGCTCCAGCGACCCATCCAGGTCTGCGGCCGAAGGCGGCGGCAAGCCAGGGATCCCTGCCTCGGCGCCGACATAGCGGTCCCACTCGTTGGCCAGCGGCCATCCGCCCGGGTAGCCGTCGGCCTCGTCGCCACTGCGAAAGCGTGAGCCGCCGGTGAGCAGGCGACAGCGGTAGTCGCGGCCGTCGATCGTCACCGTCCGCCCGGTGACGAGGCCGGCGGCGTCCAGATCGTCCCAGCTGATGCGCATCAGCAGCACGCGGTCGCTGATGAGCAGTGTGCGGCCCTGGTCCCGCAGCCGCAGCCACTGCAAGCGCCTCGCCGGATCGGCAGGGGTATCGCCCAGGCGCCAAGCCACCAGGTCGGGCGCGGTCTCGAAGTCCGCCACATCCCCGGCGACCAGGCCCGCACAGGGTTGCAGCACCGACAGGTCGATGATCCAGGGACGCGACGGCCGAAGCAGAGCGTTGTCTCGCAGGTAGAGCCCTCCCAGACGCACCACCCCTTCGAACCTGTCCATCCGAGATCTCCATCCAAAGACTGGCAGTCTGGATGCTAACGGAATAGCATTCCGCTGATCGAAACTTCGACTGCACGTCGCACCGCGCTTCACAGAACCCGCAAGTACATCGGGAAAACACGGTGGCCGCAGCAGATCTGAAGCATCCACAATCTTGAAACGTCGTTTCGTTTTATTGATGAACTGACCTCGACAGACCCCTGAGATGGAGACCATGCCATGTTCCTCCGCAGACTGAACCGCGTCGGCCGCCGGGCCTTGCTCATCCTGGGCGCTCTGGTGGCGTGCGCGCCCGCGCACGCGCAGGGCACGGCGACCTTCTCGTCCTGGGGCGGCGCCTTCCAGGACGCGCTGCGCAAGTCCATGCTCGAGCCGTCGTCGAAGAAGCTCGGCATCACCGTGCGCGAAGACACGACCAACGGCATCCAGGACGTGCGCGCGCAGATCACCGCGGGCCGGGTGGCCTGGGACGTGACCGAGCAGGAGCTGCCCGCCTGCGAGACGCTCAAGCGCGACGGCATGCTCGAGCCGCTGGATTACGGCGTCATCAAGACCGACGGCATCCCGAAGGAGCTGGTGAACAGTCACTACGTGGGTTTCATCAATTTCACCAAGGTCATCGCCTACCGCAAGGACAAGTTCGGTGACAACGGCCCGAAGACCTGGGCCGACTTCTGGGACGTCAAGAAGTTCCCCGGCAAGCGCTCGATGCACGGGCGCGTGAACTACAACCTCGAGGCCGCGTTGATGGCGGACGGCGTGGCGCCCGCCAACGTCTACCGGGTGCTGGCCACGCGCGACGGGCAGGAGCGCGCCTGGAAGAAGCTGGCCGAGATCGTGCCCCATGTCACGGTCTGGTACCGCGGCGGCTCGCAGTCGGCGCAGCTGCTGCGCGACGGCGAGGTCGACATCATCCACATGGGTCACAACCGGGTCGAGAGCGTCAAGGCCTCGGGCAAGCCCGTGGCCTACACCTTCGACGGCGGCACGATGGACATCGACTGCCTGCTCGTGCCCAAGGGCGCGCCGAACAAGGCCAACGCGATGCGTCTGATCAACGAGATGCTGGAGGCGCGCGCCCAGGCCACGCTGGCGAAGGCCATGCCGCTGGGCCCGGTCAATGTCAAGGCCTTCGACACCGGGGTCCTGACGCCGCAGGAGATGCTGAACGTGAACACACACGCCTCCAACTACCCGAAGCAGCTCCTGGTCGACCCGAACTTCTACATCGGTCAGCTCGACCGCCTGACCGAGCGCTTCGACACCCTGATCCAGAAGCGTTGAGGCGCACGCAGGCTCGTCACGCATCCCACACGCACCGGAAGACGGACAAGGCATGTCGAACAGTGTGGGGGGCCCGTCGCGGTCCCTGCCGATCAGCGTCAGCGGCCTGACCAAGACCTACGGCGCGCAGCGCGCGCTCGACGCGGTCTCGATCGACATCCGCGCGGGCGAGTTCCTGACCTTGCTCGGGCCTTCCGGCTCGGGCAAGACGACTCTGCTGATGGCGCTGGCCGGTTTCGTGCAGCCCGACCGTGGAAGCATCCGCTTCGGCGACGAGGAGGTGGTGACCTTGTCCCCGCACCTGCGCGGGCTGGGCATGGTGTTCCAGAACTACGCGCTGTTCCCGCTGATGTCGGTGGCCGAGAACGTGGCCTATCCGCTGAAGATCCGCGGCCTGCCGCGCGCGGAGATCACGGCCCGGGTGGCGGCAGCGCTGGCGATGGTGCAGCTCGGCGCCTACGGCGAGCGCCGCATCCACCAGCTCTCGGGCGGCCAGCGCCAGCGCGTGGCGCTGGCGCGCGCGATGGTGTTCGAGCCGCGCATCATCCTGATGGACGAGCCGCTGTCGGCGCTGGACAAGAAGCTGCGCGAGCTGATGCAGATCGAGCTCAAGGCGCTGCACCGCAAGCTCGGCGCGACCATCGTCTACGTGACGCACGACCAGCGCGAGGCGCTGACGCTGTCGGACCGCATCGCCGTGCTCGACCAGGGGCGCATCGTGCAGCTCGACACGCCCGAGGCGCTGTACCGCCGGCCGCGCAGCCTGTTCGTGGCCGATTTCGTCGGTGAGTCGGTGGCGCTGCCGGTCGAGGTCGCGGGGGGCATCGCCACCTGGCAAGGGCAGGCGCTGCAGACCCCGGGGCCGGTGGCCGGGCAGCCCGGGCCGCACTTCCTGATCCTGCGCCCCGAGCTGGTCGCGCTGCGGCCTGCCGGGCAAGCACCGGAGGCCGACCTCAACGAACTGGCGGGTGTCGTCAAGGACACGATCTTCCAGGGCGACAGCGTGCTCGTGCTCGTCGGCCTGGACAGCGGGCACGAGATCGGCGTGCGCGTGCCCGCGAGCCGCGGCTCGCAGACCGGCCTGCCCACGGCCGGCAGCCGGGTCGGGCTCGGGCTGCACCGCGACGACACGCTGGTCGTGCCCGAGGCGGCGGCGTGACCCAGGTCACCGCGACCGATCACGGCAACGAGGCGCTGCTGGAGCGCCACCGCCGGCGCGGGCAGCAGGTGCTGCTGGGCCTGTCGGCGCCCGCGCTGCTGGCCCTGATGGTGGTGGTCTTCCTGCCGGTGTTCTGGCTGTCCTCGCTTTCCCTGCTGGACCGCGCCGGCAGCCTGACGTCCGAGAACTACGCCCGCATCTTCCAGAGCGAGCTCTACCTCGGCACCTTCGTCGTGACCTTCCAGATCAGCGTCGCGGTGACGCTGCTGTGCGTGCTGCTGGGCTACCCGCTGAGCTACTGGATGGCGCGTCTGCCGCCCGGGCGCGCGGCACTGTGCATGGTCTTCGTGCTCGTGCCGTTCTGGACCTCCGTGCTCGTGCGCACCTACGCCTGGCTCGTGCTGCTGCAGCGCAACGGTCTGGTGAACCAGGCTTTGCAGGCGCTTGGGCTCGTCGACGAGCCGCTGCAGCTCGCGCACAACCTCACCGGCAGCATCATCGGCATGGTCCACATCATGCTGCCCTTCATGGTGCTGCCGCTGTACGCGTCGATGAGGGCGATCGACCAGGATGCGGTGCGCGCCGCCGTGGGGCTCGGCGCGACGCCTGCGCGCGCCTTCCGCGACGTCTTCTTCCCGATATCGCTGCCGGGGTTGTTCGCCGGCGTCGTGCTCGTGTTCGTGCTCTCGCTCGGTTTCTTCGTCACGCCGGCGCTGCTGGGCGGTGGCCGGGTGCAGATGCTGGCCCAGCGCATCGAGTCGACGATCACGATCTACAGCAACTGGGGCGCGGCCAGCGCGCTGGGCGTCGTGCTGCTGGCGGCCACGCTGGCGCTGGTGTGGGTGCTGCACCGGGTCTTCGGCCTGGACCGGCTGTTCGCGCGCTGAGGACGCGGGGATGCTGTCGTGAGCACCGAACCGCAAGCCCGCCCCGCGCGCTGGCAGGGCGCCTGGCTGCCCCTGTTCGGCAGTGCCGTGCTCGTCCTGCTGATGCTGCCCACGCTGATCGTCATACCGATGTCCTTTTCGGACTCGTCCTACCTCGAGTTCCCACCGCAGCAATGGTCGCTGCGCTGGTACCGCGAGTACTTCGGCTCCGAGCAGTGGATGAGCGCGACCTGGACCTCGCTGCAGGCCGCCCTGCTGACGACGTTGATCGCCACGCCCCTGGGCACCCTGGCCGCCTACGGCATGAGCCAGCTGTCCGCCCGCTGGCGCAACGGGCTGCAGCTCGTCGTGCTGATGCCGCTGGTCGTGCCGGTAATCCTGGTGGCCGTGGGCGTGTTCCACCTCTATGCCCGGCTCGGCCTGAACTACACCCTGACCGGGGTCGTGCTCGCGCATGTCGCGCTCGCGCTGCCCTTCGTCGTCATCACGGTGTTGTCGGGCCTGAAGGGCTACGACTTCAACCTCGAGCTCGCCGCGCGCAGTCTGGGCGCCACGCGGGCGCGGGCCTTCCTCACGATCACCGTGCCGCACCTGCGCTTCTCGATCCAGACCGGGGCCTTCCTCGCATTCATCACCTCGCTGGACGAGGTCGTGGTGTCGATGTTCGTCTCCGGCGGCGAAAACGCGACGATCACGCGGCGCATGTTCAACGCGCTGCGCGACCAGATCGACCCGACGATCGCCGCCATCTCCACCTGCCTGATCGTGGTGTCGGTGCTGTCGCTGGCGATCGTGCAGCTGCTGGCCTCACGCCAGCGGGCGGGGTCCTGAGCGTGGTCGCGCGGCTGATCCACCGCTACGGCGTGGCCGACGCGGTCTTTCCCGGGGCACGGCCCGCGGCGTGGGACGAGGTCTGCGCCGGCGCGGACGCCTTGTTCGGCATCGCGTCGGCGCCGGGCGAGCCCGGCCACGGGCTGCGCGCCGTGGCCGCCCAGGCGCTGCGCGACGCTGCCCACCTCGAGGCCGCGGGCGAGTTCGACGGGTTCAGGCACCGCCCCGGCCGCCCGGACGGGCTGCGGGTCGACCTAGGCCAGCTGCAGGCGAGCACGGGCGACGCGGCGCTGGCAGCCGCCGCACGCGCCATCGTCCGACGCGGCGCCCGCCCCGTGCTGCTGGGCGGCACGCCGGCCGAGGCCCTGGCCTGCCTGGCGGGGCTGGCGCCCGGGGAAGGATCGACGCTGCCGATCCGGGCCGTCTTCGTGTCCCCGGGCTTGGAGTGGTCGGCCGCCTTCAGCCGCCTTCGCGCGACCGTCGGGGGTCTGGCGCCCGGCCTGGCGCTGGGCACGCACGATCTCGTCGCACGCGCCGATTTCGTGCGCTGGACGGCCGAAGGCGGCCGCGTCCTGAGCGCGGCCGCCATTTCCGAAGACGGGCTGCGCCTCCTCGGCGCGGCGCTGGATGCCGCAGCCGCCGGGCCCGCCTTCGTCGTCCTCGACCTGTCGTGCATCGACACCGGCCATGCCGCCGGCGCAGCGGCCGACAACGTCGGCGGGTTGGAGCCGGTGGAGTTCCTGGCGGTGGTGGGCGCGCTGTCCGCGCGGCTGCGCTGGCAGGGCGCTGCGATCGTGAACCTCGCCCCCGAACGGGACCCGCGCGGCCACTCCGAGCGCCTGGCCGCCCGCGCGCTGCTGACGCTGCTCGCGCCG
>CAIRBF010000464.1 GCA_903876715.1 uncultured beta proteobacterium
ATGAAGACGAAGCCACTCTTCTCCACCCGCTCGGCGAAGTCGGCGTTCTCGCTCAGGAAGCCATAGCCGGGATGGATGGCCTCGGCGTCGGTCACCTCGGCGGTCGAGATGATCGCGGGCATGCTGAGGTAGCTCTGCCCCGACGGCGCCGGTCCGATACACACGGCCTCATCGGCCAGGCGCACGTACTTCGCGTCCCGGTCGGCCTCGGAGAAAACGACAACCGACTTGATGCCCATCTCGCGACAGGCGCGCTGGATGCGCAGCGCGATCTCGCCGCGGTTGGCGATCAGGATCTTCTTGAACACGGCGCGGCCCGCTTCACTCGACGACGAACAGCGGCTGGCCGAACTCGACCGCCTGCCCGTTGTCGCAAAGAATGCGGGTGATCGTGCCGGCAATGTCGGCCTCGATCTCGTTCATGATCTTCATCGCCTCGATGATGCAGACGGCGTCGCCCTCCTTGACCACGCTGCCCACGTCGACGAAGGCCTTGGAGCCCGGGCTGGAAGAGCGGTAGAAGGTGCCGACCATCGGCGACTTGACGACGCGACCGGCGTCAACAGGCGCGGGTGCCGCCGCCTCGGCTGCCCCGGCGAGGGCCGCCGCGGGGGCTGGAGCCGCCGCCACGGCCGGCGGCGCGACAGCGGCGACGGTCGCGGGCAGCGACATGGGCACCGCTGCAGCAGCCTTGACGATGCGCACCTTTCCTTCAGCCTCGGTGATCTCGAGCTCAGAAATGCTCGATTCAGAGACGAGGTCGATCAGGGTCTTGAGCTTGCGCAGGTCCATGCGGTTCTCACTCCAGGGGTGGTGATCCGGACTGCGGCGCTGTCACAGGACGGCGCGGATCGGGACAGCACCGTCAAGCCGGGCCATCACCGCACCACACGCATCCATTTGCACCGATATCGCCGAGAAAAGATGTCATGCTTCAGCATTTTTCCACGAGCGCCGCACGATCACCTCATCAACGAGGCCACTCGATCTCGACATCCGTGGACGCCTGCGCAGGCGGAAGAACCATGCCAACTCGAAAAGATCGAAGCACTTTACGCCAATTTGAGTGCGGATCGACACCAAGTGCGACGATTTATCCCCAGGAAACCGCTTGACCCCCGCCTCGCGCTGTGGCAGGCGCCATCAAACCCGGGCAGCCCAGGCCGCGAGCTCGTCGAAGCTCGTCTGACCGAGCTTGCGCTGCACGATGCGGCCGACGCCGTCGTACACCGCAGTGAAAGGCAAGGCCCCGCGCTCGTTGCCCAGCGCGCGGCTGAGTGCGCTGCCATCCAGGCCGGCCAGCCCGATCGGAAAAGACAGCGGCCGGCGAGTGAGGAACTCGCGCACCGGGGTCGGGGCATCGACGGCCAGCCCGGCAACCTGCCAGCCGCGCGGTGACCAGGCGCGATGAAAGCGCTCGAGCTCCGGTAGCTCCTCGATGCAGGGCGGGCACCACGTGGCCCAGAAATTCAGCACCAGCGGCCGCCCCCAGAGCGCGGCCATGCGCAATTCGCCGCCCTCGGGCCGCGGGAAGATCAGGGGCCAGGGCGGCGTGTCGGGCGCAGCCGCAGCGCGGTCCTGCCAGTGCCGCCAGGCGATCCCAGCACCGATCGCGCCCAGCGCCACGCCGCCTGCCAGCCACAGCCGGCGCGACCGAACAGGCGTCGCCGGTCCGGAGCCAGGGGGAGTGGGATTCATGCTGGTGTCTCCGTCAGCCGCCGCAGCGCTATCAGGTCGCCGCGCCAGGTGCGGCCGCGTGCGTCGGGCTTGAGCGCGCCGCGCAGGTCGTCGTGGTCGCGCACGATCAGGTGCACCGTGACCGGCATACCCAGGGTCCGGCTCGGGCTCGACACCGTGAGCACGTCCACGGGTGCGCCGCCCTGCTCGAGCATGTCGATCTCGTAGCGAACGCCCTGGTTCAACAGCGCGATCTCGGCGGCCTTGGCGTCGTCGCAGTACAGGTCCAGGTGCACCGCCGACAGCCGCGTGGCCGTGCCGCGCCAGACAGCACCACCCAGGTGCGGCCGGAACTCGGCCAGGCGCGCCATCCACTGGGCGGCCACCTCGCGCAGGGCCGCGAGCTCTGCGGGCTGCGTCTCGGCACAGAACAGCTCGACATACTCGCGCACCGCCTCCTCGACCTGCTCGTTGGTCGGCATCTGCGCACGCGCGGCACCGCCGCGCCGCGTCAGCGCGCGCGCGGCCTTGGCCTTGGCCGGACCGTACTCGAGCCCGTCCTCGACGACGAGCCGGGCGGCGGCCGCGGCGATCTCCTCGGTCAGGGTGTCTTGCATCGCCAGGACCTCATGGAAGTTCGACTGCGCCCATGCGCACGACGATCGTGGCCGCGCGCGCGACCACGTAGGGTGAGCCAGGCAGCTTCTCGAAGCGCTTGGGCGCAGGCAGCATCACGGCCAGGCGCGCCGCCTGCTCGGGCCCGAGCCGGGCAGCGTCGGTGCGGAAATAGTGCTGCGCCGCCGCCTGCGCGCCGAACACACCCTCCCCCCACTCGACGCTGTTGAGGTAGATCTCGAGCAGGCGCCGCTTGGACAGCAAGCCCTCGAGCATGAGCGTGAGCGCGAACTCCTGGCCCTTGCGCAGCGCTGTGCGCTCGCCCGACAGGAAGAGGTTTTTTGCCAGTTGCTGCGTGATCGTCGAGCCGCCGATGACCTTGGGCTCGACCTTGCGCGCGCCGGCTGGACGACCCGCCTGCTGGCGCTGCGCGCGCGCCTCGGCGCGCTGGTTGCGCTCCCAGGCCTTCTCCACCGACTCCCAGTCGACGCCGCTGTGGCTGGCGAAGGCCGAATCCTCGCTCGCGATGACGGCCCGCTTCAGATGCACCGACAGACGCGCGTCGTCGACCCACTGCTGGCGCCATCGCAGGCGGCCGTCCTCTGCCAGCAGGCGCCAGGCCTCGCTGCGCTGAAAGGCTGTCGATTGGGGATCGACGCCGTTCATGAGCAGGATGCGCAACGCGAACGTGAGCTGCAGCGCCACCGCGCAAAGCAGCACCAGCGCGATCAGTCGGGCGAGCTGGCGGGGCCAGCCGCTGCCTGCCGGCGCCTTGGGGCGCGCCGCCGTCACGGCCGGCCCCCTGGCACGCCAGGCGCGGTGCCACCGACGACCGGCCGCAGGGGCGCCACGCCGACGGTCGCCTCGAGCCCGTCATCGCGCGTGAAGCGAAAGCGTGAGGTCACGACGATCAGATCGGCCTGGCGCCGCATCTCGGCGTTGAAGGGACCGAAGGGCGCAGCCGCGCGCACGATGGCCAGCGCGCGCTCGTCGAGCGCGCGCGCACCCGAGGACTGGAGTACGCGCGCATCGACCACGCGCCCGGCGGCGTCGATCGTCAGCTCCATCGTCAGCTCGCCGTAGAGCTTGCGCCCCTGGACCTGCGGGAAGTCCTCCGTGCCCCGCCGCTCGATGCGCAGCCGCAGCGCGTCGTAGTAAAGCGCGTAGACCGCTTCGCGCGTGGCCGGGCTGACGTGGCGCCGGCGCGGGCGCGCGTTCTCTTCCTGGACGCGTTTGTCGATCTCGGCCAACTGCTTCAAGCGCAACTGCTGCCGCTCGCGCTCGGCCTGCTGCTCGGGCGTGCCTTGACTTGCGGGCAGCCGCGCCAGCACGACCTCGGCCTCTCGCCTCAACTGGGCGAGCAGGCGCATCTGCTCCTGCTGCAAGCGCTCGACGCGCTGCCGCGCGTCTTCGGCGGAATCGCCCGCACGCGTCAGCTCGGCGGCCGGCAGCGGCGACGTCGCCCGACCCGAGGCCGTCTCGCCCCCGCCCACCAAATGGGCCTGGGCAAGGGCCTGGGCCTGCGGCGGCGGTTCCGCAGACCGGGCATTGACGAGAACCACCTCCAAGGGCGCATCGGCGAAGAAGCGGTCGAACCCGGCGGGGTCGACGAAGCGGATGGCCAGCAGCGCCGCGTGCACTGCCAGCGAAAGAGCCAGCGCAAGATGCAGCGGCGTCCAGCGCCGAGGCAGGCGCAACCCTCCTGACGCCTGCGCCCCCGCCACTGCCGCCATCTGCCTGCTCCGCGCGCTGCGCCGCGTCCGTGCTGCGCGGCGGCTCAGGCAGCCGCCGCCGGCCCCGCCGCGCCGGCCTGCGCAGCTGCGGTGTCGCCTGGGGCGCCCTCGTCGATGTCGATGGCCAGCGCCAGCGGGCCAGCCGCCTCGGCGCCCTCGGCCTCTTCCTCCTCCGCCTCGGGCACCGGCGCGGCGCCAGGCTCTTCGAGGCGGGCCACGAAGCTGCCCCAGACGTCCAACGTCAGCAGATCGCTGCCGGTGATGCGCACGCGCACCCGTGTGCCGCGCGGCAGGCTTTCGGTGCCGGTGGCGCGCAGCACCAGCGGCAGTGCCTCGGCGCGCACGAGGCCGTCCTTCATGACCGCAGCGTCGATCTCGGTCACCCCGTGCTGCTCCAGCCAGCGCAGGGTCCAGAAACGCTCGATGCCGTTCTGGAAACCGTTGTAGGCGGTGTAGGCGCCGTCGAAGCTGGAGATGATCGAGAACAGCGTTGCGTCCTTGGGCTTGAAGGGCGCGGCCAGGGCGGCAGTCGCGCCGTGGCGGGCGCAGGCGACGATCTGCCACTGGTTGACCAGATCGACGTAGCGCCGCAGTGGCGAAGTCGCCCAGGTGTACTGAGCCACCCCCATGCCAGCATGCGGCAGCGCCTTGGTGCCCATGCGCACCTTCACCCCGGGCAGCAGGCTGGCCTGGCTGCGGTAGATGCCGGGCACGCCCAGGCTCGCGAGCCAGCCGCCCCAGTGGCTGTTAGCAAGGATCATCGCCTCGGCGACGATCAGGTCCAGCGGCGCCCCGCGCCGACGCGTGCCGATGAGCACGCGCTCGCGGCCGTCGGGCAGGCCGTCGTCAGCCACCGCCCCTTCCACGGGTTCGAGGCGGAAGGTGTAGTCGGGACGGTTGAAGGTCTCCGGCTTGCCGCGCACCTGCTCACGCTGGGCCTTGAGGTGGCGGGCGAGGCGGAAGGCGAAACCGAGTTCGGCTGGGAAGGGGTGCTCGGCCGGCGCGGCGCCGGTGAGCGTGGCCTCGGTGACGACGTCGTCGAGGCGGTCGTGGCGCAGGTTGGCGACGATGGGCACGCGCTCGATGCGGGTCTCGCGCGCGCGCACCTCGAGCGTGGCCTCATCCAGCGTCACGTACAGGCTCACCGCCGGGCAGTCGCGCCCTTCGGTCAGCGTGTAGGCCTGCACCACCTCATTGGGCAGCATGGTGATCTTGCCGCCAGGCATGTAGACGGTGGACAGGCGCTCGCGCGCGACCTTGTCCACCGGGGAGTCGGGCTTGATCGCCAGCGCTGGCGCGGCGATGTGGACGCCGAAGACCACCGTGCCGCTTCCCAGGCCCTGCACCGACAACGCGTCGTCGATCTCGGTCGTGTGCGAATCGTCGATCGAGAAAGCCTGCACCTGTGCCAGCGGCAGGTCAGCCGCGGACGGCGGCGCGCTCAGCGGCGGGAACCCGGGGCCACGCGGGAACTGCTCGAACAGGAAGCGGCGCCAGTGGAACTGATATGGGCTGTCGATCGCGCCCGCGCCCTTGAGCAGGTCCAGCGGGGCTCGCTGGGCACGGCGCGCCGCATCAACGACCGCCTTGTACTCGAGCGCGTTCTTGTCCGGCTTGAACAGGATGCGGTAGAGCTGCTCGCGCACGGCATCGGGGCAGCGTCCGGCGGCCAGTTCATCGGCCCAGCCGGCGACCTGCGCCGCCTGCTGCTGCTTGCGCTCGATGGCCAGCAGCGCGGCCTTCACCGTCTCTTCCGGCGCCTTGCGGAACATGCCCTTGCCGACGCGACGGAAGTAGTGCGGCGCATCGAACAGCCGCAACAGCGCCGCGGCCAGGCGCTCGGGCCCGGCCGAGGCGTCGAAGTACTCGCGCGCGAAGTCGACGAAAGCGAAGTCGCCGTCGGGCGCGAACTCCCAGGCGAGATCGAGGTCGATCTCGGCGGCCAGGCGCTGCGCGGCCTCGATCAGCGCGCCCGGCGCGGGCTGGGCAAAGCGCAGCAGCAAGTGCGCCGCCTTGACCTTGACCCGCTTGCCGGAATCGAGTTCCACCTGCACCGAGGCCTCGGCCTCGGACAGCACGCGACCGGCGAGGAACTTGCCAGCTTCTTCGAACAGGGCATACATCGTGCCTGCATTGTCGCTGCCGGGGGAACGGCGCGCGAGCGCAGGGGCGGCGCGACGGCGCCAGCGCCTGCGGTCCAGCAGGTTGGACGGTCAGACGGTCATGCCACCCGCGACCTCGAGCACCGCGCCGTTGACGTAGCTCGCCTCGTCGCTGGCCAGGAAGGCGTAGACGTTGGCGATCTCCTCGGGCCGCGCCAGGCGGCCCAGCGGCACCTTGGCGCGCATCTGCTCGAGCACCTTGTCGGGCATGGTCGACAGGATGGGCGTCTCGACGAAGCCCGGCGCGACCGCGTTCACGCGCACGCCCTTGGGCCCGAGCTCGCGCGACCAGGTCTTGGTGAAGCCGATGACACCGAACTTCGAGGCCGCGTAGTTCGTCTGGCCGAAGTTGCCGTAGACGCCAACGACGCTGCTGGCGTTGAGGATCACGCCCGCGCCCTGCGCGACCATGGTGTCCACCACGGCCTGCGCGCAATGGAACACGCCGCGCAGGTTGACGTCGATGACGGCGTCGAACTGCTGCAGCGTCATCTTCTGCAGCCGCGCGTCCTTGGTGATGCCGGCGTTGTTGACGAGCACGTCGATGCGGCCGAACTCGGCCTTCACCGACGCGACCATGGCGTCGACCTGGGCGCGGTCGGTGACGTCGACCAGGAAGCCCAGCGCCCGCGCGCCCTCGGCGTGGCAGGCCGCCACAGCGGCGTCGACGCCCTCGCGCCGCACATCGCAGGCGATCACAACCGCGCCCTCGCGCGCGAACTTCAGCGCCGTGGCCAGGCCGATGCCCTGGGCGGCGCCGGTGACGATGCAGATCTTGTCCTTCAGTCTCATGGAGTCGTGGCAGTGGAAGCGTCAGGGGAAGGCAGCAGCCCGAGGAAGCCCAGCAGGGCCGGCAGGTGCGCGTCGAAATCCGACAGCGCGTGGTCACTGCCCTCGACGAGGCGCAGGCTCGCGCCGGCATAGCGCACGCTCATCTCGCGCCAGTCGAGCACCTCGTCGCCCTTCGCGACGAGGGCCAGGGTGCGCGCGGGGTCCGCGGGCGCCGGCACGGCCAGCGCGCGCAGCTCGTCGATGAACTCCGGCCGGAAGAAGAAGCGCTCGGCCGGGTCGTGGTAGGCGGTCAGCTCGCCGATGTGCGCGGCAAGGTCGCGCGCCGGGTCGACCGCCGGGTTGACGACGGCGCAGCGCCAGCCCCGCCGGTGCGCCAGCGCCGTGGCGTAGAAGCCGCCGAGCGAGCTGCCGACGACGGCGGCGCCGGCCGCCGGCCACGCCGCCGTGCCCTGCTCGACCAGTTCGAAGGCTGCGCGCGGTGATGGCGGCAGCTGCGGGCACCACCAAGTCACGTCAGGCCGGTGCGTGGCCAGCCAGGACTGCAGGCGCAGCGCCTTGAAGGACTGCGGCGACGAGCGGAAGCCGTGCAGGTAGAGCAGGTGCGTGGTCATCGCCCGGGCCAGCGACACCCTGCGTCAGCCCCGGCGTGCCGCCAGCGCCGCCAGCGCCGCCAGCAACTTGTCGTGGATACCGCCGAAGCCGCCAGTGCTCATGCACCGCACGTGGTCGCCCGGCCGCGCCGCGCGCGCGACCTGCGCCACCAGCGCGTCCACCGATTCGGCCACCACCGCCTGCGCGCCCATCGGCGCCAGGACCTCACGCGCGCTCCAGCCATAGGCGCCCTGCAGGCAGAAGCTGAGGTCGGCCTCCTCCAGCGCCCAGGGCAGCTGGGCCTTCATCGTGCCCGTCTTCATCGTGTTCGAGCGCGGCTCGAACACGGCCAGGATGCGCTCCAGGCCGACGCGCCGGCGCAGACCGTTGACGGTGGTGCGCATCGCCGTGGGGTGGTGGGCGAAGTCGTCGTAGACCTGGACGCCGCCGGCCTGGCCGCGCAGCTCGAGCCGGCGCCGAACGTTCGTGAACGAGCCCAGCGCAGCCGCAGCGGCCTTGGGCGCGACGCCGACGTGCTCGGCCGCGGCGATGGCGGCCAGCGCGTTCATCTGGTTGTGCTCGCCCAGCAGCGACCACTCCACGCGCCCGACCTTGAGGCTGCCGCGCAGCACGTCGAAGGCGTCGGGCTCGCCGCGCGCGCACAGGCCGCCGGGCTCCTCGCGCCGGGTGCCGAAACGCTGCACGCTGCTCCAGCAGCCGCGCTGCAACACGCGCTGCAAGGCCTCGTCGCGCGCGTTGACGACGAGCCGGCCGCTGGCCGGGACGGTGCGCACGAGGTGGTGGAACTGGGTCTCGATCGCCGCCAGGTCCGGGAAGATGTCGGCGTGGTCGTACTCGAGGTTGTTCAGCACCGCGGTGCGCGGCCGGTAGTGGACGAACTTGCTGCGCTTGTCGAACAACGCGGTGTCGTACTCGTCGGCCTCGATGACGAAGCAGCGCCCGCGGCCGAGGCGGGCCGAGACACCGAAGTTCAACGGCACCCCGCCGACCAGGAAGCCCGGCTCGAGCCCGGCCTGCTCGAGGATCCAGGCCAGCATAGAGGTCGTGGTCGTCTTGCCGTGGGTGCCGGCCACGGCCAGCACGTGCCGGCCCGCGAGCACGTGCTCGGCCAGCCACTGCGGGCCGCTGGTGTAGCGCGCGCCGGCGTCGAGGAGGGCCTCCTGCAGCGGGTTGCCACGCGTGACGACGTTGCCGATCACGAAGACGTCGGGCGCGAGCGCCATCTGCCCGGCGTCGAAACCCTCGATCAGGTCGATGCCGAGCGCGCGCAGCTGGTCGCTCATCGGCGGGTAGACGTTGGCGTCGCAGCCGGTCACCCGGTGCCCGGCCTCACGCGCAATGGCGGCGATGCCACCCATGAAGGTGCCGCAGATGCCGAGGATGTGCAGGTGCATCACGGGATTCTAGGTGGGGGGGCAGGGAGGATCGGGAGGCCGCAAAGCGGCGATCGCGCCCCGGGACGCGCCTGTCCGCACGCGCGGCACCACCGAAAATCCCGCGTCCGGGACGGGGCCCGGACGGCTGCGCCATCGTGCAGCGCATGAACACCGCCAGCGCGTCGCCCGTGGCCGGTGCCGGGCCGGCCTGGTCCGGCCGAAGGCGACCCGCGGACAGCCAGCCGGCCGCTCATGCGGCCAGGTGGCGGTGCACCACCGGCAAGCCACGCACGCTGATCCGCCACAGCAAGCGGGCGCTGCCGTCTTCGGGCGAAGTCGGCAGACCGATCGGTGTGGCCCGGTGCATGGTCGACAACGTGTCGAACACGCACACGTCGCCGACTTCGTAGCGGTGCGCGTAGACGAAGCGCGGCTGCACGCAGTGCTCCTTGAGACTGAACAGCAGGTCCGAGGCCCGTCGATCGTCCATGCCGCGGACGCGGAATGCGCCGTGGCCCACGGCGTAGAGAGCCTTGCGTCCGGTGACAGGGTGGCGCCGCACGAGCGGATGCCAGCACGCGGGAACCGCATCGACCTGCTGCTGCCCGACCAGGGCAGTGACGTTGAACTCGTCGTCGCGCAGGCGCGTCTGGCCGTAGAGGTGGCCGACGACGAGATCGTCGATGCCCGCCCGGGTGTCCTCGTCCAGCGCGTCGTAGGCTGCCGCCATGTCGGCGAAGTGGGTCTGACCACCCGCTTGGGGCACGACGATCGAATACAGCATCGTGGCACTGGCGGGCACGAGCTCGTAGGACTGGTCGGTATGCCAGAGGGCGGCACCGTTGCGGACCCGGTCGTCCTTGTCGCGCTCTTCGGTGTTGCCGATGGTCATCATGGCCGGGTGGTCCTGCATGCGCATGTGGTCGAGCACGTGCGGGATCGGCTCGCCCCACTGCTCCCCGAAGCGCTGGTAGCTCGGCTTGTCGAGCTGCTGCCCCTTGATGACGATGACGCGGTGCTCGTACAGGGCGCGGCTCAACGCCCGCATCAGGTCGTCGGACAAGTCGCGGGTCAGGTCGACCCCACGGACTTCCGCAGCGCAGGGGGCCTCCAGCGGCGTGATGGTGATCATGGACTCTCCTTCCGTGGCTTCTGTTTGCCCTGCCCATCATCGAACGAATAGGCGCCGCGTTCAAGTCCACAAACGCGCGGGCGGGCCGTCGCACGGCGTGTGGGCGACCCCGTCCCCTCCTCGTTCCTCTTGACGGGTCGGGGCACAAGGCCTAGCATCCGCCGAGACTTAGGGCTCGAAGAGGCCTGACCGAAAATTCACGAGGAGACTCCATGAGACCGTTCCTGTACCGGCTGGCATGCGCGTTGGCCGCATCGGCCTTCTTTGCAGCGCCCGCAGTCGTGAGCGCCCAGCCCAGCGGCAGACTGACCGTGGCACTGCCTGCGGAGCCCGCGACGCTGGACCCGCACAAGGGCAACACGCGCTACAACTACCTGTTCAACTCGAACATGTTCGAGGGCCTTGTCATGCGCAATGACAAGGCCGAGCTGGTTCCGGGACTCGCCGAGTCGTACACCGTCTCGCCTGACGGTCTGACCTACACCTTCACGCTGCGCCGCGGCGTGAAGTTCCACGACGGATCGCCGATGACCGCCGAGGACGTGAAGTTCTCGCTCGAGCGCGCGACCAACCCGGCCACCAAGAACCCGCTGCTGTCCTTCATCAAGACCATCGACAAGGTCGACATCCTCGACGCGAACCGAGTGGCCCTGAGGCTGAAGGAGCGGGATGCGATCTTCCTGAAGAAGCTGGCTTTCGCGGGCTGGATCGTTCCCCGGAACTACCTCCAGTCTGCGGGCGACGACGGCTTTTCCAGGAGGCCGGTCGGCACGGGTCCGTTCAGGTTCGTCTCGCGCTCGATCAACGAGCAGATCGAGATGCAGGCCAACGAGAGCCACTGGGGTTGGGTGCCCAAGGTGCGCACTCTCGTGCTGCGCACCGTTCCGGAGGACGCGGTGCGCCTGGGCATGCTGCAGACCGGCGAGGCCGACATCGTCGCCGAGATGCCGCCGCCGCTGCTGGACCGCCTCAATGCGATCCGGGGGGTGAAGACCTTGTCACACCCCAGCGGCGAGATCTACTGGCTGGTCCTCAACATCAAGGACGGCGCCAAGGACAGCCCGCTGCTCAACGCCAAGGTGCGCATGGCGCTCAACCACGCCATCGACAAGCAGGCCATCATCAACAACGTGCTGCGCGGGCAAGCCGTGCCGATCGCAGGGGCGCTCGCTCCCTCGGTGTCGGCCGTGGACGCGCGTCTCAAGCCCTACGCCTACGACCCCGCGCTCGCGCGTCGGATGCTCGCCGAGGCCGGTTACCCGAACGGCTTCAAGGTCGACATGTACGGCTCGGTCGGGCGTTACACCTTGGACCGTGACATTTCACTGGCCATCGCCAACCAGTTCAAGGCGGTGGGCGTCGATGTCAACCTCAACCTGTGGGAGTCGGCGAAGTGGGTTGGTGACCTGCCGAAGAAGTATTACCCGATCAGCTACCAGGCCTTCGGCAACACCGTCTTCGACCCCGAAGGACTGATGATCTTCGGCGTGCACAGCAAGGCCTTCTGGTCCTTCTACCGCAACGAGGCGGTGGACAAGCTGATCGACGAGTCGCTCAAGATCGTCGATCAGAAGGAGCGGGATACCCATTTCCAGAAGATCGAGCGCGCCATGTACGAGGACGCCTCGCACGTCTTCCTGTGGGAGAGCAAGATCCTGTTCGGCATGCGCGACAAGGTCAACTGGAAACCTCAGCCGGGCGACAACGTCTACAAGTTCTGGACCGCCAGCGTAGAGAAGTGACATGCCGGGAGCCGGGTACCTGGCCGAGCGGCTCGTCCAGGCGATCGTCTGCATCCTGGGCATTTCGGCGATCGTCTTCGGGGTCACGCACCTGATCGGTGACCCGGTCCACCTGCTGCTCCCACCGGAAGCCTCGGCAAGCGACCGCGAGGCCTTCCGTGCCACCCTGGGCCTGGACCGCCCGGCACTGGAGCGCTACGGGTTGTTCCTCGTCAACGCGGCGCAAGGCAACTTCGGGGACTCGTACCGCTATCACATGCCGGTGTTCGACCTCGTGCTCGAGCGCTTTCCGGCCACGCTGGAGCTCGCAGTCGCGGCCATGGTCTTCGCCGTCGTGCTGGGCATCGGCTCGGGCATGTTGTCGGCCGTGCGGCCAGGCAGCGCCTGGGACCGCGCGGCAGAGTTCATCGCGTTGTCGGGGATGGCCGCGCCGACGTTCTGGGTCGGCGTCATGCTGATCTGGATGTTCGCGGTCGAGTGGCGGCTGTTCCCCACGTCAGGCCGCTCCGGCCCGCTTTCGATCGTGCTGCCGGCCGTGACGCTGGGCCTGTACTCGGCGGCCGTGATCTCCCGCATGACCCGCTCCACGCTGCTCGAGGCGCTGGGAGAGGACTTCGTGCGGACATCGGTGCTCAAGGGGGAGCCCTGGCGCGTCATCCTGTTCTCCCATTGCCTGAAGTTCGTACTGCCGGCACTCGTGACGATCGTGTCACTGCAGTTCGTGACGCTGCTGGCCGGCGCGGTGGTGACAGAGACCGTCTTCTCCTGGCCAGGCATCGGTCGTCTGCTCGTGCAGTCGGCCAGTGGCGGTGACTACCCGGTGGTGCAGGGCATCACGCTGCTGCTGTCGGTTGCCTTCGTACTCGTGCAGTTCTTCAGCGACGTGCTGCAGTTCACCCTGGATCCGCGGCTGCGGTCCGCAGCCTGAACGCGACGATGCGACGGCCTGTCGACCTCCAATTCACCTTCGCGGCGCTGGTCATCGCGCTGTTCGTCGTGGCGGGTGCCTTGGGCGGCGTGCTCGCGCCCCATGACCCGACGCACCAGGATCTGGCGCAAACGCTCAAGCCTCCGGCCTGGCACGCCGAGGGCAGCCTGACGCACCTTCTCGGCACCTCGGCTCTCGGCCAGGACGTGCTCAGTGGCCTGATGGCCGGCGCCCGGGTGTCGCTGCTCGTGGCGCTGTGTGCGGTCGGCCTGTCGGGCCTGTTCGGTGTGCTCGTCGGCCTGGTTGCCGGCTACCTGGGCGGCTGGATCGACACCTTGCTGATGCGGCTGGCCGACATCCAGGTCTCGATACCCTTCATCCTGCTGGCCATCGCGCTGATCGGGGCCCTCGGGCCGAGCCTGGCGAACGTGATCTTCGTCATTGCGATCACCAACTGGGTGGCCTACGCCAAGTTGGTGCGCACCGAGACCGCCCGCCTGCGGCAGCGCGACTTCGTGCGCTTCGCGCAAGTCAGCGGTACGCCCTGGCCGGCGATCTTCGCCCGCCACCTGCTACCCAACGTGATGAATTCCATCGTTGTCCTCGTCACGCTCGACATCGGCAAGGTGATCGTCTTCGAATCCGCCCTGAGCTTCCTCGGCCTGGGCGTGCAACCGCCAACGCCGTCCTGGGGCACGATGCTGGCCGACGGGCGCAAGTACATCAACATCGCGTACTGGACCTCTCTGTTTCCGGGCATCGCGATCTTCATCGTCGTGCTGTGCGTCAACTACGCGGGCAACTGGCTCCGGGTTCGCTCGGACCCCAAGGCCGGGCCATGAGCGAGCCCGGCAGCACCCCTGAGCTCTTGCCGTTGCCTGACGGCGCGACGCCTGGCGCCTCAGGCGCGCCACTGCTCGAGGTGAAGAACCTGCGCACGCACTTCAACACACCGCGCGGCGTGCTGCGGGCTGTGGATGGCGTGAGCCTGAGCGTGGCGCGTGGCGAGATCCTCGGCATCGTCGGCGAATCAGGCTCGGGCAAGAGCGTGCTCGCGCAGTCGATCCTGCGCGTGGTCCCTTCGGCCCAGCGCGGCCTGCTCGAGGGCAGCGTCCGCTTCGGCGACGTGGACCTCATGCAGCTCGACGAGGAAGACATGCGCCGCGTGCGCGGCGCGCGCATCGCAATGGTGACGCAGAACCCCAGCACGGCGCTGAACCCGGTGTTCCGTGTCGGCTCGCAGCTGCTGGAGACGTTGCGCTTCCACCCGGACCGCGGCCGCGGCGGCGCCGATGCGCGGGCGCGCATGCTGGCGCTGCTTGCCGAGGCACAACTGCCGGCACCGCAGCGCACGGCGCGCAGCTACCCGTTTCAGATGAGCGGGGGCATGAAGCAGCGCATCGCCCTGGCGATGGCGCTGATGACCGAGCCCGAGCTGCTGATCGCCGACGAGCCGACGACGGCCCTGGACGTCACGATCCAGGCGCAGATACTCGAGCTGATTCGCAACGTGCGCCGCGACCACGGCACGTCGGTGATCCTGATCACACACGACCTCGGCGTCGTCGCCCGACTGTGCGACACGGTGGCCGTCATGTATGCGGGGCGCGTCGTCGAGTACAACCGCACGGCGGACTTGTTCGCCCACCCGCGGCATCCTTACACCCAGGGGCTTCTGGCATCGAACCCGGTCTTCGGCCGGCGCCAGGACCACCTGGCCGCCATGCCTGGGCAGCCGCCCGACCTGCTGTCCTTGCCTGCGGGCTGCGCCTTCGCGCCGCGCTGCATGCAGGCACAGCCCTCTTGCCATCAGCTTGATCCGCCCGAGGTGTCGATCGACCCGCCCTTCCGCCACCGCTGCCCGGTGCAGGCAGCCCGCTTGCCAGTGCGGCCTGCGACGCCATGATCGAACTGCGTGATCTGCGCAAGCATTTCCGTGCCGCCAGCGGCGCCTGGTGGCGCACGAGCCCGCCGGTCGTGCGCGCGGTGGACGGGGTCAGCCTCGCCGTGGGCGCCGGGGACTCGGTCGGTCTGGTCGGTGAATCGGGCTCAGGCAAGTCGACCCTGGGTCAGATGGTACTGGGCCTGACGGCGCCGACCTCGGGCCAGATCCTGCTCGACGGGCAGCCGCTGCCTGCCGGCCGACGTGCGGTGGCGGCGCTCAAGGGCCAGGCACAGGCGGTCTTCCAGGACCCGTACGACGCGCTCAATCCACGCCAGCGCGTGCGCGAGATCGTGACCGAACCGCTGCGCAACCTCGGCCAACTCTCGCGCTCGGCGCTCGAGGAGGCGGCCGCGCAGGCGCTGCAGCGCGTGGGCCTGCACGCGCGCGACCTGGACAAGTATCCGCACCAGTTCAGCGGCGGTCAGCGCCAACGCATCGGCATCGCGCGCGCGATCTCGGTCCGGCCGCGCTTCATCGTGCTGGACGAACCGGTCTCGGCGCTGGACGTGTCGATCCAGGCACAGGTCGTCAACCTGCTGATGGAGATCCGGCGCGAGCAGGGCATCGCCTACCTGTTCATCTCGCACAACCTGGCCATCGTCGAGCATGCCTGCGACCGCATCGTGGTGCTGTACCTCGGCAAGGTCATGGAGGTCGTGCCGACGCAGGACCTGCATCGCTCGCGCCTGCACCCCTACACGCGTGCCCTGATCGAGGCCATCCCGGTGCCGGACCCGCTGCGCGCCAGCCAGCACACGCCGCTGGCCGGTGAAATCCCCGACCCGGCATATCCGCCGCCCGGTTGCCGCTTCAGTACCCGCTGCCCGCTGGCCACACCGGCGTGCCGCGCCAGCGAACCCCCGCTGGTCGAGCGCGCGCCCGGACACTGGATGGCCTGCCACCGGCACGCCGATCTGCCCGAACCACCGACAAGCCCTTGAAGGAGACCCCGATGTCCTACACGATAGATCCAGCCTTGGCCGACGAATACCGCCGCAAGGGCTACATCTGTCTGCCCGCCTTGCTCGACCCACAGGAGGTCGGGGTGCTTAAGGCGGCGACGGAGCGCGTGATCGGCATCGACGGCCCGCAGGTGATGCGCGAGCGCAACGGCCTGCCCCACGTGATCTACGGCATGCACCTGCTCGACCCCCGCTTGTCCACGCTGGCGCGACACCCCAGACTCGTGGGTGTCTGCGAGCAATTGCTGGGCAAGCCGGTCTACGTGCACCAGTCGCGTGTGAACGCCAAGCAGACCGGCGGCGCCATCGTCAACTGGCACCAGGACTTCGGCACCTACCACCGGGTCGATGGCGTGCCACGCCCTGACGGCATCATGATCGCCGTCTTCCTCAACGACGTGAACGATTACAACGCACCCCTGATGGCCGTGCCCGGCTCGCATGTCGAAGGGGTGGTCTCCGAGGCCAGCACCGAGACCGACGCCGAGGATCGTGACCGCGCCTCGAAGTACCGGTACGACATCACGATGGAGCGCATGTCGGGGCTGATCTCGCGCTACGGGCTGGAGCACATCACCGGTCCGGCCGGTTCGGTGGTGTT
The DNA here is from genome assembly GCA_903876715.1 of uncultured beta proteobacterium. Classification (GTDB taxonomy): domain Bacteria; phylum Pseudomonadota; class Gammaproteobacteria; order Burkholderiales; family Burkholderiaceae_C; genus Rubrivivax. The sequence continues at coordinate 16,278 of CAIRBF010000464.1, forward strand.
CATGAACATGCAGGTGGTGCACGGCTCGACGGTCAACATCACCCCGCTCCAGCGCGTGATCCTCTACCTGAACGTGTGCACGACGGACAACTGCGGCACCGCGTTCAGGCGCCCGGAGTACCTGGCCGCGCGCGATTTCAACGCCCTCACGGCGGCGGGCGAAGACTGCCTGACGGCACTGCCCGCCTGACACCGTCTTCAGCCCACCAAGAGGTACAAGCATGCGCAGCAATCCGGTCAAGCAGAAACTCGCCGCCGGCGGGTCGGTCTACGGCACCATGGTCTTCGAATTCGCCAGCCCGGGCCTTCCCCAGGCCCTCGTGGCCGCGGGCGCCGAGTTCGCGCTGTACGACATGGAGCACAGCGGCTTCACGATGCGGGAAATGAAGGAGCAGTTCTCGTACTGCCGGGGCATCGGCCTCGTCCCCATCGTGCGGCCTCCGGCCAAGACCTATGCGGCCGTGTCGCAACTGCTGGACATCGGCGCCATGGGCCTGATGTTCCAGATGGTCGAATCGCGCGAGGAGGCCGAGGAGCTCGTGAGCTGGACGCGCTATCCGCCGCGCGGCCAGCGCGGAGCCATGTTCGGCGGGGCCCATGACGACTATGCGGCCGGCGACGTCGCGCAGAAGATGCAGGGCGCCGAAGAACGCACCTTCGTGCTCGCGATGATCGAGACGCGCAAGGGCGCGCAGAACATGGAAAGCATCCTCGAGGTCGACGGCATCGACGGCGGCCACCTCGGGCAGTTCGATCTCTCGCTGTCGCTGGGCATGCCGGCGCAGTTCGACCGGCCAGAGATCCAGTCGACGATCGACCGACTGGCAGCCACCTGCCGCAGACTCGGCAAGACAGCTGCCTGCATGGCACCAACCCTGGACACCGCGCGCGACTGGCAGCGACGCGGCTTCCGGATGATCTCCTACAGCTACGACACCGGTCTGCTGCAGGAAAGCCTGCGCAGCGGCATCCAGGCCCTGAAGACCGCCCCCTGACCGGGGCTGCGCCCGGCCCCGGCGCAGCCGAGGCTGCCGAGCGGCGCAAGACCTCGAAGGGGAAGCGGGCTCAGAGCCCGGCGAAGACCTCGCGCGCTGCCTGCACGGTAGCCTCGATGTCCTGAGCCGTGTGTGCGGCGCTGACGAAGCCGGCCTCGTACAAGGCCGGTGCGAGGTAGACGCCACGCTGCAGCATGCCGTGGAAGAAGCGGTTGAAGCGCTCCTTGTCGGTGGCCATCACGGCGGCGTAGTTCTGCGGCAGCTCGGCGCCGAAGAAGAAACCGAACATGCCGCCCTGGCAATCAGCGCTGAAGGCAATGCCCGCCGCGCGCGCGGCCTCGGCCAAGCCATCGACCAGCGAACGGGTGCGCGCCGACAGCGCCTCGAAGAAGCCCGGGCGGGAGATTTCGCGCAGCGTGGCCAGGCCGCAGGCCGTGGCCACCGGATTGCCCGACAACGTGCCCGCCTGGTAGACCGGCCCGAGCGGAGCGAGCTGGCTCATCACCGCGCGCGTGCCGCCGAAGGCTGCCAGCGGCATGCCGCCGCCGATGACCTTGCCGAAGACCGTCATGTCCGGCCGGAAGCCCGGGATCAGCTGCGCATACAGGCTTTGCGCGCTGCCCAACGCGACGCGAAAGCCCGTCATCACCTCGTCGAACACCAGCAGTGCGCCGTGTTCGGTGCACAGTTCGCGCAGCCGGCGCATGAAAGGCACCGAAGCGCGCACGAAGTTCATGTTGCCGGCGATGGGCTCGAGCATCACGCAGGCCAGTTCAGGCCCGTGCGTGGCGAAGGCCTCTTCGATCTGCTCGACGTTGTTGTACTCGAGCACCAGCGTGTGCTGCACCACCTCGGGCGGCACGCCGGCGCTGGTGGGAAAGCCGAAGGTCGCGAGTCCCGAGCCGGCCTTGACGAGCAGCGCATCGGCGTGGCCGTGATAGCAGCCCTCGAACTTGATGATCTTCGAGCGGCCGGTGGCGCCGCGCGCCAGGCGCAGCGCGCTCATGCCGGCCTCCGTGCCCGAGCTGACGAGCCGGATCTGCTCGATCGTGGGCACGAGCGCGATGATGGCCTCGGCGAGCTCGACCTCGCGCTCGGTGGGCGCGCCGAAGCTCAGGCCCTCGTCGGCGGCGCGATGCACGGCCTCGAGCACGGCCGGGTGACCATGGCCCAGGATCATCGGCCCCCAGGAGCCGATGTAGTCGATGTAGCGCCGACCCTCGGCATCCCACATGTAGGCCCCCTGGGCGCGGTCGATGAAGCGCGGCGTGCCGCCCACCGCCCGGAAGGCCCGCACCGGCGAGTTGACGCCGCCCGGGATCACGCGCTGTGCGCGCGCGAACAGGGACTCGTTGCCACGGCCTGCGGTGGCGGAAAAGGTTTCAGTGGACACGGCGTGCAGCTCCCGGGCCCCCCGGCCCCTGTGGTGGTTCGTTCGACGAGCCGGGGCCGGCGTCGCCGCCCCCGTCATCATCACCTTCGGCCCCACCCTCGCCCTCGGCCGGCGGCAGGGCCCAGAAGAATCGGTCGGGCACGACATTGCCCATGCCCGGGCGGAACCCTGCGTCCAGGCTCTGGTCGAGGAAGGCCAGCGCCTCGCCGACGGCGGCCTGCAGTTCGCTGCCCGAGGCCAGCAGCGCGGCCAGCGCCGCGGCCAGCGTATCGCCAGCACCGACGAAAGCAGCCTCGAAACGCGGAAACTTCTCACCCGTGATCGCGCCTTGCGGCGAGGCGAGCACGTTGTCGATGAACTGCTCGGCGCCACGCGCCGGCAACATGATGCCGGTGACGAGCACGTAGCGGGTGCCTCGCTCGCCGGCAGCCACCGCCAGTTCGCGCGCCGAGGGCGGGCGCTCGCTGTCCCACTCGGGCAGCAGCACATCGGTCAGCGTCTTGTGGTTGCCCACCAGCACCTCGGTGGCGGGAAGGATGAGCTCGCGCCAGGCCTCGAGGTAGGGTTCGCGCTGGTCCTCGTCGAGCCAGGACAGGTCGGGCATGTAGCTCACCAGCGGCACGTCCGGGTAGTCGGACAGCACCTCGGCCACGGCGGCCACCGTCTCCGCGCTGCCGAGGAAACCGGCCTTCCAGGCCGAGACGGTGACGTCCTCGAGCACCGAGCGCGCCTGCTCGACCACATCCTCGTCGTCGATGGCCGCGTGGTCGAAGATCTCGGCCGTGTCGCGCATCAGGATCGAGGTGACCACCGGCAGGGGGTGCGCACCCATCGCGGCGACGGTGGAGATGTCACCGGCCAAGCCCCCGGCGCCACTGGCGTCGCTGGCGTTGAAGCTCATGACGCACGCCGGCGGCGCCGGCTCCTGGCCGTCGTCGTTGGGCGCACTGTCGTCGTGGGAATCGGGTTTCATCGCGGCTGTGCGGCACCACCGGCCGGCGGGCCCGGGTGCCATGGGGTTCGTTTCCGGGAGTCCTCGGAGGGTGCGAGACAGCGTCCGCTGGCGGACGCTGTCGTGGCGACCCGGGCGGATCGACCCCCTTGGCTACAATCCCGGTCCATTGTAGTGACCCACCTGGTGCAGCGACCGTGAGCGCAAACCGTACTTGGATGTGCCTGATCTGCGGCTGGATCTATGACGAGGCCGCCGGGGATCCGGAGCACGGCATCGCGCCCGGGACCGCCTGGGCCGATGTTCCGATGAACTGGACCTGCCCAGAGTGTGGAGCGCGCAAGGAAGATTTCGAAATGGTGCAGCTCTGAGCGATCCGGTCTGCAGGCGGGCGCGGGCAGCGCAGCAGGACGCTCGCCGCCGGGTCATGCCGTGAACGCCGCCGATGCCCTGCGTGACGCCCTTGCGACCTTGCGGTCGGCGGCGGGCACGGCGAGGGCATGGGGGTCTGCGGTGCCGGCGCTCCCACCCGGGGCTGCAGTCCCGGCACATGCACCGGCGCCACCCGCGGAGATCGTCACCGCCCTGCGGCGCGCGACGGCCGCCTTCGTCGCCGCCGAACTGACCTCCACGGCCACCGTCTGCGAGGCCGCTGCGACGGCCGTGCAGCGCATGGCCGACATGCCTGCGCTCGTCACCGCAGAGGCGGCGAGCGCCGTGCAGCGTGCGCTGTCGATCTTGCTGGCCTGCGCCGCAGAACCGCAGAGGCCGCAGTCGGAGCTGTTCCCGGTCTATCGGGCCATGCAGCATCTGGCCGGCGCGGATCGCATCCATCCGGCCGACCTGTGGTCGATTCGACCCGCGTGGCGTGACCTGGCTGCCGAGCCCTGGGTGTCGGCGCGTCAGCCGGACGCCCAGACGCGGGTCGACATCGAGGCCGCACTGCTGGCGCTCATGCGCCAGCCGGGCCCCGAGGCGTGCGCACAGATGAGCGATTTGTGCGCAGCACTCGGCGCAGGCCAGCAGGGTCGCCTGGCGACCCTCTGGCGGGTGGCGGCTGCCGTCTATGACGCACAGCGCGCGCAACTGCTCAGACCGGACGTCTATCTCAAGCGGATCGGGCCCCGACTGCTCGCCATGGCACGCGGCACGGGAGTCACGAGCGAATCGCTCGACCTGCTGCTGCGCGACCTGCTCTACCACTGCAGCCAGGCCGCGGACCATGACAGCGCCCACAGCGACGCAAGCACGCGGCTGCGCCAGGTGATCGAGACCTTCGGTCTGCCATGGCAGCCGGCCCACGCGGCCACGGCCGCGTCGCCTCCCGGGCTTGCCGCTCTCTGGGCAGGCACCCCTCTGGCCCAAGCCGTGCCCGGCCTGCCCTCGGCCGCCGACCTTGACCTGTCCGACCTGACCGACTGGACCGAAGCCCGGGCTGGGGACACACCAGAGGCCGCCACGTCCCGACCACGACCCCTGGCTCCGCAAGCAGGCGCTGCCCCGCGCCGCAGCCCGCCTGCGGTCCCCCCCCAGTCGCAGCCGCCCCGGGCGCGCACCTCGGTCGCCGGCATCGACGGCGAGTCCGATCCAAGCCGCGGTACGGTGCGCCCTCCTGATCCGATCGAAACCCAGTTCTCCGCCCTGGAGCGCGCCTGTGCGGCAATCGAAGATGCGCTGGCCTCGTTGCGCCGGCACCTCGGGGCCACGGACGACACCTACGAGCCAGGATCGGACCCGATGATCTCCGACGGGGCCCGCTTGGCGCTGGACGCCGCGGCCGCCGGGGTCGCCACGGTGGCGCGCACGGCTCATGCGCTGCGCTTGGCCACCGACACCCTGCGCAAGGTGCGCTTTGACGCGATCACCGGCCGGCTGCACGAGTACGTCAGCCGGGTCGCCCGGGACCAAGCCCGGCCAGTGCGCTGGGCGCTGTACGGCGGCAGCGAGCACTTGGACCGGACGCTGCTGGACAAACTGGCGGAGCCTGTGGAGCAACTGCTGCGTCTGAGCATCGAACATGGGATCGAGCCCGCCCTGGAGCGGCAGCAGGCTGCAAAGCCGGCGGCTGGCTACGTGGAGCTGCGCGTGTCGCGCCAGGTCGACGGCCTGGCGATCGACGTGAGTGATGACGGCGCGCCACTCGACTTCGCATCCCTGCGCGCGCAAGCCGGGCGCCTGGGCCTTCCCGCGCTCGGGGCGCCGCCGACCGCCGAGCAACTCGAGGCGCTGTTGACCGCTCCGGGCCTGATCGCTGCGCAGACCGCCCAGGCCGGGAATCCGACCCTACGCCGGGCCGCCACCTGGGCCCAGCTGCTTGCCGCGCTGCACGCTCTGGGCGGCAGCCTGGAACTGCCGCTGGAAGCCCCGGGGCGAAACACGGTCCGTGTGGTGCTGCGCGACTGAGGGCCGCGCCAAGCGGGCGCTGCTGCGCCGGCAGGCCTGCGCTGGCGAAGCGTCCCAGGGCAGGGTCCCGGGTCAGGCACCGTCCAGGCGCTGCGCCAAGCCGTCCAGCAAGGCGCGCAGGGGCTCCAGAACCACCTCCGGCGCCTCCTCGTGCGCCAGATGCCCAAGCCCGCGCAGCGTCTGCCATCCGGCCTGCGGCACGCATCGACGCGCTGCAGCCGAGGCCTGCGGCGGCACAGTCAGGTCGCCATCGGCCACGAGCAGGTGCAGCGGCGCGCGCAGGCGCGGCAGATCGCGCAGCAGGGGCCGCAGGTCCCAGGCGGCCATCATGGCCATGACGGCGGCGACGTGCCCGCTGCGCCCCACCAGGCGCGCGTAGAGCTCGACGCCGCGCGCGTTCAGGCGCGAGCCCGTGCTGGCAACCAGGCGCTCGACGGGTGTGCGCCGGCGCGCCGACCAGGCCACCAGGTGCGGCACCAGCGGATTCAGCGCGAGCACGCGCGCCAGCGGCTCGTAGAACCAACGCCCCTGGCCGGCCGGCGGCAGCCAGGCGCCGTTGAGGCCGATGACGAGCGCGGGCTCGACCTGCCCGTCCAGGGCCATGCGCGCGGCCACGGCCGCGCCGGCCGAGTGACCGACCAGCACCGGGCGGTCGACATCAAGCGCGCGCAACAGCTCGGCCAGCAGCGTCGCCATTCCGGGCAGCGACAGGCCATGTGCGGCCACCGGCCGGCCAGTCCAGCCGTGGCCAGGCAGGTCGGGGACGATCACCCGTGCGCCCTGGGCGAGCGCGGGCGCGATGTCACGCCAGGAATGCGCCGAGGCGCCGGCCCCGTGCAGCAGAACGATGCCCGCTCGCGGCCCCGGCGCGCCGAACACCTGCACATGCCAGCGCTGGGCACCGACGTCGATGCACCGACTCGCGCTGCGATGGGGCCAGTCTGGAGGCAGGTCGGCAGGCAGGGTTGCGGCCACAGCCGCCGGCGGGACGCCTTGCGGCGGGCGCATCTCGCAGGGCCTGTATGGGCGGTTCAGGCCGCGACGGCCGCTTGCACGGCGAGCGCCAGGCGCGCGGCATCGGCCTGAGGCAGGGGCAGGTAGCGGGCGCCGGCGGCCAGGGCCAACGCGCGCGCGGCCGGCTCGGGGCGGACCGAGGTGTCGATCAGCACCACCTGCAGGCGCTGTGCGCCGAGCGCGCGCGCGGCCTCCAGTGCGTCCTGCTGCGCGCGTGCACGACCGCCCTGCCCATCGCGGCCGACGTTGGCCCGGCCATCCGTCAGCAACACGACCACGGGCGTGGAGCCGCCGCGGCGCACGCGCGCAGCCAGCGTCGCGGCGGTCTCGATACCGGCAGCCAGCGGCGTGCCGCCACCGCCGGGCAGGCCCGCCAACCCACGCCGAGCGCGCACGAGCGAACGCGTCGGCGGCAACAGCACCTCGGCGCCAACGCCGCGGAAAGCCAGCACCGCGACCTGGTCGCGCCGAACGTAGCACTCGGCCAGCAGCAACTCGATCGCACCCTTGGCCTCCGCCAGGCGGAACAACGCTGAGGAACCCGAGGCGTCGAGCGCGAAGATCGTCGTCGTCGTGCGGCGCTGCTCGAGCCGGCGGATGTGGAAGTCATCGGGCCGCACCAGGATGGGAGGGGCGCCGGGCCGCGCGTGCGCGCGACGCAGCCGCTGCCAGGGCGCCGCCGCGCGCAGCGTGTCGATCAGGTGCAGGCGGGCTCCGCCGCGCGGCGTGCCG
>CAIRBF010000465.1 GCA_903876715.1 uncultured beta proteobacterium
CCACCCCTGCGGAAAGCTCTCGCGCACAGGTCCTGCGCCCGAAGGCGAGCCCCGCATCCCGGCGCCGCGCGCGGGAGCTGCAGGTCGAGCTCGACGCCCTGACGGGCAGCGGGCCCGGAGGCGCGGTCCGTCTGGCCGATGTCGAGCGCGCGCACCGCAGCCTGGGCGAAACGGGTGCCGGGGCGGTCGAGGGTGCCACGGCGGCAGGCGCCTCGGTCGCAGGCGCCGCTGCAGAGCCCGCCGCGGGCCCCATGACGGCGCCCGTCACCGCGCCCGCCGAGACCGCGCCACAGGCCGCGGCCTTCGACCCCGCCGCGATGCGTCAAGCCATCGGCAATGCGATGGCGCGCTCGAAGCGCGAGATCCCGCACTACTACCTGAGCGAGCCGGTACCGATGCGGCGTGCGCTGGACTGGCTGCGCGCACACAACGAGGCCGTGCCCGTCTCGCAGCGCCTGCTGCCCGTCGCGCTGCTGATCAAGGCGGTCGCGCGGGCGCTGCTCGCGGTGCCCGGGCTGAACGGTCACCATATCGACGGCGCCTTCAAGCCGGCGGGCACGGTGCACGCCGGCATGGCCATCCGCCTGCGCGGCGGCGGCCTCATCGCGCCGGCGCTGCACGACGTGCAGGACCAGCCGCTGCCGCAGCTGATGGCCGCGCTCGCCAGCCTGGTCCAGCGCGCCCGCAGTGGCGGCCTGCGCAGCTCCGAGCTCACCGACCCCACGGTCACCGTCACCGCGCTCGGCGAGCAAGGCGCCACCGCGGTCTTCGGCGTCATCCACCCGCCGCAGGTGGTCCTGATCGGCTTCGGCCGCGTGCGCGAGCGCGCCTGGGTCGAGTCAGGCCAGGTCGTGGCGATGCCCGTGATCGAGGCCGGCCTCAGCGCCGACCACCGCGCCAGCGACGGCCTGACAGGCTCGGCCTTCCTGACCGAGCTCAGCGCGCAACTGCAGCAACCCGAGGCCTTGTGAGCACCCCCAAGGCCCGGATACGGCCCGAGCCTGCCCTTCACGGCTCCGCACTGGAGCTCCAGACAGCGTGGGCAGGCCACGCGCCTGCTCGAGCTGTCACCCCTACCCAGGAAGCCGAAAGCCCCGTCCATGCCACTCGATGAACTCCGCGCCGGCGTGATCGCCGCCCTACGCGAGGTCGCCCCCGAGATCGACCCCGCGCACCTCGCCACCGACCGCCCGCTGCGCCGTCAGGTCGACCTGGACTCGATGGACTGGCTGCGTGTGATCCTCGGCTGGCACGAGCGCTTCGGCGTCGACATCCCCGAGGCTGACTACGGGCAGCTGGTCAGCGTGGACGCGGTGGTGGGCTACCTGGCGGAGCGCCTCGGACCCGGACCAGCCAAGCCCGGCGTCCCCTGAGCCCCGGGCCACGGCGCGTCAGCGCGCCCCGCCCCACCCCTACCCCGCCGGCCAGCGCGCGAACAGCGTGAACGACAGCCAGTCGGCCTGCGCATCGCTGCGGAAGGCCGCTGCCGGCTTCGCCGCCCGGGCTGGCTCCAGCAACTCGTTGGCCACCAGCTCCACGTCCCGCCACCCCTGCTGCTCGAACAAGGCGCGGTAGGCCCCTGGGCGCACCCGGTTGGGCTGCCCGGGGAAGGCGAACAGCCGGTACAGCCCCGGCGGGTAGCGGTAGATGTTGTTCGGGTCGCGCTCGCGGATCCAGCGCGAGTGCGTCTGCAGGTCGACCGCGATCAGCGCCACGCCGCCTGGACGCACCACCTCGCCCAGCTGTGCGATGGTGCGGCCGACGTCGTCGAAGTGCTCGAAGGCGGCATTGCTGACGACGATGTCGAAGCGCCGCCCGAGCGCAGCGACGTCGAAGCGCTCGTCCACCGCCAAGGCCACGCGGCCGTCGCGCAGGACCTGCGGGTCACCCAGACCGCGCTCGGCCATGCGCTCGTAGTAGGCCGCTGGCACGGAGCCGGCGAGGTCATGACGGTCGAAGCCCAGGTAGCGAGCCGCTCCCTGCCGCAGCAGGTGCAGGCCGACGCCAAGGTCGGAGCCCGGCCCGAGCTCGAGCACCTCGCAGCCGGCCAGTTCGACCCCCCGCCGGCGCAGCCCCGCGGCGTACAGGCCCGCCAGACCGACGGCGTAGTCGATGCAGCGGTCGGTCTGGTCCAGCCCGAAGGGCTTGGGCGTGGCGTACCCGCGCAACAGGTGCTTGCCCTTGGCCAGCGCCAGGAAGCCCAGCCCGGCAGCGAACCAGGCCGCATGGGCCCAGGCCGGACGGCCCGCAGTCGGCAGGGGTGTGGTCGATGCCTGCTCCAAGACGCTCCTCCTCGACACGGCTCCAAGGGCCGATGCGGCGCAACGGCGCGCCCGGCCGGGATGAACACCCGCATTGGGCCGGGTGGAGGGGCCGTGGACGCTGAGGAGGCTCAAGCTCGAGGCAGCCCTGAGGAGCGGCGCGCCCGGCGATCCCGCGCCCGCCTGGGGTCCGGAGACCGGGAACAGCCCATCACCACTGCCCATGAGCAGCTCATCGGCCCGCACGATGGAGTTATAGACAAGGCTGCGCTGGCCGCCCCCCTAGACTGAGCGGCTCGCCCGAGCCCGGAGGCCAGAGAGGCTGAGAGGCTTTCCTGCGCAGGCTCGAGCGCACCGCGTCCCAGGGCAGGTCGGTCCCGAGACGCCCACCAGCGCCCTGCATCGAGAAGGAGGGACGGCTCCATGAGCACAGGAACCGAGAGCGGGGGCCGGCAGGCCCGTAGGGACGACATCGTCCTCGAAGCGATGGACGACGGGATCGCGACCTTGACGCTCAACCGGCCGCACGTGCGCAACGCGACACTGCCCGCCACGTTCGAGCACCTCCTCACCGCCCTCACCCGCCTGGCGGCGGATCCGCGGGTGCATCTGGTCGTGTTGACGGGCGCAGGCGACTCGTTCTGTGCCGGGGCCGATTTGAAGGCCTTGTCGGCGGCAACGAGTCCCAGGGGGCCGGTCGACGACGGGGCCGCGCGGGCCCACGGGCTTCGCGCCCGCATGGAGGCGGCACGGCTGCTGCACGAGATCCCCAAGCCGACCCTGGCCGTGATCCGCGGACCGGCCTACGGCGCGGGGCTGTCGCTGGCGCTCGCGTGCGATCTCAGGATCGCCGCCGACGACGCCCGGCTGTGCACCGGATTTGCACGGGTCGGCTTGTCCGGCGACTACGGCGGCAGCTACTTCATGACCCACCTGGTCGGGCCGGCACTCGCGCGCGAGCTCTACTTCACGGCCCGCGTGGTCGACGCCGAAGAAGCCTTGCGCATCGGTCTGGTCAACCGGATGGTGCCCGTGGAGCGGCTGGACGAGGCGGCACGCGAATGGGCGCAGGAGCTGGCGTCGGCGCCCACGGTGGCGTTGGGCTTCATGAAGGCGAACCTGAACGTCGCGCTCGAAGGCACCCTGGCGCAGACGCTGGACAGCGAGGTCGGCCACATCGCACGCTGCGTGGGGACCGACGACCACCGGGAAGCGATGGCGGCGGCGGTGGAGAAACGGCGTCCGCGCTTCACGGGGCGATGAGAGCGAAGCCAGGGCCGGGCTGCGCCCAGTCCGACCCCGAGAGGGTCAGGAAAACTGGGGACGGCTCAGGGTTTGCCTGCGCGGGCGGGATGGCCTCCGTCCCTCGCGGTGCGATTGCTGAGACAGCGAGGACCCACTCAGGCCGCGAACCCGAGCCAACGTGGGAGCACCGTTGACAGCCCGGGCACGAAAGCGATCACCACCAGCGTGACGTTCAACGCGATGAACATCGGGATGAGGGGACGGTTGGTCCGGGTGTAGTCAATCTTTCCCACCTTGGCCGCAATCATGACCAGGACGGCGATGGGTGGCGACAAGGACCCCAGCAAGGTCCCCACGGTCAGGATGACGGCAAAGTGGGCGGGGTCGATGCCATAGGCGTTCGACATCGGGAGCAGCACTGGCACCAGCATGATCATCGCGGGGATGGGCTCGATGAAGATGCCCACGACGAACAGCAGGATCAGCAGCAGGACGAGGAACCCCTCCTTCGATGCCACCCATTGCTGGATCAGCGCGGCGAGTTGGACCGGAACCCCTTCGCGCGAAATCAGCCAGCTCACCAGGGCCGCACCGCCGAGGATGATCAGGATGCTGGAAGACACGACGGCCGAAGCCAGTGTCTGCCGGGCAAGCATGCGAAGCGACAACTCCTTGGTGACCAGCCCGTAGACGATCCCGTAGGCGACCGCGATGACTCCGGCCTCGGTGGCCGTGAACACACCGGTCAGGATGCCCAGGATGATGATCAGCGGCATCACGAGTGCAGGAATGGCCTGGACGAAGGCCTGGCCCACTTCGCGCGCCGAGGCGCGACGCTCTGCCTTCGCGCCCATGCGCCCGGCCAGGCCCCAGACCATCCCCATGAGCACCAGCGTGATCAGCACCCCCGGCAGGAGGCCCGCGATGAACAGCTTGCCCACCGACTCGCCCGTCATCGAACTGAAGATCACCATCAGGATGCTTGGAGGGATGATCGGCCCGAGGATCGCTGCAGATGCCACGACCACCACGGAATACGGGGGGTCGTAGCCCTCGTTTCGCATGGTCGGCAACAGCATCGAGCCCACGGCAGCTGCGGTGGCCGATGCAGAGCCGGAGATGCTGGCGAAGATCGCGCTGGTGAGCACGGCGACTTGACCGAGCCCGCCACGCAGATGGCCCACCAGGGCCTTGGCCAGGCGCACGATGCGCACCGTGATCCCCCCCTCGTTCATCACTGCTCCGGCGTAGATGAACAGGGGGATGGCCAGCAAGGGGAAGCTGTCGAGCGACGCGTAGAACTTCTGCGCGACGACGACCAGCGGGATCGAGTCGCTGATCAGCACCGCGGCCATGCCCGCCAGCCCCAACGCGAAGGCCACCGGAACACCCAGGAGCAGGCAGACCACCAGGCTAATCGTGAGCGTAGTCAGCATTCCCGCCACCCTCCCCGGCACCCAGGTCTTGGCGTTGCAACAAGCGCCGTGCCACGATGGCCAACGCACCCAGCGCCGCGCCAACCGGAATCGCCGCGTATGACAGCCATCGGGGCAGGTCCATCGCCGGTGTGCGGGCACTGCCGGCACGCTCGATGAGCATCCAGCCTGCGGCGGCAAGCAGGACCAGGAAGACCACCGACAGGGCGTCGGCCGATCCCTCGAGAGCCTTGGCCAACGGCCCGGGCTGCAAGCCCAGCACATCGACCGCGATCTCCTGCCGCTCCCACAGCGCGACCGGCACCCCCGCCATCACCGACCACACGAACAGGAGCAGGGCGATCTCCTCGGACCAGAACATCGGCAGGCCCAGGGCGTAGCGATTGACCACCTGCACCAGCGTAAGCGCACAGAAGGCCGCGAACGCGAGCCCGCAGAACCACTTGGCGGCCACGAGAGGCGCGGCCAGCAGACGGCGGGGCATGTCGGTCGAGCCTCAGAGGGCCTTGATGCGGGACACCACGTCGGTGGCCCTGGATGCCGCGGCGAATTCGTCCTGCAAGGGCCGCAGCTTGGCTGCGAAGGCGGCCAGATCGACATCGTTGACTTCCAGCTTGCCGCCCGCCTTGAGCCTGTCGATCCAACCTGCTTCCCGCTCGAAGTGCTCCTTGCGCTGCGCCGTCGCGACCTCACGCGCGGCCCTGTCGAGGGCCTGCTGCTGATCCTTCGGCAGGGCGTCGTAGAACTTGCCGTTCATCGCAAAACTGCCGTCGAGCAAGATGTGCCGGGTGCGCGACAGGTGCTTCGTGACCTCGAAGATCTTGAAGGTGAACGCGGTCTCCGGCGAACCCTCCATGGCGTCGACCACGCCGGTCTGCAGGGCCGAGTACATCTCCGGGGCCGGGATCGGGGTGGGCTGCGCGCCGAGCGCGCGGAAGGTGCGAACGAACACCGGCGCCTCCGGCAGGCGTATCTTCACGCCGGCAAAGTCCTCTGGCCTGCGGACCGCCTTGTTGCGCAGGTAGGTGTCGCGGAAGCCGCCGATCATCCAGTTCATGACGCGCAGGCCCGAAGTCTTGAGCAATTCTGCCGCGAGCCCCTCACCCACCGGCCCGTCCACCACGGCCTGCCAATGGTTGATGTCGCGGTACATGTAGGGCAAGGCAATCACACCGAAGCGCGATACCGTGTTGGAGTAGATGCCCGATTCGCCGTAGGCCATCTCGAGCGCGCCGAGCGACACGGATTCGATCGCCTCGCGCTGCCCGCCAGCCTGAGCCGATGGCAGCACACGCACACCCAGGGCACCGCCCGAATACCTGGCAACCAGTTCACCGAATCTCTCGGCAGCACGGTGCTGTTCGGACTGCAGGCTGAGATGATGCGCAAGCTTGATGATCTTGGCGCCCTGCGCGCGCACATGGATCCAGGGTGATGAGAGTGCTCCTGCCGCGGCCAGGCCACCGAACCGGGCAATGACACGGCGGCGGGACATATCGAAAGAATCGCTCATGGGGGTCTCCTCGGGTTGTCGGCATAGGCGCGCTGGCGCCGGCTGTGGAACGCAGAAACTACCTCTTCAATTCACGGGATGATGCCGTGGCCATCGAACGCGATGGCCTGGCCCGTGATGTGGCTCGTCAGGCACGGCCGGCCGCCGACACTTTCGTCGGGCGGTCCGGTCCTGTGCCATGTGCACGGCACCGCTCCACGCCGAGGCGCAGTCGATCCTCGTGCTCGATCCGCAGATCGGCGCCATGAGGTCGAGAAGCTCGGCTCCGATCGGTTCCATGGACTCAGTGCGTATGCGGCCGCGCCAATTCGCAGGCCGGATTGAGTCGCACGCCAAAGCCTGGCGCGTCCAGGGCCGAGGCCTTCATCCGCCCGTTGACCGGCACGGGCTCATCGAGCAGCAGCGGATTGAACATCGGGACGACATGGTCTGCCTTGGGCGCCATCATGAGGAACTCGGCAAACGGACTGTTGTGGCGAGTGATGACGAAGTGATAGCTGTAGACCGACGAGCCGTGCGGCACCACCATCGCGTGGTGGGCATCGGCCAGCGCCGAGATCTTGATCAGCTCGGTCAGACCACCACACCAGCCGACGTCGGGCTGGAGGATGTCGCAGCAACCCATTTCGAGCAACATGCGGAATCCCCAGCGCGTGGCCTCGTGTTCACCTGTGGTCACCAGCATTCCGGGTGGCATGTGCCGCCGCAGCTGCGCGTAGCCCCAGTAGTCGTCCGGAGGCAGCGCCTCCTCGATCCACTTCAACCCGTGATCGCGCGTCGCGTGCGCCAGGCGCGTGGCGTAGTCCACGGACAAGCTCATCCAGCAGTCCAGCATGAGCCAGAAGTCCGGGCCGAC
>CAIRBF010000466.1 GCA_903876715.1 uncultured beta proteobacterium
GCTGGGGCGCATGGGCCTGCCGGCGCCGCTGTGGTCGCGGCGCGCCGATGCGCTGTCGGTGGGCCAGCAGCAGCGCGTGGCGGCGGCGCGCGCCCTGCTGGGCCGGCCGGCGCTCCTGATCGCCGACGAGCCGACCTCGGCGCTGGACGCCTCGGTGCGTGATGACTTCATGGACCTGCTGCTGCAGCAATGCCACGACAGTGCCAGCACGCTGGTCTTCGTGAGCCATGATGAGCGCCTGGCGGCGCGCTTCGACGAGCGGCTGTCGCTGCCGCAGGTCAACCGCTGCGCGGTGGGGGTGTGAGCGTGCCGGGCCGCTCGCAGGCACTTGCCCCGGCTTGCGCCGCTAGGAGGGCATCCCCGTGACCGCGCTGCTGCACCTGGCTGCGCGCAGCGCCTGGAACCGGCGCGGCACGCTGTCGCTGGTGATGCTGTCGATCGCGCTGGCGACGGCCTTGCTGTTGTCGTTGGAGGGGCTGCGGCGCGACATCCGCGCGAGCTTCGCCCAGGCCGTCAGCGGGACCGACCTGGTCGTGGGTGCGCGCACGGGGCCGGTGCAATTGATGCTGTACGCCGTCTTCCGTGTCGGCGGCGCGACGAACAACATCTCGATGGACAGCGTGCGCGCGGTCTCGGCGCACCGGGCGGTGGCCTGGACAGTGCCGCTGTCGCTCGGCGACTCGCACCGCGGTCACCCCGTGCTCGGCACGACCGGCGCCTACTTCGAGCATTTCGCCTACGCAGACCGGCAGCACCTCCAGATGGCCGAGGGCCGGCCGTTCAGCGGGACGCTGGACAACTTGTACGAGGCGGTGATCGGCGCCGAGGTGGCGCAGGCGCTCGGCTACGGACTGGGCAGCCGGATGACCTTGTCGCACGGCATGGGCGGGGACCTTGCCGCCGAGCATGCCGACAAGCCCTTCACCGTGGTGGGCGTGCTGCGCCGCACGGGCACGCCGGTGGACCGTACGGTCCACGTCAGCCTGCAGGCGATCGAGGCCATCCATCTGGACTGGGCGGGGGGGGCGCCCCTGCCCGGGCTGCGCATCTCCGCGCAGGACGCGCGCAAGTTCGATCTCGAGCCCAAGCAGGTGACGGCGCTGCTTGTGGGCCTGAAGAACCGTGCTGCGGTATTTGCGGTGCAGCGCCACGTCAACAGCCATGCCAGCGAGCCGCTGCTGGCGGTGCTGCCCGGCGTGGCGCTGGACGAACTGTGGGAGGTGGTTGGTCTGGGTGAGCGCGCGTTGCTGTCGATCTCGGGTCTGGTCGCGCTGGTCAGCCTGGCCGGGCTGGTGGCGGTGGTACTGGCGGGCTTGAACGAACGCCGGCGTGAGCTCGCCGTGCTTCGTGCGGTGGGCGCCGGGCCGCGGCACGTGCTGGCACTGCTGGCGCTCGAGGGCATGCTGGTCACCCTGGCAGGGGCTTTGCTGGGGGCGCTGGCCACCGCGGCTGTGGTCGTCGGGGCTGGCCCCTGGCTGCAGCAGCAGTTCGGCATCGGTTTGCAGGCCACGGCGCCTGCGGCCGGACAATGGTGGCTCTTCGGGGCCGTGCTGGCGGCGGGTATGCTTGCCAGCCTTGTTCCCGGTTGGCGGGCCTACCGTCTGTCGCTGGCCGACGGACTCTCTCCCAGGACCTGAAGGCATGAAGCACACACGTCCCAGCACCGCCCCAGGTGCGGCACGCGCCATCTCAGGCCGTCGGGCGCTGGTGGTGGCCGGGCTGACGCTGTCGGTGATGCCCGGCGCCGGCCTTCGCGCCCAGAGCCGCGCCGGGGTGCCGCAGGCGGGGCCATCGCTGCCGGCCGCCGGCCGACCGGCGGCGCCTGCGCCCGGCACGGTCCGCACCATCGACTGGGACACCTTGATCCCGCCCGGCTGGGATCCGATGAAGGACCTGAAGGGCCTGGACTTCAGCACGCTGTCCGACGCCGATCCGCGCGCCGCGGCCGCCTTGGCCAAGCTGCGCGAAGTCTGGGACAAGGCCCCGCCGAATCCGGCGCTGTCGGGTCAGCGCGTTCGGCTGCCGGGCTATGTGGTGCCGCTGGAGGAGACGCGCGAGGGGCTCAAGGAGTTCCTGCTCGTTCCCTACTTCGGTGCCTGCATCCACACCCCGCCGCCGCCGGCCAACCAGATCGTGCATGTGCTGCCCAAGACGGCGGTGTCGGGCTTCCGGTCGATGGACACGGTCTGGGTGACCGGCCTGATGACCGTGACGCGCACGGATTCGTACATGGGAGTGGCCGGCTACCGCCTCGACGCCGACCAGGTCACGCCCTACAGCCCGCGGCCGCCGACGTCGCGCTGAAACGCGCTGAGGCCCGACTCTGCGCCGCTCAGCGCTTGAGGTGCGCCGGGAACCGCGCCGGCGTCTTCAGCCTCGAGCGTTGGCGCCGCAGATCGACGAAGCGCAGCAGTGCCTCGAGCAGGTCCTCGTCGGTGGCCAGCTCCAGCGTGTCGGCGCCGCTGCTGCCCAGGGCCTCGCGCAGGCGCGCTTCCTGCTCCTCGGCCAGGGCTGCATAGCGGGCACGAAACGCGGGGTCGGCACTGTCGATGAAAAGCTGCTCGCCCGTCTCGGCGTCCTCCACCGTGACGAGCCCGATCTCGGGCAGGGCCATTTCCAGCGGGTCGTACAGGCGCACGGCGACGACATCGTGGCGCTGCGCGAGTCGCGCCAGCACGGGCTCCCAACCCGGGGCGCTGATGAAGTCGGAGACGACGAAGACCAGGCTGCGCCGGCGCATCGCGGCCTCGGCCGTGCCCAGCAGATCGGCCAGGGCCGTACCCGGGCCGGCCGCGGGACTCGCGCCCCCGCGCGGCGATGGAGCAGCGCGCGGGGCGCGCATGCGCTCCAGCAGGTTCAGCACGTGCAGGCGTGAGGTGCCGGGCGGCAGGACATCGTCCACGCGCGCGCCGTAGAACATCGCCCCGACGCGGTTGCCGCGACGCGTGAGCATGCGCGCCAGTGCGGTCACGAAGCCGGTCGATACCGCGAGCTTGGTCACGTCGGCCGAGCCGAAGTCCACGCTGCCCGACAGGTCGAGCAGGAACCAGGCGGTCAGGTCGCGGTCCTCTGTGAACTGGCGCACATGCGGCACCTGCAGCCGCGCAGTGACGTTCCAGTCGATGTGGCGTACATCGTCGTGCACCTGATACTCGCGCAGGTCGGCCAAGTCGACGCCGTGGCCACGGCGCAGCGTGCGCCAGTCCCCCTGCAACAGGCCGTCGAGGCGGCGCAGCACCGTCCATTCCAGGCGCCGCAGCAGCGCCTGGCTGCCCTCCTCGGTGCGGGGCGCGCGCGCGCCGGGCGTGGCCGTTGCCGCCGCAGGCGCCGCAGTGGCGGTGCCGCGAGCGGCGGACGCGGTCGCCTCAGGCACCGGCGCTGCCTTCGGTGCTGTGCTGCATGGGCTTTTCCGGCTGCGGCACCTTGGCCATGATCGCGGCGACCACGTCGTTGGCGCTGCGGCCCTCGGCCAGCGCCTCGTAGCTCAGCACCAGGCGGTGGCGCATGACGTCGGGCACGAGGTCGGCCACGTCCTCGGGCAGGGCGTAGCGGCGGCCGCGCAGCATGGCCAGCGCGCGCGCGCCCTCGATCAGGCTGATCGTCGCGCGCGGGCTCGCGCCGTAGGTCAGCAGGCGCGCCAGATCGGGCAGCTCGTACTTCGCCGGCTGGCGCGTCGCGCTGACGAGCTTGACCGCGTAGCTGATGAGCGAGGGGTCGACGTAGACCTCGCGGCACTCGCGCTGCAAGGCTGCCAGCGTGGCCGTGTCCGCCACGGCCTGCACCTCGACGGCCGGGCCCGTGACCCGCTGCGCGATCACGAACTCTTCTTCCTCGGTCGGGTAGTCGACCAGCACCTTCATCATGAAGCGGTCGACCTGCGCCTCGGGGAGCGGGTAGGTGCCCTCGGTCTCGATCGGGTTCTGCGTCGCCATCACGACGAAGGGCTCGGGCACGCGGTGCGACTCGCCAGCGATCGTGACCTGGCGCTCCTGCATCACCTCCAGCAGCGCGCTCTGCACCTTGGCCGGCGCGCGGTTGATCTCATCGGCCAGCAGCAGGTTGGCGAATACCGGACCGAGCGAGGTGCCGAACTCGCCCGTCTTCTGGTTGTAAACGCGCGTGCCCACCAGGTCGGCGGGCACCAGATCGGGGGTGAACTGGATGCGCTTGAAGCTGCCGCGCACGGTGCGTGCCAGTGTCTTGATCGTCAGTGTCTTGGCCAAGCCGGGCACGCCCTCGACCAGCAGGTGGCCCTGCGCCAGCATCGCGATCAGCACGCGCTCGAGGAAGCGGTCCTGGCCGACGACGACGCGCTTGACCTCGTAAAGGATGCGTTCCATCAGCGTGGCGGTGTGGTCTGGGTGGTCGCTCATGGCTCAGGCTCGGTCGGGAGGAGAGGGTTGGCGGGGCAGCGCGCTGGCGTGGGAACGGTGTCCGCACTCGCGCGCCTCAGAACGGCGGAATGCCCACGGCCGAGGCCGCGTTCTCGATCGGCACCGCGAAACCGATGCCGATGAAGGTGCGGGCCTCGGTGGGGTTGAGGATGGCCGTGACGATGCCCACGACATGCCCGTCCATCGTCACCAGCGGCCCGCCGGAGTTGCCTGGGTTGGCGGCGGCATCGAACTGGATCAGGTTGGTCAGCAGCTTTTTGCCTTCGGGGTCGCGGAACTCGCGCTTCAGCCCGGAGACCACGCCACCGCTGACGCTCGGGCCGATGCCGAAGGGGTGGCCGACGGCGACGACCTGGTCTCCAGGCCGCAGGTCGGAGGTCGAGCGCATGGTCGCGGCCTCGAGGTCGTCGGGCAGTGAACTGGCCTTCAGCACCGCGAGGTCGTTCTCGGGCTGCATGTTGATCATCGCCGCCTCTGACTCGTGGCCGTTGTGGAAACGAACCTTGATGCGCTTGGCGCCCCAGACCACGTGCAGATTGGTCAGGATCGTGCCGTTGTCGAGGATGACCACGCCGGTGCCGAGGCTGCGGTTCAGCGCCCGCTTCTCGGCATCATCGGTGCCGTCGTCCTTCTCGTCCATCAGGCCGACCACACGCACGACAGAGGGCGCGATCGCCTCTGCCGCCTTCGCGTAGGGAGAGGGCAGCGGCTCCTTCTCGAGCATGTGGCGCACGGCGGCTTCCAGTGCTTCCTGCGTGAGCGGCTTGGGCCGGTGCACGCTGGCGTAGACCAGAAGCAGCGCAGCGGTGGCGAACAGCGCGCCCGCCAGGGCCCACAGAGGTGCAGGACGTCGGGCCACGGTGGCGCGCATGCCCGCCCAGGCCCGACGCAAGCGGCCCGCCGGCAAGCGCGTGGACGTCGTGGCGCTTGACCCGGAGGGTGCCCCGGTCGCGGAGGCCGGGAGAGAGCCGGCCTCCGCCGAGGCCACGCCCGCTGGCGCCTCCTTCCGGGCCGCGATGGCCCCCGGATGAGCGGCGGACCGCCGCGGGGAAGGGCTGTACAGCGGGGTTTTGCGGTTCAAGGCACGGACCTCCGACGCGCTGGAGCAGAGACGGTAACACGGCTGCGGCGGCCATGCAGGCCCCGGACACTGCCGCCTTGGCTGCAGGCACACTGTCGGGGTGTGGATCGACACCCATTGCCACCTCGACGCTGCGGAGTTCGACACCGACCGCGACGCGGTCGTGGCGCGCTCGCGTGCCGCCGGTGTCGGCCTGCTCGTATTGCCGGCCGTGGAGGCCGTGCATTTCGACCGGGTGCGCGCGCTGGCCCATGCGTACGGCTGCGCCTACGCGCTGGGGATCCACCCTTTGTACGCGCACCGCGCCGACCCGCAGGACATCGATCGGCTGGCCCAGGCCCTGCGCCTGCACCGCGAGGACCCGCGGCTCGTGGCGGTGGGCGAGATCGGCCTGGACGGTTTCGTGCCCGGACTCGACTTCGGGCTCCAGCAGCGCTGGTATGAGGCCCAGTTGCGTCTGGCTCACGAGTCCAGCCTGCCCGTGATCCTGCACGTGCGCCGCTCGGCCGACCACCTGCTCAAGGGTTTGCGCCGGCATCCGGTGGCTGGCGGATTCGCGCACGCCTTCAATGGCAGCGCGCTGCAGGCCAGTGAGTTCCTGCGGCGTGGCTTCAAGCTGGGCTTCGGTGGCGCGATGACGCACGAGCGCGCGCTGCGCATCCGTGCGCTGGCAACCTGCCTGCCGCCGCAGGCGCTGGTGCTGGAGACCGACTCCCCAGACATCCCCCCGCAGTGGCTTTACCGCACGGCGCAACAGCGTGCCGCCGGTCAGGCGCAGGGGCGCAATGAGCCTGCCGAGCTGCCGCGGATTGCACAGGTGCTGGCGTCCTTGCGCGGCTGGACAGCGGAGGAGACGGCGCGCCTGACCACGGCCAACGCGCTGGCGGGTCTGCCGCGGCTGGCGGCGCTGGCCCGGCCGGGCGGCGCCGCGGCGATGAGCTGAACCATGCGCCGCCCCGCCTCCCGCCTGCCTGCGCCGGCAGGCTCGGCTGCCGCCGAACCCCTGCTGGAGTGCCTGCCGCCCGTGCTGTCGCCCCAGACCCGGCTGGTCGTGCTCGGCAGTTTCCCGGGCGTGGCGTCACTGCGGGCGGGCGAGTACTACGCCCACCCGCGCAACCAGTTTTGGCCTTTGCTGTCGGCGCTGTGGGGCCTGAACCTTCGCGCCCTGCCGTATCCGCAGCGCCTGGCCGTGGCGGGCGAGCGGGGGCTCGGCTTCTGGGATGTCTACGCGAGCTGCCGGCGCGCCGGCAGCCTGGACAGCGCGATCCGCGACGCCCGCCCGAACGACCTCGGTGTGTTGCTGCTTCGAGCCCCGGCGCTGCGCGCCGTGGCCCACAACGGCGCGGAGTCGGCGCGCTCGATGCGCGTCATCCATGCGCTCGGTGTGGCGGTGCATCGCCTGCCCTCGAGCAGTCCGGCCAACGCAGGGTGGAGCTTCGAGCGCAAGCTCCAGGCCTGGCGCCTGGTCTTCGCTGCGGCGGGGCTGGCGTGAGCCGTCGAGAATGGTCAGGATGAGCCGTGTCGCTCCATCCCTTCCCGAGGTTGGCGTCTCGGAATTCGAAGGCGTGCGCTACCTGCACCTGGGCACGCCCTGGGTGCAGGGTGCCATGCGCCTGGACGATCCGCAGCGGGTGGAGCTGGTCTATGTGCAGCGCATGCTGGCGGCGCTGCTGTGGCTGCCCACCGACAGCCTGGGCCAGGGCCGCGCGGTCCAGCTCGGCCTGGGGGCGGGCACGATCACACGCTTCACCGCCCAGGCTCTCAAGATGGCAACGACGGCGGTCGAGATCAACCCGCAGGTGGTGGCCGTCTGCCGGCACGCCTTCAGGCTGCCGCGTGACAGCCCTCGCTTGCACGTGGTCGTGGGTGATGCCGGTGCGTGGGTTCGTGCGCCCGATCGGCGCGCGAGCGTGCGCCTGCTTCATGTGGATCTGTATGACGAGGAGGCGGCCGCCCCGGTGCTCGACGACGCGGACTTCTACGCCGCCTGTCGCGACCTGCTCGACGACGAGGGCGTCATGGCGGTGAACCTGTTCGGTCGTGACGCGAGCTTTGCACGCAGCTGCCAGTGCATCGCCGCGGCCTTCGGTGCCGGTCGGGTCTGGAGCCTGCAGCCGACGCGGGAGGGCAACACGGTGGTGGTGGCCACGCGTGCGCTGCCGCGGCCCGACGACGCTGCGCTCGAGGCTCGCGCGGCGGACCTGCAGCGACGCTTCGCGCCGCGGGGCCTGGCGGCGCGCAAGTGGCCGCGCATGGTGAGGCCATGGCCGCTCTGATGCACAGTGCTGCCGAGTCCAATCTGGCCCGTGCGCCTAGGGTATTCCCGCGTTTGACCCTCCAGCCGCCTTCAGACGCTGTGCGAAGGGCTCCGCGATCCCTAGAATCCTTAGAGAACGTGGGCTTTCCGCGAGGAGTATCGAGTGAAGATCAAGAGCGAGAAGGACTTCTGGTCCGGACTGATGTTCATCGTGGCCGGCATGGGTTTCGCATGGGGTGCCATGAGCTACAACTTCGGCAGTGCCGCGCGGCCCGGCCCAGGCTACTTCCCCTTCGGCCTGGGGGTCATCCTTGCCCTCCTCGGAGCTCTGATCCTGTTCAAGTCGCTGACGATCGAAACGGAGGATGGTGAGCCCTTCGGAAAGGTCGCATGGCGTCCCTTGATCCTCATCATTGCCAGCGTCATCGTCTTCGGTGTTCTGGTGCCTCGGCTCGGCATGTTCATCTCGCTGCCGGTGCTGGTGCTTGTCGCGAGCTTGGCGGGCGATGAATTCCATTGGGGCGAGGTGATCGCCAATGCGATTGTGCTGACCGTGTTCTCGTGGGTGATCTTCATATGGGGGCTCGGGCTGACCATCCCGCTGTGGCCTTCGATCGGCATGGGCAAGTGAGGCGGGCGACATGGAACTCCTGAACAACCTGGCGATCGGTTTCCAGACCGCGCTCACCCTTCAAAACCTGCTCTATGCCTTCGGCGGCGCGCTTCTCGGCACGCTGATTGGTGTGCTGCCGGGCCTCGGCCCGGTGGCGACGATCGCGATGCTGTTGCCCAGTATCTACGCGCTGGATGCGACGCCCGCCCTGATCATGCTGGCGGGCATCTACTACGGTGCGCAGTACGGCGGCTCGACGACGGCGATCCTGATCAACGTGCCTGGCGAGTCGAGCTCGGTCGTCACCGCGATCGACGGCTACAAGATGGCACGCAAGGGCAGGGCCGGCGCCGCGCTTGCAGCGGCTGGCCTGGGCTCCTTCTTCGCTGGCACGGTGGCGACGATGATCGTCGCCGCCTTCGCGCCGCCGCTGACAGAGCTCGCATTCAAGTTCGGGCCGGCTGAGTACTTCTCGCTCATGGTCCTGGGTCTGATCGGCGCCGTGGTGCTGGCCTCGGGTTCGCTGGTCAAGGCGATCTCGATGATCATCTTTGGCCTGTTGTTGGGCCAGATCAACACCGACGTGATTTCTGGTGTGCCGCGCTACAGCTTTGACGTCCCCGAGCTGACCGACGGTATCGGCTTCGTCGCGATCGCGATGGGCGTCTTCGGCTTTGGCGAGATCATCTCCAATCTGAGTCGTCCTGCGGAGAGCCGGGAGGTCTTCACGAAGGATGTGAAGGGCCTGTGGCCGACGAAGCAGGACTTCAAGGACGCCGCACCGGCCGTGCTGCGCGGCACGGCGTTGGGCTCCATTCTGGGCGTGCTTCCGGGTGGCGGCGCCCTTCTGGCGGCTTTCGCGGCCTACACGCTGGAGAAGAAGACCAAGGGTCGGCCTGACGAGGTGCCTTTCGGCCAAGGCAACATCCGCGGCGTAGCGGGGCCTGAGAGTGCCAACAACGCTGGAGCGCAGACCTCGTTCATCCCCATGCTGACGCTGGGCATCCCGCCCAATGCGGTGATGGCGCTGATGGTGGGTGCCATGACCATCAAAGGTATCCAGCCTGGTCCGCAGGTGATGACCAGCAACCCGCAGCTCTTTTGGGGCCTGATCGCCTCGATGTGGGTCGGCAACCTGATGCTGGTCATTCTGAACCTGCCGCTGATCGGCATCTGGATCAAGTTGCTGACAGTGCCCTATCGGTTCCTTTACCCGGCCATCATGGTCTTCTGCTGCATTGGCCTGTACACGTTGAACAACAACAATTTCGACGTGTACATGGCGGCCCTGTTCGGCATCGCCGGCTACCTTTTCATGAAACTCGGTTGCGAGCCGGCGCCGCTGCTGCTGGGCTTCATCCTCGGCCCGATGATGGAGGAGAACTTGCGACGCGCGCTGCTGCTGTCGCGTGGCGACTGGACGACGTTCCTGACACGTCCCTTGTCCTCAGGACTGCTGATCGCCGCCTTCCTGATGGTGGTGGTGGTCTCCTTGCCGTCGATCAAGGCCAAGCGCCAAGCCGCCTTCAAGGAAGAAGATTGACGCCAGATCGGCTTGCCTGATCTGTCGCCGGGCCCCGCTTGCGGGGCCCGCTGTTTTTTCCGCCTATGCTTCGGGTCATGCGATTGCCCGTCGCGCTCGAGCCGCTGCGCAGCCCGGTCTACCGCGGGCTGTGGTTCGCGTGGCTAGCGGCCAACATGACGATGTGGATGAACGACGTCTCGGCCGCCTGGCTGATGACAACGCTCACGACGAGCCCGGTGATGGTGGCGCTGGTGCAGACCGCCTCGACGTTGCCGGTGCTGCTGCTGGCTGTGCCCAGCGGCGCGACGGCGGACATCGTCGACCGTCGCCTGTACTTCGCGGCCACCCAGCTCTGGGTGTCGGCCACGGCGCTGGCACTGGCCGCGCTGTCGCTGGTGGGCGCCTTGACCGCGCCCGTGCTGCTGGCGCTGACCTTCCTCAATGGCGTCGGCTTGGCGATGCGTCTGCCGGTGTTCTCGGCCATCGTGCCGCAGGTCGTGCCGCGGGCTCAATTGCCCACGGCGCTCGCGCTCAGCGGTATCTCGATGAACCTGTCGCGGGTGATCGGGCCTGTACTGGCCGGTGCGCTGATCGCGGCCGCGAGCCCAGCGCTGGTATTCGTGCTCAATGCCCTGCTGTCGGTGCTGGCCTTCGGGCTCATCCTGCGTTGGCGTTCGACCCCGCGCACCAGCCCCTTGCCGGGTGAGCGCTTCATCGGCGCGATGCGCGTCGGCCTCAATTTCGCCTTGCAGTCGCCACGCCTGAGAGGCGTGATGTGGCGCAGCTTCCTGTTCTTCCTGCAGGCCTCTGCGTTGACCTCGCTGCTGCCGCTGGTGGCACGCGGCCTGCATGGTGGCGGGCCGGGCACGTTCACGATGCTGCTGTCCTGCCTGGGGGTGGGTGCGATCCTGGCGGCCCTGCTGGCCCCTCGTTTGCGCCAGCGCTGGGGCCGCGACGACTTTGTGCTCGGCGGTACCCTCGCGCATGCCCTGATGGCTGTGTTGATCGTGACTGCGCAGGAGATCTGGCTCGCGGTGCCGGCCATGGTGGTGGTTGGCATGGCCTGGTTGCTGACCGCCAACTCGTTGTCCGTCGTGGCCCAGTCGGTGCTGCCGGACTGGGTGCGCGCGCGCGGCATGGCGATCTATCAGATGTCGCTGATGGGCGGCGCAGCTTGTGGCGGGTTGGTATGGGGGCAGGTCGCTGGCCTGGCGGGGGTGGATGCGGCCGTCCTGGGCTCTTCGGCGCTCGGGATGGTGGTGTGGTTGCTCACGCGGCGACGTCACATCGACGCCGGGCCTGAACTCGACTACAGCCCCGCGCCCGCCACGCCACGCCCGGAGCCGGCGATCCCTGTCGAGCCGGAGGAGGGGCCGGTGATGGTGACGCTGGAGTACCTGGTCGACCCGGCGCGCGCCGACGACTTCGCGGCGGTCATGCGACGCACGCGCGGCGCCCGCCTGCGCCAGGGCGCACTGTCCTGGGGCCTGTTCCGCGATACGGCAGACCCCGGCCGCTACGTCGAGTACTTCGTCGACGAGAACTGGCTCGAGCACCAACGACGTCTCGAGCGCTTCACGGCCTTCGACGCCGAGTTGCGCGCGCAGCGACTGGCCTTCCACCTCGGCCCGGAGCCGCCGAAGATGCAACGCTACGTGGCTGACCACCGGGTCGAGCGTCCGAGTCCGCCCGTCTGACGCAGTCCCGGCGCGAGAATCAGCGTCTGCGTCCAATTCTCCGACCCCACCGATGACCCACGCCTTCAACTGGAGTACCGGCTACGCCAGCCGCCGCTCGCCCGTGTTCGCCCGCAACATCGTTTCCACCTCGCACCCGCTGGGGGCGCAGGCGGGCCTGAAGATGCTGCAGCAGGGCGGCAACGCCGTGGACGCCGCGATCGCGGCCGCGGCGGTGATGACCATCGTCGAGCCCTGCAGCAATGGCCTGGGCTCGGACATGTTCTGCATCCTCTGGGACGGCCAGGGCCTGAAGGGCCTGAACGCGTCGGGTTGCGCGCCTGAGGCCTGGACGCCGGACTACTTCCGCCGCAAGTACGGCGCCGACGCCAAGACCCCGCCCAAGCGCGGCTGGGACTCGGTGACGGTGCCGGGTGCCGTGGCAGGCTGGATGACCCTGCACGAACGCCATGGCAAGCTGCCCTTCGCCGATCTGATGGCGCCGGCCATCGAGATCGCCGAGCGCGGCTATGGCGTGCCGGTCATCGTGCAGCACAAGTGGACGAACGCGGTGTCGCTGTCCGAACTCACCGGCCAGCCGGGCTTCGCGCAGGCCTTCATGCCGCACGGTAGGCAGCCTCACGTCGGCGAGCGCTTCGCTTTCCCCGAGGCCGCGCGCGCGCTGAAGCTGATCGCGCAGACCCGCGGCGAGGCCTACTACCGCGGCGAGATCGCTGCGGCCATCGCCGCGCACGCCCGTGAGCATGGCGGCGCGATGACCGAGGCCGACCTGGCGGCCTACCGGCCCGAGTGGGTGACGCCGATCGCGCAGGACTACCGCGGCCACACCGTGCACGAAATCCCGCCCAATGGCCAGGGCATCGCGGCGCTGATTGCTCTCGGCATCCTGCAGCGCTTCGACATCGCCTCGCTGCCGGTGGACAGCGTGGCATCGCAGCACCTGCAGATCGAGGCCATGAAGCTCGCCTTTGCCGACGTCTACCGCCATGTCGGCGAACCTCGCGCGATGTCGCTGACGCCGGCGCAGATGCTCGACGACGCCTACCTCGACGAGCGCGCGCGTCGCATCGATCCCAGGCATGCACAGGACCACGGCCCCGGCCACGTGCCGCAGGGCGGCACGATCTACCTGACGGCCGCCGACGAGAGCGGCATGATGGTCAGCTTCATCCAGAGCAACTACATGGGCTTCGGCTCGGGCGTGGTGGTGCCGGGCTGGGGCATCAGCCTGCAGAACCGCGGGCACGGCTTCACGCTGGACGAGACCCGCGCCAATGTCGTCGGCCCGGGCAAGCGGCCCTTCCACACCATCATCCCGGCCTTCCTGACGAAGGACGGGCAGCCGGTCATGAGCTTCGGCGTCATGGGCGGCGACATGCAGCCTCAGGGCCACCTGCAGACGCTGGTGCGGATGCTGGACTACCACCAGCAGCCGCAGGCGGCCTGTGACGCGCCGCGCTGGCGCTGGTTCGGCGGCACGGTCAACGCCGAGGACGGCTTCGACCCCGCCACCGCGCAGGGCCTGCGCGATCTGGGCCACCGCGTCGAGCCCTTCGCCGACAGCTACCAGGATTACGGCGCCGGCCAGTTCATCTGGCGTCTGGGCGACCCGGCGGTCCATGGCTACGCCGCGGCCAGCGACCCGCGGCGCGACGGGCAGGCCGCGGGCTGGTGAACACGGGACCGGCCGCGATCCGCCGCGCCGGCCTCACGCTGGCCATCTGCGGCGCCGTCGGTTTCGCGGGCAAGGCCATCATCATCAAGCTGGCCTACCGTCACGGCGTTGACGCCGTGACGCTGCTGATGCTGCGCATGGCCTTCGCCCTGCCGCTGTTCGCGGTGTTGGCCTGGTGGGCTGGGCGAGGGCGTCCACCTCTGACCGTCCGCGACTGGCGCGTGGTGGCCGGGCTCGGCTTCCTCGGCTACTACCTGGCCAGTTTCCTGGACTTCGCCGGGCTGCAGTACGTCACGGCGAGCCTGGAGCGCTTGATCCTCTATCTGAACCCGACCGTGGTGCTGCTGCTGGGCTGGCTGCTGCACCGGCAGCGCGTGGGGCGCGGGCAACTGCTGGCACTGGGTGTCAGCTACGTCGGCATCCTGGTGGCCTTCGCACACGAGGTCCGCGTCGAGGGCGGCCATGTGGCCCTGGGCTCGGCCCTCGTCTTCGCTTCGACACTCAGTTATTCCCTCTATCTCGTGCTCAGTGGCCAGGAGGTGCGACGGCTCGGCGCACTGCGCCTGACCGGCCTGGCCTCCACGGTGGCCTGCGTGCTGTGCGTGCTGCAGTTCCTGGTGCTCAGGCCCGTGGACACGCTGTGGACTCTCGCGCCGGCCGTGTGGTGGCTCAGCTTGCTGAACGCCATGCTGTGTACCGTCGCGCCCATCCTGATGGTGATGATGGCCGTCGAGCGCATCGGCGCGGCGGCCGCCGCGCAGGCGGGCATGGTCGGGCCCGTCATGACCCTGCTGATGGGTGTGGTCTGGCTGGGCGAGCCACTCACGGTCTGGACCGTCGCCGGCACCGGGCTGGTGTTGGCGGGCGTGGCCATGCTGGCGAGCCAGCGTTCGGCGCGCTGAGGCGTTTGCCGCGCCGATCTCCTGCCCGGGTCCGCCGTGGCATTGCTCAGGCTGCCACGAGCCAGGCGTACAGTCCACGCACCGGGGCGCGCTCGTCGCGCCGCAGCGCACGCTCCTCGAGCGCCGCGACGACGAAGCCGTGCTCCCGCGCGAGCCGCCGCAGGTAGGCCGCTGAATGGGCGTAGCGCAGGCTGGGCAGCAGGGCACAGTCGCCCAGTGCGTCGTCCAGGTGCTCGACCGAGAAGCAGAACACGCCCGCAGGCTCGAGCACGCGACGCACGCCTGCGAACACCGCCTCCAGCCGGCCAACGTAGATGAAAAGGTCGGCGGCGACGACCAGGTCGTGTCGCCAGGGCGTCGCCGCCAGGTGCTCGACGACATCGGCGTGCTCCAGACGGTCGTACCGGCCGAGCGCCTGCGCGCGCGCCAGCATGCCCGCGGACAGATCGACGCCGTCCAGTCGCGTGACGAAGGCACCGAGCGGGGCGGCACACAGGCCGGTGCCGCAGCCCAGGTCCAGCGCATGGCGAAAGTGGGTCCGTGCCAGGCGCGCCAGTCCGGCGGCGAGTTCCTGGGGCGCGCGGTAGCCCAGGTGCTCCACCAGGTGTTCGTCGAAGTCGTCGGCGTAGCGGTCGAACAGGCCCTGGACGTAGCTGCGCGGCGCACTCGCGGGCATCGCGCCGCCGGCATGCCCGGCCGCCGATGACAGCCCCGCGATCTGGTAGTCCAGCAAGGCAGCATCGCCACCCTGGGCGCGCGCCTGCTCGAAGCAGCGCACGGCTTCGGTCATGCGTCCGCGTTCCTGCATCCACGCCCCGCGGTCGGCCCAGGCATCGACCAGCGTGGGGTCGAGCGCCAGCGCCCGGTCCCAGGCTGTCAGGGCCTCATCCGCTCGCTGCAGGGTCATCAGCGCCTGTCCACGCCGGTAGTGGGCCTCGGCGACGTCCGGGCTGGCCGCGCACACGGCTTGCAGCGCGGCCAACGCGTGCTCCGACCGGCCCAGCCGCAGCATCAGCCGGCCTGCATGGAAGCGGTCGGCGATGCGCTGTGCATCGGTCGCCAATGCGCGCTCGTGGCTGGCCAGCGCTTCGCTCAGCCGATCGAGCGCCTCCAGTGCTGTGCCGCGCAGCGACCACAGCGCTGCGTCGTCGGGGTGGCTCTGTAGCGTCTCGTCCAGCAGTTTTACGGCGTCCTGGGGGCGGCCCAGTCGGTGCAGCGTCACGGCCAGGTTGGCCACGGTCGACGGCCGCCGTGGCAACGCCTGGAGCGACTCCTGGAACAGGGAAGCCGCCTCCTCGAGTCGGCCGCCGCCGAAGGCGGCGTTGCCTTCGGCGAACAGGCGGCGTGCCCGTTCGAAGGCGGGCTGCGTCGCGTAAGGGTCGTTGTTGTGCGGCCTCAACTGGGGCGCGCGCGGCGCAGGCAGGCCCGGGCTGGTGGGACTTTCAGGAGCGCTCAATCCGGGATCTCCTCGCGGTCGGCAGGCAGTCAGAGTGCGGCGGGCCCGGGCTCAGGGCGAGCGCCGAGCCTGTCGTGTGCTGACGACGATGCCGCCGAACAGCAACAGCAGAGCCAGCGCATGGTAGAGCTTGGGCGCCTCGCCGAGCAGCGCGCTCGACAACAGCGCGGCCACCAGTGGTGTCATGTTGTAGAACAGCGCGGCCAGGGTCGGGCCGCCCTCGGCCACAGCGAGTCCCCAGCAGCGGTAGGCGACGATCGAAGCCCCAACGGCAGCGTACAGCAGGCCGGCCAGCACCGGCAGGCTCCAGTCGATGGGGTGTGTCCCGATGGCATGCTCCAGGGTGAAGAACAGGCTGGAGCCGGCCAGGCCGAACAGACCCTGGATCAACAGGAAACCCGCCCAGTTCCAATCGGGCCGCTGCGTACCGCGCATGTGCGCTGGCGGCTTCACGAGCAGCCAGCTGTAGAAGGACCACCCGATCACCGCGCCCAGCATGTACAGGTCGCCCGGCACGAAGCGCACCGTGCGCAGCACCTCGAGCGAGCCGTGGCTGAGGACGACCACAACCGCAGCAAGTCCGAGCGCGGCGCCCAGCACTTGCCGCCGCGACGGCCGTTCACCGAAGAAAAGGGCCCCGACCGCCAGCGACCACACCGGCAGGCTCGAAGCCACGAGCGTGACGTTGATCGGCGTGGAGGTGACCAGCGCCAGGTACTGCAGCGAGTTGTACAAGCCGGCGCCGAGCACGCCGATCACTAGCAAATAGCCCCAGCGCTTACGGATGCGCGACCAAGGGCGCAGGGCGTCCCGGGCCAGCGGCAGCAGGATCAGCACCGTCAGCACCCAGCGCAGCAGGTTCAGTGTCATCGGCGGGACGTGGCCCACCATCAGCCGGCCGAGCACGGCGTTGCCGGCCCACAGCAGTGAGGGCGCGGTCAGCAGCAGCAGAAGGCGCGGGGTCAGGGTCATGGCGTGTACGGTCAGTGACCGGCGGGAGAGGGCGGGACAGGGCGCGCTGGACGCCATGTCCCGGCGCGTGCGCGATGGTGCCATGGCCGGACAGGGTCTCGGCACGGTCCTGCACACCCGCCCTTGATGGCCTATCCTCGCGTCTTCCGAACTCCGTGGAGATTTCCCGATGCCCCGTGCGATCCAGATCAGCGCCTTCGGCGGCCCCGAGCAGATGCAACTCGTCGACTTGCCGGTGGGCGAACCCGGTCCCGGACAGATCCGCATCCGCCACCACGCCTGCGGGCTGAACTTCATCGACGTCTACCAGCGCACCGGCCTGTACCCGAACGCGCTGCCGCTGGCGCTGGGCATGGAAGGCGCAGGCGTCGTCGAGGCAGTGGGTGAGGGCGTCACGCACCTGAAACCGGGCGACCGCGCCGCCTACGCCAGCAACCCGCCCGGGAGCTACAGCGAGGTGCGTGTGATGCCGGCCAAGACGGTGTGCCGGCTCCCTGACGGTATCGCCTTCGAGACCGGCGCAGCGATGATGCTCAAGGGCCTGACGGCGCAGTACCTGCTCAAGCGCTCGCGTCCGGTCGAGGGGCTGGAGCCCGGCGATCACGTGCTGTTCCACGCCGCCGCCGGTGGCGTGGGCCTGATCGCCTGCCAGTGGGCGCGCGCGCTTGGCCTGCAGCTCATCGGTACCGCCGGCAGCGCGGCCAAGTGCCAGCTCGCACTCGAGCATGGCGCCGCGCATGTGATCGACTACAGCCACGAGGACTTCGCCTCCCGCGTCAAGGAGATCACGGGCGGCCGTGGCGTCAAGGTGGTCTACGACTCGGTGGGCAAGGACACCTGGGAC
The DNA here is from genome assembly GCA_903876715.1 of uncultured beta proteobacterium. Taxonomy (GTDB): domain Bacteria; phylum Pseudomonadota; class Gammaproteobacteria; order Burkholderiales; family Burkholderiaceae_C; genus Rubrivivax. Next base: position 17,417 of record CAIRBF010000466.1, read on the forward strand.
AAGAGCCTGGACTGCCTGCGCCCGTTCGGTCTGATGGTCAGCTTCGGCAACGCCTCCGGCCCGGTGCCGCCCTTCGCGCCCGGGATGCTCGGTAACAAGGGCTCGCTGTACGTCACCCGGCAGACGCTGTTCACCCACATCGCCACGCGCGAGGCCACACAGGAGATGGCCGACGACCTGTTCGGCGTCGTCGGCGGCGGGCAGGTCAAGATTCGCATCGACCAGCGTTACCCGCTGGCCGAGGTTGCGCAGGCGCACCGCGACCTCGAGGCGCGCAAGACCACCGGCTGCACCGTTCTGCTGCCCTGACCGGGTGTCAGGGACCGGGGCCCCCCGGCCCCCGGCTCGGCCTCAGGCTTTGGCGGCCGGCGCGTCCTGCGACAGATCTGTCCCGACCGCGGCGCGGTAGGCGTGCCAGGACGCGTGTCCGATCACCGGCCCTGTCAGCAACAGGCCGAGGAACCAGGGCACGAGAGACAAGGCCGTGACGATGGCGATCAGCGCCCCCCACCACAGCATCACGCCGGTTTGCGTCAGCACCAGCCGCAGGCTGGTCAGGCCGGCGGTGATGGCGTCGGTTTGGCGGTCCAGGATCATGGGCATCGACACGACGCTGATGGCGAAGATCAGTCCGGCGAAGACGGCGCCAACGGCCAGCCAGGCGACGATGAAGCCGATGTTCTCGGGGTCCACAAGCGCCAGCAGCGAGCCCCTGAAGTCGGGCATGCCGTCGAAGCTGACGGCGAAGATCACGAGTGTGACCCGGCCCCACAGCATCTCGAGCACCAGCAGCACGAAGCCGAAGATGCCGAGCTGCGCCGTGCGCGTGTCCCAGGCCAGCAGGCTGTCGCCGAAGTCGGGTCTCTCGCCCCGCTCCAGGCGCTGGCTCACGCGGTAAAGCCCCAGGCACAGGAAGGGCCCCATCAGCAGGAAGCCGGCCGAAAGAGCCAGCGTGTAGGCCGGTGCGTTCTCGTAGACCTTGAACAGTGCCCAGCCCATGACCATGAATACCGCGCCGTAGAACAGGCTGATGCCCGGTGCGCGCCGGAAGTCGCGCAAGCCCAGCGCGAGCCAGTGCAAAGGGTCGCGCCAGTGCAGCGGGTTCAGCGGGATCGCCATGGTCTGCCATTGTGGGGCGCCCGGCTGTGGGCGCGCCAGTGCCGTGGCCCCGCAGGATGTGATCTGCCTCAAGAGCTCGCCGCAGGACCCACAATAAACCGCGGGCCGTCCCAAGCCTTCTTGCGCCTGCGCCAGGGCGCCGTGACGGGCGACGCCCGGCCCTTGGGGGCGCTCACAATGCACGCAGTCGCGTCGGTGTGCCGCAACGCAGCGCAGTGGGCGCGACCAATGCCTGTCCAACCGCGGGGCGCCCAACGGCCGCGCCGCCCTGTCCACCATACTGCCTGCCGCCATGCGTGTCTTCGATGCTTCCCAGGTCCATGCTGCGTTGCCTTGGGCCGCACTGGCCGATGCCCTGCACGCCGCCTTCGTCCGTGGCGCCGAGGTGCCGTTGCGCCACGTGCACGCCCTGTCGCGGAGCGACGTGATGCTGCTGATGCCGGCCTGGGACGAGCGGCTGATCGTTACCAAGCTCGTGACCGCGATCCCGGGCGCGCCATCTACGGTGTGTGCCACGGTGCTGGCGGTGGACCGCGCCACCGGGCACCCGCTGGCGGTGCTCGACGGCGAAGCGGTGACGCTGCGGCGCACCGCGGCCACGTCGGCACTCGCCGCGCGCCACCTGGCCCGGCCCGAGGCGGACACCGTGCTGGTCGTGGGCGCGGGTCGGCTGGCAGCCTGGATGGCACGAGCCCACGCGGCGCTGCGGCCCGGGCTCGCGCGCCTGCTGGTCTGGGGCCGGCGCGGCGAGGCGGCGACGCAGCTCGCTCAGACGCTGCAGTCCGAGGGCCTGCCGGGGTACGCGGTGCCCGAGGGCGAGTTGCCGGCCGCAGTCCGCTGTGCCGGCATCGTGTGCTGCGCAACAACCGCTGTCGATCCGGTCGTGTACGGCGCGTGGCTCACGCCTGGGACCCATCTTGACCTTGTCGGCGGCTTCCGTCACGACATGCGCGAGGTTGATGACGAGGCCGTCGCGCGCGCCCGCATCGTCGTCGACACCCACGCCGGCGCACTGGCGGAAGCCGGCGATCTCCTGCAGCCGCTGCAACGCGGCGTGATAACGAACGACGCGATCGCCGGCGATCTGGCCGGCCTGCTGCGCGGCGCGTTCCCGGGGCGGCGGCGCGACGACGAGATCACGCTGTTCAAGTCGGTCGGCACGGCGCTGGAGGACCTGACCGCAGCGCGCCTGGTGCTGCAGACGCTGCAGCCCTGAAGGACGGCGCCTTCGCGCCAGACTCCGGCGGGCTCCCGATACCTGCCCGGACGCGGCCGTGGAGAATGGGGGCCCCATGATCGAGGACAGACGATGAACGGTTGGTTGTGCGAGACGCTGACGGGCGTGCAGGCCCTGCGCTGGGGGCCGCTGCCGCGCACCGAGCCTGGGGCCGGCCAGGTGCGTGTACGGGTGGCCGCGGCGAGCCTGAATTTTCCCGACTTGCTTGTCGTCGAGGGCAAGTACCAGTTCAAGCCTGAACTGCCGTTCGTGCCCGGCTCCGAGTTTGCCGGCGTGGTCGATGCGGTGGGTGAGGGCGTGACGCACCTGAATGTCGGCGACCGCGTCGCCTGCGCCGGGCACGGCGGCTTCGGCACCCATGCGCTCGTGGAGGCGCGCCAGGCTGTGTCCTTGCCGCCCGGTATGGACCTGAAGGACGCCGCCGCCTTCTTCTTCACCTACGGCACCTCGCTGCACGCCTTGCTGGACCGCGGCGGGCTGAAGGCCGGCGAGACGGTGCTGGTACTGGGCGCGGCCGGTGGTGTAGGGTCGGCTGCGGTGCAGATCGCCAAGGCGGTCGGCGCGCGCGTGATCGCCGCGGGCTCGTCGCCGGAGAAGCTGGCCTTGTGCCGCAGCCTGGGTGCCGACGAGACCATCGACTACGCGCGCGAGGACCTGCGCGCGGCCCTGAAGACGCTGACCGGCGGCCGAGGGCCCGACCTGGTCTACGACCCGGTGGGTGGGGCGTTCGCTGAGCCGGCCTTCCGCTCGATCGCGTGGCGCGGACGCTACCTCGTCGTGGGGTTCGCCGGCGGCGCGATCCCGGCGCTGCCATGGAACCTGGCGCTGCTGAAGGGCGCTGCCATCGTCGGCGTCTTCTGGGGCGACTTTCTCAAGCGCGAGCCCCAGGCCGCGGCAGCGGACCACCGCCAGCTGCTCGCCTGGTACGCCGCGGGGCTGGTCAAGCCTGCGATCGACACCGTGTTGCCGATGAGCCGCCTGCACGAGGCGTATGCCCGCATGGGCTCACGCCAGGTGATGGGCAAGGTGGTCATGGTCAACGAGGGTTGACGGTACCGCCCCTGCCGCGCTACTTCGAGCGGCGTACCCTCAGGATCTCGTCCAGGATCACGCAGATGGCGCCGACGGTGATGGCGCTGTCGGCGATGTTGAAGCTCGGGAAGTAGCCGCCCGGGAACAGTGGCTCGAGGATCGCGAAGCGAAACTGAAGGAAGTCGACGACGTGGCCGTGCAGCAGGCGGTCGATCACATTCCCCAGCGCCCCGCCCATGATCATCGTCACGGCGAAGCAGAACAGCTTCTGCGCCGGGTGACTGCGGATCATCCAGATGATGAAGCCCGAGGCCACCAGGCCGAGGCCGACGAAGAACCAGCGCTGCCAGCCGGAGGCCCCGGCCAGAAAGGAGAAGGCCGCGCCAGTGTTGTGCACGCGTACGAGGTTGAAGAAGCCGGTGACGCGGCGCGAGTCGCCAAGTTCGAAGCTGCCGATGACCAGGGTCTTGGTGATCTGGTCGAGCAGGATGACGATGACCGCCAGACCCAGCCACAGGGCCAGACCGGGCGGCGGGCCCGCGCCGCGGCTCTTGGCGCTCTTGCCTGCGCCAGCCATCAGGCCACCGCGCGCGCCTCGCCGGCGCCGTGCAGGTTGCTCGTGCAGCGGCCGCAGATCGTCGGGTGCACGGGGTCTTGGCCGACGTCGTCGCGCCAGTGCCAGCAGCGCTCGCACTTGCGCGCCGCCGAGGGCCTCACCTCCACGCGCAGCGCCTCGCCCTCGGCTGCGGCGGCGACCGCGGCAGCCGAGGTGATGAGGACGAACTTGAGGTCGGCGCCGAGGCTGTCGAGCAGGGCGAGATCCGTGGCGTCCGCGTGCACCGTGACCTCGGCCTGCAGCGAGGAGCCCAGGCCGCCGGCCGTGCGTACGGCCTCGATCTCCTTGTTGACGACATCGCGGATGGCTCGAATGCGTTCCCAGCGCGCGAGCAGCGCCTCTTCGCCCGCAGACGGGCCCACCGCTCGCGATTGCAGGCCCTGTGCGGCCAGGCCGCCGAAATCCCAGAAGGTTTCGGTGAAGATCGTGCCCGAGGTCTTGCCGGCGGCGAACACGCCCCAGGCTTCCTCGGCGGTGAAGCTCAGGAAGGGCGCCATCCAGCGCAGCATCGCGTGCGTCAGGTGCCACAGCGCCGTCTGCGCGCTGCGCCGCGCGTGCGAGCCGGCGGCCGTGGTGTAGAGCCGGTCCTTCAGCACGTCCAGGTAGAAGGCACCCAGGTCTTCCGAGCAGAAGACCTGCAGCCGCGCCACCACCGGGTGGAACTCGTAGACGTCGAAGTGGGCGCGGATCTCATCTTGCACCTGTGCTGCGCGCGCGAGTGCCCAGCGGTCGATCTCGAGCATCGCGTCGGCCGGCACGGCATGCGCGTCGGCATCGAAGTCGGCCGTGTTGGCGAGCAGGAAGCGCAGCGTGTTGCGGATGCGGCGGTAGGCGTCGACCACGCGCGCGAGGATCTTGTCGTCGATGTTGAGGTCGCCCGAGTAGTCGGTGGCTGCGCACCACAGGCGCACGATCTCGGCCCCGAGCTTGTCGCTCACGCTCTGCGGCTCGACCACGTTGCCCAGCGACTTGCTCATCTTGCGGCCTTGGCCATCGGTGGCGAAGCCGTGCGTGAGCAGCCCGCGGTAGGGTGCCCGGCCCTCGAGCGCGCAGGCGATCAGCAGCGAGGAATGGAACCAGCCCCGGTGCTGGTCATGGCCCTCGAGGTAGAGATCGGCTTCGGGGCCGTCACCGTGGTGGCCGGCGTCGGCACCCGCCGGTGCGCCGTCGCTCGCATGCGAGCCCTTCAGCACGTGCGAGAAGGTCGAGCCGGAGTCGAACCAGACGTCCAGGATGTCGTGGCTCTTGCTCCAGTTCACGGCGTCGGCGCCCAGCCAGGCCGGGTCGGCCGGGTCGAGCTGGCTCCAGGCCTCGATGCCCCCGTGCTCCACCAGCGCGGCCGCGCGCTCCATCAGCGCCAGCGTGTCGGGGTGCAGCTCGCCCGTGACCTTGTGCAGGAAGAAGGGCAGCGGCACGCCCCAGTTGCGCTGGCGGCTGATGCACCAGTCGGGCCGGTTGGCGATCATGTCGCGCAGCCGCGCGCGCCCGTTCTCGGGGTAGAAGGCGGTGGCGTCGATGGCCTCGAGCGCGGTCTGGCGCAGCGTCTTTGGCGCCTTTTCGACCGTACACACGCCCTCGCCCTCGTCCATGCGCACGAACCACTGCGCCGCGGCGCGGTAGATCACTGCGCTCTTGTGGCGCCAGCAGTGCGGGTAGCTGTGCTGCAGCTTTTCGCTCGCCAGCAGGCGGTCGGCGGCGCGCAGCGCCTCGACGATCTGCGGGTTGGCCTTCCAGATGTCTTGCCCGCCGAACAGCGGCAGCGCGTCCTCGTAGCGCCCGTGGCCCTGCACCGGGTTCAGGATCTGGTCATGGCGCATGCCGTGCGCGACGCAGGAGTTGAAGTCCTCCACGCCATAGGCGGGCGCCGAGTGCACGATGCCGGTGCCGTCCTCGGCCGTGGCGTAGTCGGCCAGGTAGACCGGCGCGGTGCGGCGGTAGCCTTCGTGCACGGCGCTCAGCGGGTGGTGGAAGCGCAGGCCTCCGAGCTGCTCGCCCAGGGTGGTGGCGAGCACCGTACCCTGCAGGCCATAGCGCTCGAGGCAGCGCTCGACCAGGGCCGAGGCCAGCACGAGCAGGCCGCGCTCGGTGTCGACCAGGGCGTACTCGAGGCCCGGGTTCAGGTTCAGCGCCTGGTTGGACGGCAGGGTCCAGGGCGTGGTCGTCCAGATGACGGCGTAGGCGTCCTTGGTCAGCGCCGGCAGGCCGAAGGCGGCGGTCAGGCGCTCGGGCTCGGCGGCGAGGAAGGCCACGTCCACCGTCGGCGAGGTCCGGTCGGCGTACTCGATCTCGAACTCCGCCAGCGAGGAGCCGCAATCGAAGCACCAGTACACCGGCTTGCTGCCGCGGTAGACGAAGCCGCGCTCCATCAGGCGCTTCAGCACCCGGATCTCGCCGGCCTCGTTGCCGAAGTCCATCGTGCGGTAGGGGTGTTCCCAGTCGCCGAGCACGCCCAGGCGGCGGAAGTCCATGCGCTGCTGCTCGATCTGCTCGGTGGCGAAGGCGCGGCTCTTCGCCTGCACCTGGTCGCGCGGCAGGCCGCGGCCGTGCAGCTTCTCGATCGCGTTCTCGATCGGCAGGCCGTGGCAGTCCCAGCCCGGCACGTAGCGCGCGTCATAGCCCGCCAGCTGGCGCGACTTGACGATCATGTCCTTGAGCACCTTGTTCAGCGCGTGGCCGATGTGCAGCTTGCCGTTGGCGTAGGGCGGACCGTCGTGCAGCACGAACAACGGTGCGCCACGCCGCGCGTCGCGCAGGCGCTGGTAGGTGCCGGCCTCCTGCCAGGCCTGCACCCAGCCGGGCTCGCGCCGGGGCAGGTCGCCCCGCATCGGGAAGGGCGTGTCGGGCAGGTTCAGCGTCGCGCGGTAGTCGGGACCGGTGGCCGGGGCTGCGGAGGCGGGGGCGGACGTATTCGGGTTCATGGCCTCGTGGCGGCCCGGCCGGGAGGGCGGGCGTCGCTGGGATCGCGTGCGCACGGCAGGCCGTGCAGGGCCCGTGCCGTGGCGGCGCTGCCGCGCCAGCGCACGACCGGGAGGGTCAGGGCTGTGCCGGTGGGCGAATTCGGTCGCGCGCGCTGCGGCAGCGCGTCGCCGTCGAGGTGTTGTGGCCTTGCATCAACTGATTTTATCGGCGCGGGGTGCCTGACGTCGGTGCGCGAACCAGGTGCGCGCGTCGTCGACGTCGCGCTCGATCCCCGCGCGCAGCGCTTCGAGCGATTCGTAGCGCCGTTCGTCGTGCAGCTTGTGCAGCAGGTCCACCTGCAGGCAGCGACCATAGCCGCCCTCGCTGCCCAGTGCTGCAGGCCATTCCAGGCAGTGCACCTCGAGCAGGACCCGCCCGGCGTCCTCGACCGTGGGTCGCACACCCAGGCTGGCCACGCCGGGCAGTGGCCCGGGGCCCAGGCCATGCGCTTGGACGACGAAGATCCCCATGGCGGCGGGTCGCTCGTGTGGAAATCGCAGGTTCAACGTGCGAAACCCCAGCTCGCGTCCGAGCTTGCGGCCGTGGATGGCGCGGCCGCTGATCGTGTAGGGCCGGCCCAGCAACTGGGCCGTGCGGGCCATGTCGCCCTGGGCCAGTGCCTCGCGTACGGCCGAGCTCGACACCCTCAGGCCGTGCACCTCGTAGCTCATCATGCGCGCGACGTCGAAGCCGCGCTGCATGCCCATCGCGTCCAGCAGCGCGTAGTCGCCGCTGCGGCGAACGCCGAAGCGGAAGTCGTCGCCCACGCGAACCATCCGCGCCTGCAAGCCCTCGACGATGATGCGGTCGACGAAGGTCTCGGCCGGCAGCGAGGCCAGACGCTCGTCGAAGCGCAGGACGACCAGGCGGTCGACGCCGCAGCCGCGCAGCGCCCGAACCGTGTCGCGCAGCGTCGAGATGCGCGCCGGCGCGAGCTCGGGCCGACCCGAGCGCAAGGCGAAGAAGTCGCGCGGGTGCGGCTCGAAGGTCAGCACACAGCAGGGCAGCCCGCGCTGCCGCGCCTCGTGCGCGAGCATCGTGAGCATGGCCTGATGGCCGCGGTGCACGCCGTCGAAATTGCCGATCGTCAGCGCACACGCGGGCCGGTCGTCTGCCGGCGGAAGGCCTCGGAACACCTGCATCGGCTGGATTATCGCGACGGCGCGCGTTCCAGGTCCCCGGCTTGGACCCAGCGCCACTGCCCGGGCCCGAGGTCGGGGGGGAGGGCGAGCGTGCCGACGGTGCTGCGGTGCAGGGTCTCCACCCGGTTTCCCACGGCGGCCAGCATGCGCTTGACCTGGTGGTAGCGGCCCTCGGTGATGGTCAGCCGCAGCGCGCAGTCGCCGGTGGCCTCGGCGGCCGTGGCGCGCGCCGGGCGGGGGTCGTCGTCCAGCACCACGCCGGCGCGCAGGGCCTCGAGCTGCTGCGGCGTCACGGGGTGGCGCGTGCCGACCTCGTACACCTTGGGGACCTCGTGCCGTGGGGACGTGAGCCGGTGCAGCAGCGCGCCGTCGTCGGTCAGCAGCAGCAGCCCGGTGGTGTCTGCATCCAGGCGACCCACTGGCTGCACGCCGCGCTGGCGCAGCGGAAGCGGCAGCAGGCTGAGCACGCCGGGGTGATGGCGCGGCCGCATGGAGCATTCGTAGCCGGCGGGCTTGTGCAGCAGCACCAAGGCGCGGGCGTGGAAGGCCCATTCGCGGCCGTCGACGCTGAAGACCAGGTCGTCGGTGGCGACAGGCTCGTCCGGGTCAGTGCAGATGCGGCCGTCGATGCGCACCGTGCCGGCTTGCACCCGGGCGGCGCACTCGCGACGTGTGCCAAAGCCCTGGCTGAACAGCACCGCGGCCAGGCCCAGGGTGCCGGGGGCGCGGCTTGCGTAGGGTGGTCGGCGTGCCATGACGGACGAAGTGTTGCCGTGCCGGTGCTCAGGCGAGGTCGCACAGGGCGGGCAGACCGAACCGTGGCAGGCCCTGCGCCGCGCGTACGGCACGCCGGATCGCCCGCGCCACGGCCTCGGCGGCGAGCATGCCCAGCAGGTTGACGTCGCCCTCCACTCCGCTCCTGCCGGTGGCCAGCGCGAACAGGGTGTCGCCGTCGTGCGCCGTGACCGGGTCGATGGCGCGCGACAGTCCGTGGTGGGCCAGGCTGGCCAACTTGGCGGCCTGCGCCTTGCCGAGCACGGCGTCGGTGGCGACGACGCCGATCGTCGTTGCGCTGCCGGGAGTCGGGCGGATGGGGCGCTCGCCGGAGAGCAGGGCGCGTTTGGCGCCGATGCGTGTGCGGCCGTCCTCGCCACGTGCGCCTGCCAGCACCGAGCCGTCCTCGGCGATCACATCGCCGACCGCGTTGACCGCAACCAGCGCCGCCACCGTGATGCCCCCGGCGCTGAGCGCGGCGTTGCCAATGCCGCCCTTCATCGCTCGCGGCAGCCCGAGCATCTTGCCGACGACGGCGCCCGCCCCCGCGCCGATGCTGCCCTCCGCCGGCGCGAGCCCCGGTGTGGTGGCGGCGGCCGCGGCGCAGGCGGCGTAGCCGGCGGCGCCATCGGGCCTGATCGAGGCGTCGCCCACCCACAGGTCGAACAGTACCGCCGCAGGGACGATGGGCACCCGCGCCGGGCCGACGCTCAGGCCGTGGCCGTGCTCGTCGAGCCATCGCATCACGCCACCAGCCGCATCCAGGCCGAAGGCGCTGCCGCCGGTCAGCAGCACCGCGTGCACGCGGTCGACCGTGTTCTCCGGGCGCAGCAGGTCGGTCTCGCGCGTACCGGGCGCGCCGCCGCGTACGTCCACGCCGCAGACCGCCCCCTGCTCGCAAAGGACGACGGTGCAACCCGTCGGGCGACGGTGGTCGGTGTGGTGACCCACGCGCAGCCCGCGCACGTCGTGCAAGGAACCGGCTGCGCCGGCAGTGCGTTCGTCGGGGCGCGGCATCATGGGCGAACGGGCCCAGCCAGCCGCTGCAGGGCCCGGTCGAGCGCCTCCTTGTCGAAGGGCTTGGGCAGGTGGTCGTCCATTCCCGCATCCAGGCAGGACCGCCGGTCCTCGGCAGAGGCATTGGCAGTGATGCCGATGATCGGCAGCCGTTCGCTGCGTTCCTCGCGGCGCCAGCGTCTGGTGGCTTCCCAGCCATCGAGCACTGGCATGTGGCAGTCCATCAAGACCGCGGCATAGCGCCTGCCCGACATCGCCCGCAGCGCCTGTTCGCCGTTGCCCACCGCCTCCGGGCGCCAGCCGAGCTGCTCGAGGAGGGCGGCGGCCACCAGGGTGTTCACCTCGTTGTCATCGACCACGAGTACGACCCGGTCAGCGTCTGACAGGGGACCGTGCCCGGTTTGCGTTTCGAGAGCGCCAGGGCTGCAGTCCTCCACAGCGGCGGCCGGGTCCGCGGCGCGTACCCGGTCGCTGGCTTGCGCGGAGGGTGGCTCCACCGCCGGGGCCGCCAAACTGAAGCTGAAGGTGGCGCCATGGCCCGGCGCGGATTGGCAGGTCACGTCGCCCCCCATGGCTCGGGCCAGCCGGCGCGCGATCGTCAGCCCGAGGCCAGTGCCCGGCACGAGACCGACATCGCCAACGCGCTCGAAGGCCTCGAAGATGCGCTCTTGGTCCTTCGCTGAAATGCCTGGACCGGTGTCGACGACGTTGATGCGCCAGATCCCAGGCTCGCCGGCCTCGACGCGCACATCGATGCGGCCGCGCTCCGTGAACTTCAGGGCGTTGCCCACCAGGTTGTGCAGGACCTGGCCCACGCGGGTGCTGTCGCAGAGCACCCAGCCCGGCGTGTTGTCCGGCCAGCGGGCCTGGAGCTCCAGCCCGCGCTGCTGGGCCAGCGGCTGCAGCAGGGCGACGACCTGCTCGACGGTCTGCCGAAGGTTGACGTCTTCACGCTGCACGTCGACGGCACCGGCTTGCATGCGCGCGAAGTCGAGCAGGTCGTCGATGATGCGTGCCAGCAGTCGCGCGGAGTTCTCGAGCAACTCCAGGGAGCGCGCGCGGGCGGGCTCGACGATGTCGGCGCGCAGCACCTGGGCCATGCCCATGATGCCGTTCAGCGGCGTGCGCATCTCGTGGCTGACCATGGCCAGGAATCGGCTCTTGGCTGCGTCCGAGGACTGCGCCGCGGCCAGCGCCGCAGCGCGCTCCTCCGCCAGGGCGGCGTTCTCGTAGCGCAGGCGCACCATCTCCGCCAGATGGGCGTTGCCTCGGCGGGATTCGAGCACCAGCAGCACGAGGTAGACGGCGCTGCCCAGCGCGACCGCCCAGTCACCGGGCAGGCCCCGCAGCGCGAACCACGTCGCGATCATGCCCATGCACACACTGCTGTAGAGCACGCACAGCGGCCAGTGCGAGACCGTGGTGAACACCCCCATCGAAGCCACGCCCAGCAAGCCGCACACCAGCAGCGTGAGCGACCGCGTGTCGGCGCTGTCGGCGAACAGCGGCATCATGGCAGCCCAGGAGAGGACGTCGAGCGCGAACCAGAAGAGGTAGGCCTTGACCCAGGCGCCGATGGCCGAGGCCTCGACCGGCATCACGAGGAAGCGCCGCGAGTGGACGATGCGCACGGCGCCAATGCCGGCCTTGGCGGCAAACCATCCCCAAGCCGATATCGCCGGCGCCTGGCTGCTGACGATCACGGCGACGACGCCCGCGAACAGGATGCCCCCGGCTACCGGCTGGGGTGTCGCGGCGAACAACTGCCCCAGCAGCGCCTGCCGCACCCGCTGGTCGATAGCGCCTGTCGGGATGGCGGCCGCTGGAATGCTCACGCAAAGACCCCAGCCGTCTCCTGCATGCGAGCGCTGACCTCGCCCAGGTGGTGCATCGTGTCGCCGAACTGCAACTCGAGCACCGTCAGGCGCTTGAAATAGTGGCTTGCGACGTACTCATCGGTCACGCCAATGCCGCCATGCAGTTGAATGCATTCCTGCCCGACCTGGCGCATGCTGCGACCGAGCTGCACCCGGGCCTGCGAGATGGCACGCCGGCGCGTGTCCCGCGCGCTGCCCAGGCGCAGCGTGGCGTGGTAGCTCATCGAGCGCGCGAGCTCGAGCGCCATCTTCGCGTCGGCGAGCCGGTGGCGCAATGCCTGGAAGCTCGCGATCGGCACGCCGAACTGCTTGCGCGTGTTCATGTAGTCCGCAGTGATGGCTAGCAAGCGCTCCATGAGGCCCGTGCCCTCGGCGCAGGCGGCAGCGATCGCGATGTCGGCCGCCAGTTCCAGGCGCTCGAAGCCTTCCTCGGCAATCAGCAGCGCCGCAGCCGAGTCGAGTCGCAGCTCCGCCGCGCGGGCGCCGTCCTGTGTCGGGTGGCCACCGGCCGTGACCCCGATGGCGTGTCGCTCGACCAGGAACAGCCCTATGCCGGCCTCGTCGCCATCGGCTCCGTGCCAGCGTGCCGGCACGATCCAGGCGTCGGCCTCGTCGCCTGCGGGCACCACGCTCTTGCCCCCGGTCAGCAACCAGCCGTCCCCCGCCGCGACGGCACGCGTGGTGACCTGCCGCAGGCGGTAGCGCGCGGCGCGCTCCTGGTGGGCGAGCACGACCAGCGCCTCGCCGCCCGCGATGCGCGGCAGCCAGTGCGCCTGCAGCATCGGCGGCGCGGCCGCCAGCAGCGCCGGAGCGACGAGTGCTGCACTGGCGTAGGGCGCGTGCACAAGCCCGCGTCCGAGTTCCTCCATCACGACCATGGCCTCCACGGGCCCGTAGCCCAGGCCGCCCTGGGCCTCGGGCACGGCCAGCCCCGTGAGGCCGAGCGCGGCCAGTTCCGCGTAGACGGCGCGGCTGGCCCCGCCGGCGCGCGCCAGCGCGTGCCGGCGCTCGAAAGGGAAGTCGCGTCCAACCCAGCGCGCGACGGCGTCGCGCAGCGCGTTCTGCTCTTCGGTGAAGTCGAAGTCCATCCTTGGGCTCCTCGTTGCGGTCAGCCGAGCATGGTCTGCGCAACGATGTTGCGCTGGACCTCGTTGGAGCCGCCGTAGATCGTGGTCTTGCGGTAGTTGAAATAGGTGGGCGCCAGCGGCGCGCAGTGTGCTGCGCCGCCGGGCCACAGGCCGCCGAGCGCCTGATCACCCTGCCAGCCGGCGTCCATCGCCTCGCGAATGAAGGGCGCGGCGTACGGGCCTGCTGCGAGCAGCATCAGCTCTGTGTAACGCTGCTGGATCTCGCTGCCGCGGATCTTCAGCAGGCCCGCCACGTCCAGGCTCTGGCGGCCGCTCTTTTCGGCCGAGAGCACGCGCAGCACCATCATCTCCAGAGCGACGATGTCCACCTCCAGCAGCGCGATCTGGTCGCGAAACCGGGCGTCGTCCCAAAGCCCCTCAGCGCGCGCGATGCGCTTCAGGCGCTCGAGCTCGCGCTTGGCGCGGTTGACGTCGGCGATGTTGGTGCGCTCGTGCGACAGCAGGTACTTGGCGTAGGTCCAGCCCTGGTTCTCCTGGCCCACCAGGTTCTTCACCGGCACCTCGACGTTGTCGAACCAGACTTCGTTCACCTCGTGGGAGCCGTCCAGCGTGATGATGGGCCGCACCGTGATGCCCGGGCTCGTCATGTCGATCAGCAGGAAGCTGATGCCCGTCTGCGGCTTGCCCTCATGGCTGGTGCGCACGAGGCAGAAGATCCACTCCCCGTATTGGCCCAGCGTGGTCCAGGTCTTCTGGCCGTTGACGACATAGACGTCGCCTCGGCGGTCGGCGCGCGTCTTCAACGAAGCCAGGTCCGAGCCCGAGCCGGGCTCGCTGTAA
>CAIRBF010000467.1 GCA_903876715.1 uncultured beta proteobacterium
ACCGCCTGATCCGCGCCGCCTTCAAGCTGCTGGGCCTGCAGACCTACTTCACCGCCGGGGTGAAGGAGGTGCGGGCCTGGACCGTCCCCATCGGCGCCACCGCGCCGCAGGCCGCGGGTGTGATCCACACCGACTTCGAGCGCGGCTTCATCCGCGCCCAGCCCATCGCCTTCGACGACTACATCGCCTGCAAGGGCGAGCAGGGCGCCAAGGACGCCGGCAAGATGCGCGCCGAGGGCAAGGAGTACGTGGTCAAGGACGGGGACGTGCTGAACTTCCTGTTCAACGTCTAGGGCTCGAAGCCCAGCCTTCCACCTTCTCCTGCAGCCACACCTTGATCAGCGAGGGGTAGGGCACGTCGCGCGCGTTGGCCGCCGCCATGATGGCGTCCAGCAGGTGCTGCGGCAGACGCAGCGAGATGGTCTTGGTGGACGGCTTCAGGATATGGCCCGGGGTTTATCCGTGAACCGGGGATGGAGACATCCCTGCGTTATTGGGGCATTTAATCCATTGAATACCCCAATTTACAGTAGCATTACCCCATTCTTCCTGGTCCGTAGGCTGCTGCATGCAATCACTCTCGGCAGACTACCTTGCCAGGCTGCGCTTCGACGCGCAGCAGGTGGCGACATTGCGCGCCCTGGGTGAATACCGGGGCAAGCAGCAGCTCTTCGTCGCGCAGTCACCCGAGGTCTTGAGCGATCTGCGACAGGTGGCAGTGGTCGAGTCCACCGAGTCGTCGAACCGCCTGGAGGGCGTCGTCGTCGCCGCGCACCGCCTCAAGTCACTGGTGCTCAAGAATGCCGCGCCGCAAAGCCGATCCGAGCAGGAAGTGGCGGGGTACCGCGATGCCCTGGGTCTGATCCACGAGAGCGGCCAACAGATGCCGTTTTCGGAGGGCACGGTCCTGCAGCTCCACGGCATGCTGTACCGCTACATGCCACAACCAGGCGGGCACTGGAAGGCCACCAACAACGACATCGTCGAGCGCCACCCCGATGGCAGCTCACGCATCCGCTTTCGTCCGGTTGCCGCGCACCTCACGCCCATCGCGATGGCGGACCTGATCGCGCGCTACCGCTCGGCCTTGGATCAGCACTTGGCAGACCCCTTGGTGCTGGTGCCGCTGGCCATCCTCGACTTCCTGTGCATCCACCCCTTCCCGGATGGCAACGGCCGCATGGCACGGCTGCTCACCCTGCAGCTGCTCAATCACTTCGACTATGCAGTCGGCCGCTTCATCAGCCTGGAGCGCATCTTCGAAGAATCGAAGGAGAGCTACTACGAAACGCTGGAAGCCAGTTCCCAGGGCTGGCACGAGGCCGCACACGACTTCGCCCCGTGGCTCGACTACTTCTGGGGTGCGCTGCTGCGCGCCTACAAGGAATTCGAAGAGCGCGTGGGCACCATCGAGCGCGGCCGGGGTGCCAAGGGCGACCGTGTTCGCTCAGAGATTCTCAAACGCCAGCTGCCCTTCTCCATCTCGGAGATCGAGGAAGCCTGCCCCGGCATCAGCCGCGACATGGTGCGCGTGATCCTGCGCGCCATGAAAGCCGAGGGGGTGATCGCCCCGACAGGAAAGGGACGCGGCGCGAAATGGTCGCAAGTCAAGGCGGAGGGAAGAGCGTGAGCCGAGGCCGCACACGGTGTCGATGGCTGGCTGACGGCCGAGGTGGTGCCGGAGATACCCTTGCAACCCTTCTTCAGGCTCAGGGCACCGCAACAGTCGCGGGTGGCGCCGGCGCCGAATTGCTTGCTTGCGCAGTCGCTGGCCTTAGGCCTTGACGGCGCCCGTGCTGCAGCCATGCGGACGTGCGGCGTTCACGCCCCCGCCGCCATCCGCTGCGTGATCTCCCGCCCCGCGGCGGTGATCAGCCCGACGAGGCGGCCGTCGTCGAAGGCGGCAAAGCGGTCGTGTAGGCCGACGAGGGTGACGCTGCCGAGCACGCGCTGGCGGTCGTCGAAGATGGGGGCGGCCAGGCCGGTCTTGTCGCTGTCGAGCTCGCCGCGCGAGAGGCACCAGCCCTGGCGCCGCACCTCGAGCATGGCGCGGGTGAAGCTCTTCCAGTCGGCGCCCAGGGCGTGCAGCTCGGGCGCCTGGGCGTGCGTGTCGTGCACGCGGCGCAGGCGCCGCGCAGGCAGCCAGGCCAGGATGACGCGCGAGGTCGCGCTGCGGAACAGCGGCATCGGCCGGCCGCGGCCGAAGTTCAGCGCCTGCGCGTCCGCCCCCTGCTCCTGGTGGATGGTGACGACCTTGTCGTCGTAGAGCTCGCTCAGCAGCACGTTCAGCCCGGTCTGCGCCGCGAGCGCGGCCACGAGGTCGCGGCTGCGGTTGAGCAGCGGGTCGGTCTCGCGGATCAGCAGGTCGAACTCGATGATGCGCGGGCCGAGGCCGTAGCCCCCGGGCAGGCGCACGAGCAGGCCCACGTCGACCAGCTCGCGCACGTAGCGATAGGCCGTCGCCGGGGAGTAACTCAGCAATTGGCAGATGTCGTCCACCTCCAGCGTCGGCCGGTCGGGACGCAGGAGCTCGAGCACGGCGAGCATGCGGCGCAGGCTGTTCATGGCGCGGGGGGCGGCAAGGCGGGGCGGGGGGCGGTCGGGGCCGGCGCTTGGAATGACCGAGCTGGCCCCACGCGCGACGGCAGCGCGCAATGTAGCCGGCCCAGTGGCCCATCCGGCGCCACGGCCCGGCCTGGACAGGCCGCACCGTCCGGCACACCGGGAGGCGCCGCGATGGCGAGCAGGGTACGAGACGATGCGCGGCGCCTGGACCTGGGGCCGCTCAGGGCGGAGGGCGGGGCACCTCAGCGTCCAGGGTCGCCGGTCAGGGAGCGGGTCGATCCTCAGGGCAAACCCTGAAGACTATTCTCACATTCCGATAATCATGCAAAACTTCAAGCATGAGCACCGGCGCCGACCTTCTGTTGCACAGCCTGCACGCCCAGGGCCTGGAGGTGTGCTTCGCCAACCCGGGCACGACCGAGCTCGACCTCGTGCGCGCGCTCGAGCGGCAGCCGGGCATCCGCTGCGTGCTCGGCCTGCAGGAGAACGTCTGCACCGGCGCGGCCGACGGCTGGGGCCGCATGACCGGCCGTCCGGCCGCCACGCTGCTGCACCTGGGGCCCGGGCTGGCCAACGGCATCGCCAACCTGCACAACGCGCGCCGGGCGCGCACGCCGGTGGTCAACGTCGTCGGCGACCACGCGAGCTGGCACCTGCCCTTCGACGCGCCGCTCACCTCGGACATCGAGTCGCTGGCGCGGCCGGTCTCGGGCTGGGTGCGGCGCATCGACAGCGCGGCCGAGGCCGGCGAGGTCGCGGCCCAGGCCTGGGCACGCAGCCTGGCTGGGGGCGGCCAGGGGGTGACGCTGGTGTTTCCGGCGGACTTCCAGGCGGAGGTGACGGAAGAGGCGGCCGCGGCGGAGGCTGATCCGCAGACCGGTGAAGCCGGAGCCAGGGTCTTGCTCCCCTCCCCCGCGGGGGAGGGGTTGGGGGAGAGGGGGATGCGTGCCGAGGCATCGGCCTTCCCCCCTCTCCCCAACCCCACTCCCGCAAGGGGAGAGGGGCTTGTCATGCCCGCGGCCCGGACTACTCCC
>CAIRBF010000468.1 GCA_903876715.1 uncultured beta proteobacterium
AGGCGGCGGCGATCGTCGCCACGCCCTCGACCAGCTTGTCGACGTAGAAGGCGCGCGGTGAGGCATGCCCACGCGCCACCGATTCCACGGCTTTCTTCAGCTCCGGGTCGACATTCGGGTAGTCGAGGATGGCCTTGGGGTGGACGCCGATGTTGTTGTTGATGATGAACTCGAGCCGCGCCAGGCCGACGCCGGCGTTGGGCATCTGCGCGAAATCGAAGGCGAGCTGCGGGTTGCCCACGTTCATCATGATCTTGATCGGACAGTAGGGCATCTCGCCGCGCCGGACCTCGCGCACCTCGGTCTCGAGCAGGCCGTCGTAGACATAGCCGGTGTCGCCCTCGGAACATGCCACGGTCACGAGCGCGCCTTCGTGCACGCGCGCGGTGGCATCCCCGCAGCCCACCACTGCCGGGATGCCGAGCTCGCGCGCGATGATGGCCGCGTGGCAGGTGCGCCCACCGCGGTTGGTGACGATGGCGCTGGCGCGCTTCATCACCGGTTCCCAGTTCGGGTCGGTCATGTCGGTGACGAGCACGTCACCGGGCCGCACCGTGTCCATGTCGGCCAGCGAGGTCACGATGCGCACCGGCCCGGTGCCGATCTTCTGGCCGATCGCCCGGCCCTCGGCCAGCACCGGACCCTTGCCCTTGAGGCTGTAGCGGTGCTCGACCTGCTGCCCCGCCTGGCTCTTGACCGTCTCGGGCCGAGCCTGCAGGATGTACAAGCGCCCGTCGGCACCGTCCTTGCCCCACTCGATGTCCATCGGCCGGCCGTAGTGCTGCTCGATCACGAGCGCATAGCGGGCAAGCTCCACGATGTCGTCATCACTGAGCGAGTAGCGGTTGCGCATCTCGGCGGAGTTGTCGACCGTGCGCACGAGCCGGCCGCCCGGCACACGCTCAGGCTCGGGCGCGAACTCCATGCGGATGAGCTTGGAGCCCAGACTGCGCCGAATGATGGGCAGCTTGCCAGCGCGCAGCGCCGGCTTGTGGACGTAGAACTCGTCCGGGTTCACGGCCCCCTGCACCACGGTTTCGCCCAGTCCGTAGCTCGAGGTGATGAACACCACCTCGCTGAAACCGCTCTCGGTGTCGATCGTGAACATCACGCCGGCCGCGCCGAGGTCCGAGCGCACCATCCGCTGCACCCCAGCCGACAACGCGACAACATCGTGCGCGAAGCCCTTGTGCACGCGGTAGCTGATGGCGCGGTCGTTGTAGAGCGAGGCAAAGACCTCCTTCATCCGGTGCAGCACGTCGTCGATGCCACGCACGTTCAGGAAGGTCTCCTGCTGGCCGGCGAAGGACGCGTCGGGCAGATCCTCTGCCGTGGCAGAGGAACGCACCGCGTACGAGCCGCCGTCGCCGCCCTCCTCCAGGCGTGCGAAGGCGGCGCGAATCGCGGCCTCCAGGTCCGGCGGAAAGGACGCGGCCGTGATCCAGCCGCGGATCTCTGAGCCGGCCTCGGCCAGCGCTCGCACATCGTCGGTGTCGAGGCCGGAGAGCCGGTCCGAGATGCGCTGCGCGAGCCCGCCCTCGTGCAGGAAGCACCTGAAGGCGTGCGCAGTGGTCGCAAAGCCACCGGGCACTCGCACGCCGGAGGCCGACAGTTGACTGATCATCTCGCCGAGGGATGCGTTCTTGCCGCCCACCACCTCGACATCGGACATCCTCAGGCGCTCGAAGGGTACGACCAGGGCGGTCGCCAGCTCGGGGGAAGACATGGGAAAACTCCTTGATGACATGGGTCGGGGTTGCCACCGCGGGCGGGCTGCAGGGCCAGCAAGGCCTCGAGCTGTTGTTGTGGGCGCATGGCGCAGCCTGGGCGGGCGGGGGCAGGAAGGGGGTTCGGGAGCGGGTGTCTGCGCATGCCAGCGACCGCGCAACTTGACTTTCTCGATTCTAGGGATGAATCCCTATGATGCAGGGGGTCTTCAAGCAGGAATTGAGCCATGCCCCACCGCACCGTGTTTTTCGTCTCCGACGGCACCGGGATCACCGCCGAGACCTTCGGCAACTCGATCCTGGCCCAGTTCTCGATGCGCCCGCGTCACGTGCGCCGTCCCTTCGTCGACAGCGTCGACAAGGCCTGGGCCGTACGGCGCGAGATCGACGAGACCGCCGAGCGCGAGGGCGCACGTCCGATCGTCTTCATCACCCTGGTCAACGAGGAGGTGCGCGACGTGATCGCCCGGCGCGACGCGCGCGGCCTGGTGCTCGACATGATCCGCACCTTCGTCGAACCGCTGGAGGCCGAGCTCGGCATGAAGAGCAACCACCGTGTCGGGCGCTTCTCCGACGCCGCGAAGAGCCCGGAGTACGACGACCGCATCGCTGCGATCAACTTCTCCCTCGCCCACGACGACGGCCAGTCGGCGCGCAACCTCGAGGACGCAGACGTCATCCTGGTGGGAGTCAGCCGTTGCGGCAAGACACCTACGAGTCTGTACCTGGCGATGCAGCACGGCATCAAGGCCGCCAACTACCCGTTGATCCCGGAAGACTTCGAGCGCAACCGCATGCCTGTGCCGCTGGTCCCACACCGGGCCAAGTGCTTCGGTCTGACCATCGACCCCGAACGCCTGGCCCAGGTTCGCCACGAGCGCCGCCCCGGCAGCACCTACGCGTCCCTGCTCAACTGCCGCCAGGAGGTCCGCGCCGCCGAGACGATGATGCGGCGCGAGGGCATCAGCTGGCTGTCGTCGACCCACAAGTCGATCGAGGAGATCGCCACCACGATCCTGCGCGACATCCGGCCCGACCGGCTGGTGTATTGAATGCGCCTGCGGGGTCCGCGGCACCTCAGGAGCGCCACGACACGCCTCAACTGCCCCAGGCGCGTCGCAGCGCGGACGCGCACAAGGTCACCGCGGTGCGAGCCTCGTCGATCACGCGCCCCATCGTGATGAACCCGTGTACCTGACGCTCGAAGCAGACGTACTGCGTCGATACACCGGCCGCCGAGAGCGCGTTCGCGTATTGCAGTCCTTCGTCGCGCAAAGGGTCGTAGCCCGCGGTCAGCACCAAAGCGGGCGGCAGACCGCGGTGGTCACTCGCCAACAACGGCGAGGCGCGCCAATCTGCCCACTGCGCAGGGTCGCCGATGTAGTGACGGCGGAAGTACGCGATGCTGTCGCGGGTCAGCATGTAGCCCTGGCCGTTGTGCTCGTGCGAAGGCGCCACAGCGCGCATGTCTGTGGCCGGGTAGATCAACAGTTGGAAGCCGGGCGATACAGAGCCGGCCTCGCGCAGCGCCAGGCAGGTCACCGCCGCCAGATTGCCACCGGCGCTGTCGCCGCCGACGGCCAGCCGTGCGGCGTCGAGACCGAGTTCCG
>CAIRBF010000469.1 GCA_903876715.1 uncultured beta proteobacterium
CTCACGCCTGCAGGGCTTCCGCGCCGACCCCGCCCGGCACGCGCGCCACGCCGCCAAGGTGCTGCTCAAGTACCACCTGATGGAGGAACGCAGCCAGCCCTGGCCCGCGCTGCTGGACTGGGCCGAGGCCACGCCGATGCTGAGCGGGCTGTGGGAGCGCCACGGCCGTGCCGGCACGCCAGGCCCGCGGGACTGGGCGGCGCAGCTCGTGCGCGAGCTGGTGCAGGGCGGCGCACTGCGGCTCGAGGACGGTGTGGTCCACGACGCCGGCTGAGCCCGGCCTTCGGGAAAGCGCCCGGCCGGGCGCACCCGGTCCTCGGGGGTCCTCGGGGTCCAAGAGAGTCCGAGGGAGCCCGCTGGGGACGCCGATGCGAGCGCGTCGGCGCCGCGCCGAGCCTTCGAAGCCAGCCCTGGCTGGCACCCGTGCTCAGCCACCTCAGGCAGGCGCCCGCTCGTTCCCCAATCTGCCCGCCCCCAGCGCGAGCAACGCGATCGCGGCGACGACCACCCACAGCGCCGCCGCCAGTGACGAGGCCTCGGCGATGGCGCCGATCAGCGGCGGGCCGATCACCATGCCGGAGTAGCCGATCGACGAAGCCGCGGCAATGGCCGCCGCGCTGGTGCTGCCCGGGGCCCGGCTGGCCGCGCTGTACAGCAGCGGCACGACCGGCGCGAGCCCGAGGCCGGCGAACGCAAAGCCGGCCACGCACGCCGCAGGATGCGGGCTCGACAGCGCCAAGGCGAGCGCCGCCGTGCCGAGCCAGGCGCTGCCGCCCAGCAGGGCGCGGTCGCCGAAGCGGGCACGCAGCCGGTCGCAGGCGAAGCGCCCGACGGCCATCGCCCCGGCGAAGGCCGCATAGCCGAGTGCGGCCACGTCCTGCGGCAGGCCGCGCGCCTGCTGCAGGTACAGCACCGACCAGTCGTACATCGCGCCCTCGGCCAGCAGCCCGGCCAGGATCAGCAGCCCGATCAACAGGAGCGGCCCGCGCGGCCAGACGAAACGCCGTTCGTCCGCGCCGGCCGGCGCCGCCGGGTGGGCGTCCAGCATCCCGGCACAGGCCACACCGATCGCCAGCGCCAGCACCCCGCCGACGAGCGCGAGCTGCAGCGCCGGCGGCCAGCCCAGGCGCAACATGGCGCCGGCCCCCAGTGCGCCGGCCATCGCGCCCACGCTGAACATCGCGTGCAGCTGGCCCATCAGCGGCCGGCCGCCCAGGCGCTCGAGCGCGGTGCCCTCGGCGTTGATGGCCACGTCGTGCACGCTCATCGCCATGCCCAGCACCGCCAGCGCCGCCAGCAGCCCCGGCAGCGAGGGCCACAGCAGCGCGCTGGCCAGCAGCACCGCCAGCAGCACGCCCGTCAAGAGGCTCGCGCGGCGCGTGCCCAGGCGCCCGATCAGACGCCCAGCCACGAACAGCGAGGCCACGGCCCCGGCGGCGACCGCGAACAGCGCCAGCGCGAGCTGGCCCTCGTCCAGGGCATAGGCCGCCTTGACCGAGGGCACGTGCGCCCCCCAGGCGCCAGCCAGCACGCCCAGCGCGGCAAACAGCGCGCGCGCGGCGACGCCCGCGCGGCGCAGTCGTGGGCCGGACGGCAGGGCCGTCCCTGGAAGGACCTCGTCCGGGCGGGTGGTCATGCCGGCGTCACCTGGGCTGCAACAAGAGGCCGCAGCATACGTCCCGGGCGCCGACCCTCGCCCGCGAGAGCCGGCGCCCGACACGGGCCGGTGGCGTCGGGCCGGACAGCGCGCAACGCCGCGCGAATGCAGCTCGCCACCGGGCCGTGCAGGCGGTTTCGGGCCTGTCCGGAGCTCGCGGCTCGTGTCACACTCCCCCACGTTCTACCTGTGACTCCTGCCCATGCGCCTGCTCCGCCTGTGCATCGCCGCCTTGTTCGTCATCAGCCCCGCTGCCTGGGCCGGACAACCTCTCAGCACCGAGGATGCTGCCGTCCTCGAGCGCTCGGACTGCGAGCTCGAGACCTCGTTGCGCCGACAGTCCGCGCGTGCTGCCGACGCGGCCAGCGGCATCGCGCTGAAGGTCGGCTGCGGGGTGGGCTGGCGCTCGCAACTGGCGCTCGGCCTCGACGGCGAACGCAGCGGCGGCCGTACCGACCAGGGCCTGCGCTTGGGCGGCAAGACGGCCTTGAACGACGCGGCCGCCGGGCTGCCCGCGTTCACGCTCGCCTGGGAACTCGCCGGGGCGCGACCCGCGGGGGGATCGTTCTCGCTCGAGGACACGACCGCCCTGGCCGTCACCAGCCTGACCTTGCGGCCCGCGCTGCAACTGCACGCGAACCTGGGGTGGTCACACTCTCGCTCCGCCCAGCGCAGCAGCACGCTCTGGGCCGTGGCCGTCGAGCAGGCCGCCACCGACCGCCTGGACCTGATGGCCGAGGTCTACGCCAGCGACCGCGAGCGCTCTCCCTGGATGGCCGCAGGCCTGCGCTGGGCCCTCGTGCCCGACAAGCTCAGCATCGACGCCAGCGCCGGCCTGCAACCGGTCAGTGCCGGACAGCGGCGGGTGACCTTGGGGTTGAAGGCCGGGTTCTGAAGCGGGTGGAGACGGGTTGTGTCGCGCCGCGCTCTTCGCTGGACGACCTGACCCGCGCCTCGTTCCCGCGCACAGGGGCATGAGTCAGCCCGGTCACCGTGCGCCAGGCGAGCCCGCGGCGCGGCCAGTGCCCGCCCAGCGCGTGCGACTACACGGCCTCGCTGCCCTATCGCGGGCGTAGCGTACGCAGGCGGTAACGGTGGCGGTACTCGCCCGGCAGGTGGCCGGTGTGCTTGAGAAAGACGCGCCTGAAAGTGCTCGGGCTCGTCAGTCCGCTGGAGCGTCCGGTTTCCTCCACCGGGATGTCGGTGGTCTGCAGCAGCTGGCACGCGCGCTCCACGCGCAGACGCTCGAGGTACTGGTGCGGGCTCATGCCGTGCGTGGCGGCGAAGTGACGGGCGAGCGTGCGCGGGCTGGTGGCCGCGGCGCGGGCCAGGGCCTGCAAGTCGTAAGGGTCGGCCAGGTGCTTCACGAGCCACTGGCGCGCGCGCTCGACACTGCCATGGGGTGCGCGGCAGGCGGCCAGGCTGGAGCCCGCCGATCGTGCATAGGCCACCGTCACGACCTGGCGCAGAGGCGCCGGGATCAGCACGTCGCGCGCAGCGCTGGCCAAGTCGGCGAGCGCCGTGCGGCCGATCAGGTCCAGCAGGGCTTCGGTCGCCGCGACTGGTGAAGCGCAGGTCCACACGCCGCGGTCACTGGTCCAGTCCGGGACGTCGGACCAGTCGATCGAATCGCTGGCGCTGCCACCGGCGGCCGACGCGCAGCGCATCACGGAGACGAAGAAGGGCCACGGGGCAGCGAAGCGGCGCCCGTGCAGGCAGCCGGCGGCCGCCAGCAGCATCACGCCCGTGAACACGCCGAGCAGCGCGCCCCCTTGCGCCAGCGTCTGCTGCAGGCGGGGCACGAGCGCGCTGCTGCGCCCGACCCACTGGTCGATTTCAGGGCCGTCGCGCGCCATCCAGCCCGGCACGACGACGACGTCGGCCGGTGAGCGGTAGGCGGTCGGCACGCGTCGGGCCACCGCACCTGAACGCTCGTGCGCGGGCAATCGGGCGAGCGCAGGCGTGGCCACGGGTCTGCCGTCGCAGCGCACCCAACGCCAATGCAGGGGGGGCGTCTCGGTGGGCGCCTTCGTGGCAGCGAGGCGGTTGATCAGTCGCAGCACGTCGACGACCGCGTGCGCGGCGCCACCCAGGCTGCCCGGCTCCCAGACGATCTCGACCAGGAGCCGGTCGTGTGGCCATGGATGACGGACCGTTGGCATCCAGTGAACTATACCGATGCGGCCTGTCGGCCTACATTGCCTGGCGGGTTCTAACCCGCTGCCGACCGACCTCCACGAAGCCCGCCATGAGCACCGCGCCACAGCACGCCGCCCCGCCCCGGGTGGCGATCGCCGGCTTCTTCATCGAGTGCAACCGCTGGTCGCCGGTGACCACGCAGGCGATGTTCGAGCAGTCCCTGGACCTCGCCGGCGATGCCCTGGCCGCCGAACTGCGCAGCCCGGCCCCGCGCCTGCTGCCGGACACGCCGGGCTTCGTCGCCGAGATGGACCGGGTCGGGCCCTGGCAGCCGGTGCCGCTGCGCATGGCAGCCGCCCAGCCCGGCGGTCCGGTCGAGCAGGCCTACTTCGAGGCCTTCGCCGACGACCTGGCGGCGCGCCTGACACAGGCGCTGCCGGTCGATGCGGTGTTCGTCAGTTCGCATGGCGCCGCGTTGACCACCGAGCGGGACGATCCCGACGGCGAGTTGTTCGCGCGCCTTCGCGCCATCGTCGGGCCCGGCGTGCCGGTGGTGGCGGTGCTGGACCTGCACACCAATGTCTCGTCCCGGATGACCGACAGCCTCAGCGGCTTCGTCGCCTACCGGCGCAACCTGCACGACGACCTGCGCGCACGCGGCGAGGAAGCCGCACGGCTGGTGCAGCGCTTCCTGCACGACGGCGCGGGCGAGGTGTCGCTGGTGAAGCTGCCCCTGGTGCCGCCGGCCACCTCGCAACTGATCGGCCCGGGCACGGTCTATGGCGAACTGATCGATGTCGCGCAGGCGCAGGTGGCCGGTGACGTGCTCAACGTGTCGCTGTGCGGCGGCTTCGCGCTGGCCGACAGCATCAAGTGCGGATTCAGCGTGGTCGTCACCACGCGACGGGGTCATCGCGCGCGGGGCGAGGCGCTCGCGGGCCGGCTGGCCGCGCAGGTCTGGGCACAGCGCGCGCGCTTCGTCGCGCGGCTGACCCCGATGGACCAGGCGGTGGCGCTGGCGGTGCAGGCCGGGCGCGATGAGGCGATGCCGCCGCTGATCCTCGCCGATGTGGCCGACAACCCGGGCGGCGGCGGCGGTGGCAACACGGTGGATCTGCTGCGCAGGCTCCTGGACGCCGATGCCCAGGGCGTGCTGCTGGGCGTCGTTACTGATGCGGCGCTGGCGCTCGAGGCCCATGCGCTGGGACCGGGAGCGCGGCTCGAGGCGGTCTTCAATCGGGACGCGCAAACCAGCGCCTCGGCCAGTGCCCCTGGCGTCACCCGCCTGCAGCACCCGGCCCGGGTGCTTGCGCTGAGCGATGGCCGCTTCCTGGGCCGGCGCGGCATGGTGACAGGCACGCGGCGCGAGATGGGCCCGTCGGCGCTGCTCGACCTGGGGGGCGTGCGCGTGGCGGTGATCTCGCGTCGGCAACAACTGCTGGACCCCGCGCAGCTCGACGTGCTTGGCGTGGATCTGTCCACCGTGCGCACGCTGGTGGTCAAGAGCCGGGGGCACTTCCGCGCGGCCTTCGATGGCTTCGCGCCGCCCGGGCGTGTGCTCGAGGTCGATTGCCCGGGCCTCACGACGCCCAACCTGCGGTCGCTGCCTTGGCAGCACCTGCCCCGACCGGTGTACCCGATCGACGAAGACGCGGTCTGGCAGCCGCCGGCCCATTGATGCCCTTCACTGTCACGACACACGGAACCCCATGGACCTCTCGCGCTTTGCCCGTCGTCGCTACACCGACTTCGCCACACCCATCGAGCCCATGCCGCGCTTCTCGGCCGCACTGGCCGCGACCTGCCCAGGAGGCCGCGGCCCTGAGGTGTGGATCAAGCGCGACGACATGCTCGGCCTGTTCCCGGGCGGCAACAAGACGCGCAAGCTCGAGTTCCTGGTGGCCGATGCGCTCGCACAGGGGGCGGACACGCTGGTCACCTGCGGCGCGCCGCAGTCCAACCACTGTCGGATCACGCTGGCGGCCGCGGCGCGCGAAGGCCTGAAGTGCCGCTTCGTGATCGAGGAACGTGTGCCAGGCAGCTACCACCCACAGGCCAGCGGCAACCACTTCATGTTCCGGCTGATGGGCGTGGAGACCCTCACCGTCGTGCGCGCAGGCTCCGACATGGCCGCAGCCATGCAGCGCGAGGCCGACGACCTGGCGTCACAGGGCCGTCGGGGCTACATCATTCCCGGCGGCGGCTCCAACGCGCTCGGCGGGCTGGGCTACGTGGCCTGCGCGCAGGAGCTGCAGCAGCAGTGCTTCGACCGGGGGCTGCGCTTCGACCATGTCGTGGTGGGCTCGGGCAGCTCGGGCACGCACGGCGGCCTGGTGGCGGGATTCGTGGGCAACCGCATCGACGTGCCCATCATCGGCGTGGGCGTGAGCCGGGACCCGCAGCAACAGGAGCCCCTGGTGCTGAAGGAGGCGCAGGCCGTGGCCGACCTGCTCGGCCTGCAGATGCAGATTCCGCCCGAGGCCGTGCGCAGCGTGGGCGGCTACTGGCAGCCCAAGTACTCGCTGCCGAACGCGCGCATGGTCGAGGCGGTGCAGATGCTGGCGCGCACCGAGGGCATTCCGCTCGACCCTGTCTACACCGGCAAGATCATGGCGGGGTTGATCGGTCTGGCGCGTGCCGGCGAGTTCGCCCCGGGCGAGCGCGTGCTCTTCATCCACACCGGCGGCCTGCCGTCGCTGCATGCCTTCGAGGACGTGGTGCTGGGCGCGGGCGGGCCGGTCGCCCCCTGAGAGGCACAGAGCTCCTCCCGTGCCCGCCTTGCACGCTGACAAGCTGACGAGGGACCCTGTGAAGTCATCTGTCAACTCGACGGCCGCACGATCTACCGGACGCCTGCGCGTCGACGGTGCCGATATCCATTACGAGGTCTGCGGGCGGGGACCGGCGATCGTGTTCGCGCACGGCCTGGGCGGCAGCCAGATGTCTTGGTGGCAGCAGGTGACGCACTTCGCGCCGGACTACACCTGCGTGACCTTTGCCCACCGCGGCTTCGCGCCGTCTTCGGTGGATGCCGGCACCATCGATCCGGGCCGGTACGCGGACGACCTGAAGGCACTGCTCGACCACCTGGCCATCGAGCGCGCCCATCTGGTCGGGCAGTCGATGGGGGGTTGGACCGTGGTGGAGTTCGGCCTGCGATACCCACAGCGCGTGCGCAGCATCGTCCTGTCGGCCACCACGGGGTCGATCGATCCGGCGCGCCTGGACGGATTCGACCACGCGGCGCTGGCCCGGTGGAAACAGGACGCGGCGGCGGCCGTGGCGCAGTGCCGCTCGGCACAGGTGCATCCAGCCGCAGGGCAGCGCATGGCCCGCGAGCAGCCGGCGCTGCATCGGCTCTACCAGCACATTGACGAGCTGTCGCTCGGACTCGACAAGGAGGCCGTGCGCACGCGGCTGCAGGCGATGCGCGTGCGTGCGCCGGACGCCCTGGCCGCCACGGGGCTGCCCGTGCTGCTCGTCTCGCCCGATGAAGACATCGTGATCCCCCCACCGGCCCTGAGGTCACTGGCAAGCGCAGTCCCGGGTGCGCGGCTGTTCGCGCTCGCACAGACAGGGCATTCGCCGTACTTCGAACGCGCGCCGGTCTTCAACCGGTGCCTGGACGATTTCTTCCAGTCCATCGACCGTGAGCCTCGACAGGTCACGGCCGGTGCTTGATCGTTGCCGCCCGCCGGCCCACCAGGAGAGGTTCATGCAGCAGTTCCCCCCACCCGTCTTCCAAAGGCTGTTCTCTGCGGCGGCCGTGCTGGCGCTGTCCGCGCTCGTGTCTGCCGTGCCTGCCCCGGCCCAGGCGCAGGACGCTTACCCCAGCCGCACCGTCACCCTGGTGGTGCCCTTTCCCGCCGGCAGCGGCACCGACATGAGCGCGCGGCTGCTCGCCAAGGACATGGCCGAGTCCCTGGGCCAGACGGTGGTGGTGGAGAACCGCCCCGGCGCCAACGGGACGCTGGGCGCGCAGATGGTGGCGCGCGCGCGCCCCGACGGCTACACCCTGCTGATCGGCGCGGCCGCCACCAATGCGTCCAACTACGCGTTCTTCCCGGGCCGGCTGGGCTACACGCCGGCCTCGTTCGAGATCGTTGGCGGGATGGGGATCGTGCCGCTGTCGCTGTTCGTCCCCGCCGGCTCGCCCTGGAAGACGCTGGCCGACCTGATCGCCGACGCGAAGAAGAACCCGGGCAAGATTGCCTGCGGCAGCGGCACCACGGTGGCGCAGGTGGCCTGCGAGGTGTTCAAGCTCCGGGCCGGCGTCGACCTGCTGAACGTGCCCTACAAGGGCAGCCCGCCTGCGCTGAACGACCTGGCCGGCGGCCAGGTGCAGGTCGTGTTCGCTGACGGCACCAGCGCAGCGTCGCTGATCGAAGGCAAGCGGCTGCGCGTGCTGGCCACCGCCGCGGGCAAGCGCCTGCCCTACTGGCCCGAGGTGCCCACCTTCGTCGAACTCGGCATGACCGACCTCGAGATCTCGGCCTGGAGCGCGCTCTTCGTGCCCGCGGGCACGCCGGCGGCGGTGCAGCAGCGGCTCAACGCCGCCGTGCGCCGCTCGATCGACTCGCCCGAATCGGTCGCCACGCGGCAGCGCACGGGCTCGCTGGCGATGCCGTTCTCGCTGGAGGAAGGGCGGCGCTTCGTGGCCGCCGAGATCGAGCGCTGGGCGCGGTTCGTCAAGGACTCCGGGGTGAAGCTCGATTGATCCATCCCCCCGCCGCCGCCGCCCCGCCCGCATCGCCCCAGGAACGATTTCCCATGACAGACCGTGTGTCGGCACCGATGACCCCTCCGCAGCGCGTCGGCATCGCCGGCCTGGGCACGATCGGCAAGGCGCTGGCGCGCGCACTCGACGCAGGTGAGCTGCCGGGTCTCGAGCTCGCTGCCGTGACCGTCCGCGATGCAGACCAGGCCCGCCAGTGGATGGGCGTACAGCTGGCGCGTCCGGCCGATTGCGTGGGCGTCCAGACGCTGGCCGAACGCTGCGACTGGGTGGTCGAGTGCGCGCCGGCGCGGCTGTTGCGTGAGATCGCCGAGCCGGCGCTGCGGCGCGGGCGCCGTCTGCTCGTGATGAGCGTGGGCGCGCTCCTCGGCGCGCCCGAACTGATCGACCTCGCGCGGGCGCACGGCGGCAGGATCACCGTGCCCAGCGGCGGGCTGCTCGGGCTGGATGCGGTCAGTGCGGCGCGTGAGGCCCGGATCCACGCGGTCACCCTGGTCACGCGCAAGCCCGTGGCCGGCCTGCAGGGCGCGCCACTGCTGGTGGAGCAGGGCATCGATCTCGCAGGTCTCACCCAGCCGATGTGCCTGTTCCGCGGCAGCGCCCGGGACGCGGCGCGCGGCTTCCCGGCCAATGTCAACGTCGCCGTCGCGCTTTCGCTGGCCGGCATCGGCGTCGACCGGACCCAGGTCGAGGTCTGGGCCGATCCGACCGTCACCCGCTACACCCACAACATCCGCGTCGACGCCGACAGCGCCTCGTTCAGCATGACGATCGAGAACGTGCCCTCGGAGAACCCGAGGACCGGCCGCATCGCCGCGCTGAGCCTGATCGCCTGCCTGCGCAAGGCGCACGCGCCGCTCGCGGTGGGTACCTGAGGGGCACCCCTGCGGCGTTCACAGACCTTCTGGTCCACGCTTACATCTCTGCGCGATATGAGCGCGGCCCACGTGCGGACAAGACCGCGCTGAAGCGCGGTGGGCCTTACAGGCCCGCCTCAGCGCGCAGCGCTGCGGCCCC
>CAIRBF010000470.1 GCA_903876715.1 uncultured beta proteobacterium
GACCCCCGCGCCAACCTCGACCAGTGGCCCATGACCGAGGCGCAGAAGCAGGCCGTGCTCGCGCGCGACCTGAACCGCTGCATCGCCGAGGGCGGCACCATCAACTTCCTGGCCAAGATCGGCGCCACCTACGGCAAGAGCTTCCAGCAGATGGCCGGCAGCATGACCGGCATGACCGAAGAGGAGTATCGCGACATGATGATCGCCGGCGGCCGCAGCGTCGAAGGCAACCGCCGCCTGGGCGAGGACGGCAGCGCGCAGCCGCACCGCCAGCCCCAGGGCAGCAGCAAGACCGCGGGGTTCTGACGCCATGGCCCGCATCACCGCCTCCGTCTACACCTCCCACGTCCCGGCCATCGGCGCCGCGCTCGACCTCGGCAAGAGCGGCGAGCCCTACTGGCAGAAGGTCTTCGCCGGCTACGAGTTCAGCAAGCAGTGGTTGCAGCAGAACCGCCCCGACGTGATCTTCCTGGTCTTCAACGACCACGCCACCGCGTTCAGCCTCGACCTGATCCCCACCTTCGCCATCGGCACCGCCGCGCAGTACCGGCCTGCCGACGAAGGCTATGGCGCGCGGCCGGTGCCCGCGGTGCAGGGGCACCCCGCGCTGGCATCTCACATCGCGCAAAGCGTGATCCAGGACGACTTCGACCTCACCATCGTCAACCGCATGGACGTCGACCACGGCCTGACCGTGCCCTTGAGCCTGATGTGCGGCGCCCAGGACCCGAAGGTCGGCGCCTGGCCCTGCCCGGTGATCCCCTTTGCCGTCAACGTGGTGCAGTACCCGGTGCCCTCGGGGCGGCGCTGCTTCGCGCTCGGCCAGGCCATCCGGCGCGCGGTCGAGTCCTACGACGAGGACCTGAACGTGCAGATCTGGGGCACCGGCGGCATGAGCCACCAGTTGCAAGGCCCGCGCGCCGGGCTGATCAACCGCGAGTGGGACAACCGTTTCCTCGACCGCCTGATCGACGAGCCGGCGGCGCTGGCCCAGGTGCCGCACATCGAGTACGTGCGCGAGGCCGGCAGCGAGGGCATCGAGCTCGTGATGTGGCTGATCGCGCGTGGCGCGATGGGCGACGTGGCCGGCGGCCCCCCGCCGCGGGTCGCACACCGCTTTTACCATGTGCCGGCCTCCAACACGGCGGTCGGACACCTGATCCTGGAGAACCGAGCATGACCATCAAAGTCGCCCTCGCCGGGGCTGGCGCCTTCGGCATCAAGCACCTGGACGGCATCCGCAACATCCCCGATGTCAAGGTCGTCTCGCTCGTCGGCCGCGAGTACGCGAAGACGAAGGAGGTGGCCGACAAGTACGGCATCGCCCACGTCAGCACCGACCTGGCCGACAGTCTGGCCATCCAGGAAGTGGACGCCGTCATCCTGTGCACGCCCACGCAGATGCACGCCGAGCAGTCGCTCGCCTGCCTGCGCGCCGGCAAGCACGTGCAGGTCGAGATCCCGCTGTGCGACGTGCTGAAGGACGGCCAGGCCGTGGTGCAGCTGCAGAACGAGACCGGCAAGGTCGCCATGTGCGGCCACACCCGGCGCTTCAACCCGAGCCACCAGTGGGTGCGGCGGCGCATCGTCGCGGGCGAGTTCCACATCCAGCAGATGGACGTGCAGACCTTCTTCTTCCGGCGCACCAACATGAACGCGCTCGGCCAGCCGCGCAGCTGGACCGACCATCTGCTGTGGCACCACGCCGCGCACACGGTGGACCTCTTCGCCTACCAGGCGCAAAGCCCTGTCGTCCAGGCCAACGCCATCCAGGGTCCGATCCACCCGGCCCTGGGCATCGCGATGGACATGAGCATTCAACTCAAGGCCGCCAATGGCGCGATCTGCACGCTCAGCCTGTCCTTCAACAACGACGGGCCGCTGGGCACCTTCTTCCGCTACATCGGCGACACCGGCACCTACATCGCGCGCTACGACGACCTCGTCAACGGCAAGGAGGAGAAGATCGACGTGTCGAAGGTCGACGTGTCGATGAACGGCATCGAGCTCCAGGACCGCGAGTTCTTCGCCGCCATCCGCGAGGGCCGCGAGCCCAATGCCAGCGTGGCCCAGGTGCTGCCTTGCTACGAGGTGCTGC
>CAIRBF010000471.1 GCA_903876715.1 uncultured beta proteobacterium
ATCGGCCCCAGGCCGATCCCGGAGGACATGAGCGGAGGGGGTCGCCCTGGCCCGAGGGCCCGCGAGCCGCAGGCGCAAAAAAGCGACCTGCACGATGACCTTCGCCCAGAGAACGTCGCGCACGGCGCCAGGCCCCACCGGGCAGCGACCACCTCGGCGCGCCCAAGAAAACCACCGCGCACCGAGATGCCCGACAGCCCTCGGGACAGGGCGACCCCCGCAGCGAAGTAAAGGAGGAGGGATCGGCCCCAGGCCGATCCCGGAGGACATGAGCGGAGGGGGTCGCCCTGGCCCGAGGGCCCGCGAGAAGCACGCACAAGACAACAGCGCCCGCAAACGCCCTGACCCAAGGCCCGCGAGAAGCAGGCGCGAAACAGTACGCCCCAGCCCAAGGGCCCGCGAAGCAAAGGCACGAAACCAAGCGCCCGACGCAACTGGACAACAATGAGCGCGGAGGCACATCCCCCATGCAACTGACACCCGAACACCGCCAAATCGCCGACACCGTCGAGCGCTTCATCGAGAACGAGGTCAACCCGCACGTCCCCGCCTGGGAGGCTGCCGGTGAGTTCCCGAGCCACGAGGTCTTCAAGAAGATGGGCAGTCTCGGCCTGCTCGGCCTGAAGTACCCCGAGGCCTACGGTGGCGCCGGGCTCGACTTCAGCTACTCCGCCGTCATGGCCGAGGCCTTGGGCACTTGCGCCTGCGGTGCCGTTCCCATGGCCATTGGCGTCCAGACCGACATGGCCACCCCAGCGCTGGCGCGCTTCGGCTCCGACGAACTGCGGCGCGAGTTCCTGGCGCCGACGATCGCCGGCGACTTCGTTGCCTGCCTGGGCGTGAGCGAGCCCGGAGGCGGCTCCGACGTGGCCGCCATCCGCACCCACGCCCGCGCCGACGGCGGAGACTGGGTCATCAACGGCACCAAGATGTGGATCACCAACGGCCTGAAGGCCGACTGGTGCTGCCTGCTCGTCAACACCGGCGACGGCCCCTCGCACCGCAACAAGAGCCTGCTCGTCGTGCCCATGGACGCCGCCGGCATCACCAAGCAGAAGATCCACAAGGTCGGCATGCACGCCTCGGACACGGCGCAGCTCTTCTTCGACAACGTGCGCGTGCCCCGGCGCCACCTCATCGGCGAGGAAGGCAAGGGTTTCACCTACCAGATGCTGCAGTTCCAGGAAGAGCGCCTGTGGGCGGCCGCCAACTCGGTGCGCGGCTTCGACCGCATGATCGACCTGACGATCGAATACACGCGCCAGCGCCAGGCCTTCGGACGCAGCGTGCTCGACAACCAGGTCGTGCACTTTCGCCTGGCCGAGCTGCGCACCGAGGTCGAGGCCTTGCGCGCGCTGACCTGGAGCGCCGTCGAGCAGTACGTGGCCGGTCAGGACGTGACGCGCCTGGCCTCGATGGCCAAGCTCAAGAGCGGGCGCCTGGCGCGCGAGGTGGCCGACAGCTGCCTGCAGTACTGGGGCGGCATGGGCTACACCGCGGACAACCCGGTCTCCCAGGCCTGGCGCGACGGCCGGCTGACGTCCATTGGCGGCGGCGCCGACGAGGTGATGCTCGGCATCATCTGCAAGCTCGAAGGCACGCTGCCGGGCAGGAACTGAGGATGACACCGACACCCTCCCCTGTGCGCAGCGCCGACGAACAGCAGCGCCTCGAGGCGGCCCTGACCGACCTGTTCGAGCACAAGATCACCTTCAACCAGGTGCTCGGCTTCAAGGTGGCGTCCTTGAAGCCAGGCGAAGTGCGCGTGCGCATCGACATGAAGCCCGAGCTCGTCGGGCATTTCGGCTACGGCCGGCTGCACGGCGGCGTGATCTCGGCGCTGCTGGACCCGACCGGCGCACTGGGCATCATGGTCGCGATGGCCGAACGCCACCCGGCGGAGACGACCGAGCAGTTCATGCAGCGCTTCGCGCGCATGGCCACGATCGACCTGCGCATCGACTACCTGCGCCAGGGCCTGGGGCAGCATTTCGTCGCCAGCGCCGAGGTCACACGCCTGGGCGGGCGTGTGGCCTCGAGCCAGATGCGCCTGGTCAACGATGAAGGGACCTTGATCGCCACCGGGGCGGCTGCATATATCGTCGCATGACCGACATCGACCCCCTTGCCGATCGATTGGCGTCGCGCCCGCGCGGGCGTACACACGCCTGGGCGTTCGCCTGGGCGCTGGCGGCACTTGTGGCCGCCACCGGCCTCGCGCTGGGCTTGCCGCGCCTGGTGGAAAGCCGGACCGAGGCCTCGCCGCGCGCCGTCACGCCGCGCGGGCCGCTGCTGGCCGAGGAACAGAACCAGATCGAGGTCTTCCGCAAGACCTCACCTTCGGTCGTGCACATCACCACGCTCGAGACGCAGCGCGACTTCTTCTCGCTGAACGTGCAGCAGGTGCCGCGGGGCACCGGCACCGGCTTCGTCTGGGACGAGCGCGGCCACATCGTCACGAACTTCCACGTCATCCAGGGCGCGAGCGCGGCGCGCGTCACCCTGGCCGACCAAAGCACGCACCAGGCCAGCCTGGTCGGGGCCTTCCCCGACCGCGACCTGGCGGTGCTGAAGATCGACGTGCCCGCGGCCAAGGCGCCGCCGCTGCCGCTGGGCACGAGCCGGGACCTGGTCGTCGGGCAGAAGGTCTACGCCATCGGCAACCCCTTCGGCCTGGACCAGACACTGACCACCGGCATCGTCAGCGCCCTCAACCGCGAGATCGACTCCGTCAACCAGCGCACGATCCGCGGCGTGATACAGACTGACGCGGCCATCAACCCCGGCAACTCGGGCGGGCCGCTG
This sequence comes from uncultured beta proteobacterium, assembly GCA_903876715.1. Taxonomy (GTDB): domain Bacteria; phylum Pseudomonadota; class Gammaproteobacteria; order Burkholderiales; family Burkholderiaceae_C; genus Rubrivivax. The sequence continues at coordinate 2,806 of CAIRBF010000471.1, forward strand.
CTCGATTCGGCCGGGCGCCTGATCGGCGTGAACACTGCGATCTACAGCCCCAGCGGCGCCAGCGTCGGCATCGGCTTTGCCATCCCGGTGGACGAGGTCAACCGCATCGTGCCGCGGCTCATCCGCGACGGCCGCTTCGTGCGCCCGGCCATCGGCGTCACCGCCGGCCCGGCCGCCCTGCACCAGGCCCTGCGCCTGCCGCGCGGCGTGGCGCTGGTGCAGGTGGCGCCGGGCAGCCCGGCCGCGCGCGCCGGGCTCGTGCCCTTCCGCCGTGGCGGCAACGGCGAGATCGTGTTCGGCGACGTCATCACCGAGGTCAACGGCGAGCCCGTGGCCGACCTCGACGACATGCTGGCCCAACTCGAGCGCCGAGCGCCGGGCGACAGCGTCACGCTCACGCTGTGGCGCGGCGGCAGCACGCGCAAGCAGACGGTGGTGCTGGCGCCCGGGGAGTGAGGGCCTGAGCCCGCCCACCTCCTGGACGGGCGCTTGAGCACCGCGGGCCGGGCGATCCCGCCCCGGAAAACGCTACCATCGCGCCCGTCGTCCGCCGCGGCCTGCCGGGGCGGCCCGGGCACCCGCCCGCCTCGCCTGTCCCGACCATGCAAGTTGTCTGCCTCGACCTCGAGGGTGTGCTCGTCCCCGAGATCTGGATCGCTTTCGCCGAACGCACCGGCATCCCCGAATTCCGCCGCACCACGCGCGACGAACCCGACTACGGCAAGCTGATGCGCTTTCGCATCGGTCTGCTGCGCGAACGTGGGCTCAAGCTCGCCGACATCCAGGCCGTGATCGCTGGCATGGCGCCGCTGCCGGGGGCGAAAGAGTTCCTCGACGGCCTGCGCGCCCACTACCAGGTGGTGATCCTGTCGGACACCTTCTACGAATTCGCCGACCCGCTGATGCGCCAGCTCGGCCGGCCAACCTTGTTCTGCCACCGCCTGGAGATCGACACCGAAGGCTATGTTGCCGACTATCGGTTGCGCCAGCCTGACCAGAAGCGCCACGCGGTGGAGGCGCTCAAGGGCCTGAACTTCCAGGTCATGGCGGCCGGGGACTCTTACAACGACACCGGCATGCTGGGCGCCGCGCACGCGGGCTTCTTCATCCACCCGCCGGAAAGCATCGTCGCGCAGTTCCCGCAATTCCCGGTCCACCACGACTACACGGGGCTGCGCGCTTCCTTCGACGCGGCTGGTGCGCGCCTGCGTGCCGCGGTAGCCTGAGGGCGTGACGTGGCTGCCCGCGCCGAGCTCGAGCTCCTCGCTCCCGCCCGCGATGCCGACATCGGCATCGAGGCGGTGAACCACGGGGCGGACGCGGTCTACATCGGCGGCCCCGGCTTCGGCGCACGCGACAAGGCGGCCAACCCGGTGGCCGAGATCGAGCGCCTGTGCCGGCACGCGCGCCGCTACCACGCGCGCGTCTTCGTGACGCTGAACACCATCCTGCGCGACGACGAGCTCGAGCCCGCTCGGCGCCTGGCCTGGCAGCTGCACGAGGCTGGCGCCGACGCGCTGATCGTGCAGGACATGGGCCTGCTCGAGCTCGACCTGCCACCGCTGCAACTGCACGCGAGCACGCAGACCGACATCCGCACGCCGGCCAAGGCGCGGTTCCTGCAGGACGCGGGCTTCTCGCAGATGGTGCTGGCGCGCGAGCTGGACCTGCACCAGATCCGCGCGATCGCGGCCCAGGTGGACCGATCAGTGATCGAGTTCTTCGTCCACGGCGCGCTGTGCGTGGCCTACAGCGGCCAGTGCTTCATCAGCCACGCCCACACCGGACGCAGCGCCAACCGCGGCAACTGCTCGCAGGAATGCCGCCTGCCCTACACCGTCACCGACGCCCAGGGCCGCATCGTCGCCCACGACAAGCACGTGCTCAGCCTGAAGGACAACGACCAGAGCGCCAACCTCGCGCTGCTGGTGGACGCGGGCGTGCGCAGCTTCAAGATCGAGGGCCGCTACAAGGACCTGGGCTACGTGAAGAACGTCACGGCCCACTACCGCCAGCTCTTCGACGCGCTGTTGGAGCAGCGGGCTGCCGGCCGCGAGGGCCCGCCGCTGCGTCCGGCCGCCAGCGGCCGCACGCGCCACTTCTTCACCCCCGACCCGGGGCGCAACTTCAACCGCGGCGCGACCGACTATTTCGTCAACGGGCGCCAGATCGACATCGGCGCCTTCGACACGCCCAAGCACGCCGGGCTGCCGCTCGGGCAGGTGCTGAAGGTGGGCGCCGACCATTTCGACGTGCAGCTCGCCGACGCCGCCGAGGCACTGCACAACGGCGACGCGCTGACCTGGTGGGACCTGCAGGGCGAACTGCAGGGGGTGCCCGTGAACGTGGCGCAGGCGCTCGGGGGCGCGGGCTGGCGCGTCTACCCGAACGTGCCCGGCGGCAGCACCGCCGACCTGAAGGACCTGAAGCGCGGCACCGAGCTCAGCCGCAACCGCGACATGGTCTGGGAGCGGCTGCTCGCGCGGGAGTCCGCGCAGCGGCGCATTTCGGTCCGGCTGCGCTGGAGCGCGACAGCCGACGGCTTCACGCTGGAGGTGACGGACGACGAGGGCCACGTCGGGCGGGCCCGTGCCGCCCACGCGCACGAGCCGGCGCGCGACGCGGCGCGCGCGGAACAGGCGCTGAAGGCGCAGCTGTCACGCCTGGGCGAGACGCTGTTCGAGGCCGTAGCCCTCGAGGTCGAGGACGCGGCGGCCGGGCTGTTCGTGCCCGTGAGCCTGGCCAACACGCTGCGGCGCGAGGCGGTCGCGGCGCTGGAAGCCGCGCGGGCCGCGGCCTTCGCGCCGCTGCAGCGCGCCCAGCCCGTGGAGCCACCCGCGCCCTACCCTGAAGACACGTTGAGCTACCTGGCCAACGTCTACAACAGCCGCGCCGCCGCCTTCTACGCCCGCCACGGCGTGCAGGTCATCGGCGCCGCCTACGAGAGCCACGAGGAGCTCGGCGAGGCCAGCCTGATGATCACCAAGCACTGCGTGCGCTGGTCGCTGAGCCTGTGCCCCAAGCAGGCCAAGGGCGTCGTCGGCGTGCAGGGCACGGTGCGTGCCGAGCCCCTGACGCTGGTGCACGGCAACGACCGCCTGACGCTGCGCTTCGACCGCAAGCCCTGCGAGATGCACGTGGTGGGCCGCATGCGCAAGAACGTGCTGCGCGATGCAAAGGCGCAGCCGCTCACCTTCTACCGTGCGCGGCCGGCCGCCGGCCGTGCGCCTCAATCCACGCCGGCCTCGAGCAGTTCCACCGGGTCGCCGTAGACCGCCGCCAGGGCGACGACCTCGGGGTCGCGCAGCGCGCACAGAAAGCCCTGGTCGATCAACAACGCGTCGCCGGCGCGCACCGTGGCGTCGAGCATGACGAGGTCGACGTGGACCGGCGGTTCCTCCCAGTCGGGCAGGGTCTTGCGGATGTAGTCGGCCGGGCGCGCGAGGTCGATCCCGAAGTGCAGCGCGCCCGGGGCGTTGGAGCCGGCGGGGTAGATGGTGTGGCGCGGCGCCTTGGGGTTGAAGCCGCAGCCGCCGCCCTCGATCATGCGCCCGCCCACGAGCATCTCGCGCAGGGTGACGGCCTCCTTCGAGACGCCGTCGACGCGGCTGACGTACTCGCCCTCGAAGTGCACGGCGATGCGTTCCTCGAACGGGCGCGCGAAGCCCACGGCCCACTGCGGGCAGAGCACGCCGCTCATCTGCGTGGGCACGCTCAGGTCGTTGCGCACGGCGTTGTGATCCCAGAGGTTGGGGCCGTGCGAGGCCAGGTAGTGCACGTAGCAGCCGTCCTCGTCGGCGCCCATGCGGCCGCGCCAGCGGTTGGTGGACAGCATGTTCTCGCGCATCTGCGGCGTGAAGTGGATGCGGAAGTCGCTGCCGCGCGCGTCGGTGAAGTGCAGGTCGAAGTCCACGCCCTGCGGGTAACGGCGCGCGGTGGCGCGCGTGATCTCGCCCACCAGGTCGATCGGGAAACGCGCCTGCGGCGTGCGCAGCAGGTCGAGGTTGCGGAAATAGGTGATCTTGACCCAGCGCTGGCCCTGGCGCCGGCGGGCGATGCAGTAGGGATCGATGATGGAGCAGAACCAGGTGGAGACGACGAAGGTGGCCTCCTCCAGCAGCGGCTTGACACTGTCGGGGATGCGCTCCACGCGCGAGCTCGGCTCCATGTACTGGCGCACCACGGCGCCGCGGGCGCGCGCGTGGCCGCTGACGGCCTCGACCACGCGCGCATCGAGCAGCGGGTCGGTCAGCAGCAGCACCCGGTCGCCGGCGCGGAAGGCGAAGGTGCGGGTGAAGTTGTCCAGCGCCTGGAAGAACTCGCGCGTCTCGGTGATGTGCGGGGCCAGCGGCAGGGGCAGGCCCTGGTAAGTGGGGCTGGTCATCGCGGGCCCGCGATCAGTCCACCGTGGCGCCCGAGCGCCGCACCGCGCCGCCCCAGCGCTCCATCTCGGCGGCGATGAAGCGGCCGAACTCCTCGGGCGAGGTGGGCGCCACCTCGCTGGCGCGCGCGGCCAGCGCAGCCACGAGCTCGGGATCGGCCAGCGCGCGGCGCACCGCGGCGTTGAGCTTGTCGACGATGGCGCGCGGCGTGCGCGCCGGGACGAACAGGCCGTCCCAGGCGCTGACGTCGAAGTTGGGCAGGCCGGATTCGGCCACCGGCGGCAGCTCGGGGAAGCTCGCGCTGCGGCGCGCGGTGCTGACCGCCAGGCCCTTGATGCGCCCGCCGCGCACCTGCGGGGCGGCGTTGGGCGCGACCTCGATCATCACGTCCACGCGGCCGCCGATCAGGTCGGTCATCGCCGCAGCGCCGCCCTTGTAGGGGATGTGCAGCATGTCGACATTGGCCTGGGCCTTCAGGATCTCGCCCGCCAGGTGCGAAGTGGTGCCGTTGCCGGCCGAGCCGAAGGTGATCTTGCCCGGCTGGCTGCGGATGAGCTGCAGCAGTTCGCCGAAGTTGTTGACCGGCAGCCCCGGGCGCGCGACGACGAGCGCGGCGATGCGGGTGAAGCGGCTGACGGGCTCGAAGTCCTTGAGCGGGTCGAAGCCGGGGCTCTTGTAGAGGGCGTGGTTGATGGCGTGCGTGCCGTTGGTGCCGTACAGCAGCGTGTAGCCGTCGGCCGCCGCGCGCGCGGCGTTGGCCGCCCCGACGTTGCCGCCGGCGCCGCCGACGTTCTCCACCACCAGCGGCTGCCCCAGCTCACGCGCCACGCGCGTCATCACCAGGCGCGCCAGGATGTCGCCGCCGCCGCCCGGCGGAAAGGGCACGATGAGCTTGACGGGCTTGGCGGGGTAGTCGTCCGCGGCGTGGGTCAGCGGGAAGGCGCCGGCGGCAGCCAGGGTGCCGAGCAGGTGTCTGCGGGTCAAGGGCATGTCGGTGTCTCCAGTTTGAAAGGCAGGGCCGCGCGCGCACGGCGCCGGCGCAAGTCAGGAACTGTAGAGCGACGGTGATACCCGCGGCGCCGCCGCAGCCGAGGGAAAACACCAGCGTCACGGCCGGGACGGACGACGCTCGCCTCTTGGGGGTGCTCCCAAGGAAGGCGGGTCAGCTGCCGCCCCAGATGGCGAATCCCGCGCCGACACCCGTGCCTGCAGGGGTGCGATACAGCGGCAGGTACTCCGACCAACCGATGTCCATGTGATCCAGCGCACCGGCAGCCAGCACCCAGTTCAGGATCTCCGAGGAGCCGGAATTGAGCGCCGGCCGGGGGATGGCGCGCAGCGTGGCGGCGTCTTTCTCGCGCAAGGCCCGCATGACACGCAGGTCGAGCTCGGCATCGACGACGAAATGGCTCAGCCCGCCCGAGGCGACGATGGCCACCCGCAGCGCCGAGCTCTCGGCCTGGAGCACCGCGCGCAGGGCGCGGCCGATGTCGTGACAGCGCGCGGCCGTCGGGACATTCGGCGGGTAGTAGGTGTTCAGCAGCAAGGGCACCATCGGGATGGCGCGGCCGCGGAACAAGCGCTGCGAGATGAAGCCGAAGGCGTGGCCCAGTCCCTGGCCGCCGTCCTCGGGGAAGCCGGCAACGGAGGTGGCGTCGACGCCGGCATCGACCAGGCCCTGGACCAGGCGCAGCCCGAGCTCGGTGTGCCCGGGCAGCACGTGCCGGGCGTCCATCAGGTAGCCCTTGCCGGCCTTGAGCACCCAATCCGGGGAGCCCGGGCGACCGAAGGCGTCGCTCGTCACCAGACGGTCGGCGTGGCAGACAGCGAACGCGGGCTGGTTGTTCGCGCCGAACAGCTCGGACTGGTCGTCCCCGACCACGAGCACGACGTCAGGCGCGGCCGCCTCGAGGGCGTCGGCCAGCCGGTCCAGTGCCTGCTCGCACAGCGCCGCCTTGCGCTGCAGTTCCTCGGGCCGCGACGCCTCGGCGTGGAGCGGCCCGACCTCGGCCAGGAGCTGGTCGTACTTCAGCCACCGCCCGTCGGACAGGTTCAGGCGCGGGTTGGCCATGTCGGCGGCCGAGCGCAGCTGCCAGTCCTTCGCCTCGAGCGTGAACAAGGGCGTGTGCGCCGTGGCCAGGCCCAGGACGATGTGCGCCATGTTCAGGCCCCGGGCAGGCGGTAGATGTCAAGCGTGCGCTCGCCACGGCCCAGGCGCTCGACGATGCTGCGCTCGTCGGCCTCGCGGCGCATCCCGGCCTCGACGAAGCGCTGTGCCTCGGCGCGGGGCAGCACGACCACGCCGTCGGCATCGCCGACCAGCAGGTCACCGGCCTGCACCAGCACATCGCCGATGAGCAGCGAAGCACCCAGCGATCCCGCGCCGTCGCTGCGCTTGGTGGTGCCGCGGATGCACACGTTGGCGGCGAAGACCGGCCAGTCGAGCGCGCACAGCTCCTGCGAGTCGCGCACCCCGCCCTCGGTCACGAAGCCGGCCAGGCCCACCGCGCGCGAGGCATTGGCCATGATGCCGCCCCAGTAGCCGGCCTGCGCATCGGCACCGCAGGCGTGCAGCAGGACCGCACCCGCCGGCGCCGCGTAGATCGCCCGGTGCAGCCACAGGTTGTCGCGCGGCGGGCCGGCGACGGTGAACACGGGCGCGGCGATGCGCCAATCGGGGCGCAGCGGCTTGATCACCGAAGGCAAGGCCCCCAGCTTGCCCGCGGCTTCATGCAGCGTGGCGCTGCCGAGCTCACGCGCCCGGTCCAGCAGGTCCTGCGGCAAGGCGGCGGCGTTCATGGCAGACGCTCGAGAAGACGCCGGGTCGCCCCAAGTTCTGTGGCGGCCCCACGGCGGGCCGAGACGGGCCGCGAGCCGCCCTGGGGGATGCTCATGACTTCTCCTTGGTCTGCAGGGCGTGGTAGCCCTGCTGCTTGCGCGCGGCATCCAGGCGCTCGCCGCGCTCGACCGCGGCGCGGATGCGGTCCTCGGCCTCGGCGATGCGTGCGGCCACCTCGGCCACCTGGTCGATGCGCTCGCGCGGCACGACGACCACGCCGTCCCAGTCGCAAAGCATGTAGTCGCCCGGGTCGACCCGCACGCCGCCGATGGAGATGCTGACCTGCATGGCGTCGACGGCGACGCGATCCTTGCCGGTGCGCATGTGGCTGCCACGCGCGAAGATGGGGTAGTTCAGCTCGATGGCGCGCGGCGCGTCGCGGCACACACCGTCGATGACGGTGCCGCCAAGATGCTTGCGGCTGGCCACGATGGTGAGGATGTCGCCCCACACGGTGGCGTCCATGCGGCCCTGGTTGTCGAGCGCGACCACCGTGCCGGCAGGCAGGTCGTCGATGTAGTCACCGACCGTGCCGCCGCGCGTGCCGCAGGGCACGTAGCGGATCGTGAACGCCGGGCCGGCCGCGCGAAACCCGCGGTCGAGCGGCTTGATGCCCAGGCACTGGCCCGGGATGCCGAGCTTGTCCAGCGCGTCGGAGACGGTGGTGGTGTCCATCCCGGCCAGGATGGCGGCGGCTTCTGTGCTCATTCAGCCTCCCTTGAGCATGCTCTCGTACTGATGGTTCATCACGGCGCCGACGGACTCGCCGGCGCGGATGCGCGCGATCATCTGCTGCTCCCTCGCCGCAAGACCCTCGGCCATGGCGAGGACCTCTTCGAAGCGCGACGCCGGCACGAACACGACGCCGCTGCTGTCGGCGAGCACCCAGTCGCCCGGGTACACGCGCACGCCCCGAACGACCACGGGCTGCTGGCAGGCCACTTCCATCACGCGGCCGCGGGCCGTGGCGGGCACGGCCCCGGCGGCGAACACCGGGAAGCCGAACTCCTGGGCCTCGTCGATGTCGCGCGCCATCCCGTCGACGATCACGCCCTCGATGCCGCGGTCGCGCGCGGCGAACGACAGGATGCCCCCCCACCCGGCTGCCTGGGCGTGGGCGTGGTGCTCGACGACGATGACGTTCCCCGGCCCCCCCTGCTCGACCGCCGCCGTGCACAGGTGCCGCGCCGCGACCCCGCCCTCGGCAGGACCGAGCGTGACCGTGATCACGCGCCCCGCCACGCGCCCGGCACCGGCCAGGCGGGACAGGCCGAAGGCCACGCCACGCAGGCCCAGCCGGTCCAGCGCGTCGGACAGGACGCAGGTGTCCACCTTCACCAGGCGCGCCCGCAGCGCGGCCTGGTCTTCCTGGAGTCCGGCCGCGTTCATCGGTAGTTCTTGAAACGGGTGTAAAGACGCGTGCAGTTGCACTCGAAGATGTTCTCGCGGTCTTTCTCGCTGAGCATGTCCATCGACTCGATCACCGGCTTGAGGTCGTCGAAGGCGCGCCCGGAGCGCGGGTCGATCGCGCTGCCGGTGCCGGGGTTCTCGGTGGCGAAGAGCACGCGGTCGGCGCCCACGGTCTTGACCAGCAGCTCCAGCGCGTTCTTGTCGTAGGTGGTGGTGTCGAAGTGCAGCCGGCGCAGCTGCTCGTCGAAGAAGGTCTCCTTCTTGTGCACCGACCAGGCCCGGAACCGCCCCATGTGGTACGGGATGGCCCCGCCGCCGTGCGGGATCACGAGCTTGAGGTTGGGGAAGCGGGTGAAGACGTCCGAGGACAGCAG
>CAIRBF010000472.1 GCA_903876715.1 uncultured beta proteobacterium
CGGCCGCGCGCGCGCTCGGCGCCGCCGGCGTGCAGGCCGGCACGGCCTTCCTGCTCTGCCCCGAGGCGACCACACCGGCGCTGCACCGCGCGGCGCTGCGCGAGGCCACGGCTCAGAGCTTCGCGGCCGCGGGCACCGCGCTGACCAATGTGTTCACCGGCCGCCCGGCGCGCGCGCTCGTCAACCGGCTCCTGCGCGAGCGCGGGCCGATGAGCGCCGAGGTGCCGGCCTTCCCGCTCGCCGCGGCGGTGCTGGCGCCGCTGCGCGCGGCGGCCGAGGCGCAGGGCCGCGCCGACTTCACGCCGCTGTGGGCTGGTTGCCGCGCCGACGCCTGCCGCGAGATCCCCGCCGCCGAGCTGACGCGCCACCTGGGCGCCGGCTGGGCTTGAAACGCAACCCGCAGGAGCCGCGTCCATGACCGCCCCCGAAGTCCACCATCTGAACCACCCGCTGATCCAGCACAAGCTCACGCTCATGCGCGAGAAGGACCGCAGCACCAGCAGCTTCCGCCGCCTGATGCACGAGGTCAGCATGCTGATGGCCTATGAGGTCACCCGCGGCATGCCCACGCACCTGGTCGAGATCGAGACGCCGCTAGAGAAGACGATGGCGCCGATGATCGACGGCAAGAAGATCGCGCTGGTGGCCATCCTGCGCGCCGGCGTGGGCTTCCTCGACGGCATGCTCGAGGTCGTGCCGAGCGCGCGCGTCGGCCACATCGGCCTGTACCGCGACCCGAAGACCCTCGTGGCCGTCGAGTACTACTTCAAGATGCCGCAGGAGATGCACGACCGTGACGCGATCGTGCTCGACCCCATGCTCGCCACCGGCAACTCGGCGGTGGCGGCGGTCGAGCGGCTGAAGGAGACGCGGCCGAAGTCGATCCGCTTCGTCTGCCTGCTGGCCGCGCCCGAAGGCCTGCGCAACTTCCACGCCCACCACCCGGACGTGCCGGTCTACACCGCCGCCGTCGACCGCGAGCTCAACGACCACGGCTACATCGTGCCCGGGCTCGGCGACGCCGGCGACCGGATCTTCGGCACGAAGTGACCGGGCCACGCTCCGTGGGGCCGCGCCGCGGGCGTGGCTCGATTCCTGCTCACCGCACCGACACCCCACGCGCGGCCTTGCGCCGCGACGCTGCCTCGCCATTCTGATCCGCAACGCCACCCTCCCCGACGGCCGTACCGGCGTCGACGTCCTCGCCCTGGACGGGCGCATCGCCGCCGTCGGCCCGGCGCTGCCAGCCCCCCCCGGCATCGAGGTCGTCGATGCCGGCGGCCTGCTGCTGAGTCCGCCCTTCGTCGACGCGCACTTCCACATGGACGCGACGCTGTCCTACGGGCTGCCGCGCATCAACGCCAGCGGCACGTTGCTGGAAGGCATCGCACTGTGGGGCGAGCTCAAGCCCCACCTGACGCAGGAGGCCCTGGTCGAGCGCGCCCTGGCCTACTGCGACTGGGCGGTGGCGCGCGGGCTGCTGGCCATCCGCAGCCACGTCGACATCTGCGACGAGCGCCTGTTGGCGGTCGAGGCCCTGCTGCACGTGAAGGAGCGCGTCAAGCCCTGGCTGGACCTGCAGCTCGTGGCCTTCCCGCAGGACGGCCTGCTGCGCAGCCCGAACGCGCAGGCCCAGCTCGAGCGCGCGCTCGACCTGGGCGTGGACGTGGTCGGCGGCATCCCGCACTTCGAGCGCACGATGGCCGACGGCGCGCTCAGCGTGCGCCTGCTGTGCGAGACGGCCGCGCGCCGCGGCCTGCGCGTGGATATGCATTGCGACGAGACCGACGACCCGCTGTCGCGCCACATCGAGACCCTGGCCTTCGAGACGCAGCGCCTGGGGCTGCAGGGCCGCGTCAACGGCTCGCACCTGACGTCGATGCACTCGATGGACAACTACTACGTCAGCAAGTTGATCCCGCTGATGCGCGAGGCCGGCGTCTCCGCGGTGGCCAACCCGTTGATCAACATCACGATCCAGGGCCGGCACGACACCTATCCCAAGCGCCGCGGCATGACGCGCGTGCCCGAGCTGCTGGCCGCCGGCATCACCGTGGGCTTCGGGCACGACTGCGTGCTCGATCCCTGGTACTCGCTGGGCTCGGGCGACATGCTCGAGGTCGCCTCGATGGGCCTGCACGTGGCGCAGATGACCTCGCAGGCCGGCATGCGCGCCTGCTTCGACGCCGTGACGGTGAACCCGGCTCGCATCCTCGGGCTCGAGGGCTACGGCCTGGAGCCGGGATGCCGCGCCGACTTCGTGCTGCTGCAGGCGCGCTCGCCGGCCGAGGCGATCCGCCTGCGCGCGCAGCGGCTGCTGGTGGTGCGCGGCGGCCGGGTGCTGGCGCGTACCCCGCGCGTGGAGGCGGCGCTGGCGCTGCCGGGGCGGCCGGCAAGCGTGGACTTCCTGCTGTCAGCCCGGGACATGCCGCCGGCGCCCCCGCAGGCCGCAGGCCCAGGCAGGGGGCTCCTAGAATGATTAAACCTGGGAGATCGCACAAATGACGATGAAATTGATCGGCGCCCTGACGAGCCCCTACGTGCGCAAGGTGCGCATCGTGATGGCCGAGAAGAAGCTGGACTTCCAGCTGGTGCTCGAGGACGTCTGGAACAGCGAGGCCATCCTCGAGGCCAACCCGCTGGGCAAGGTGCCGTGCCTCGTGATGGAAGGCGGCGAGGCGGTCTTCGATTCGCGCGTCATCGTCGAGTACCTGGATGCGCTGTCTCCGGTGGGCAAGCTGATCCCGCCGGCTGGACGCGAGCGCGCCGAGGTGCGCACCTGGGAGGCGCTGGCTGACGGCCTGGTCGACGCGAGCATCCTGGCGCGCCTGGAAGCCACCTGGAAGGGCCGTGCCGAGGGCGAGCGTTCCCAGGCCTGGATCGAGCGCCACATGAGCCGCGTCGACTCCGCGCTGCGCGCCATGGCGCGCGGCCTAGGCGACAAGCCCTGGTGCTTCGGCAACCACCTCACGCTGGCCGACATCGCCACGGGCTGCGCGCTGGGCTACCTCGACTTCCGCTTCCCGCAGATCGACTGGCGCGTGCGCCACCCGAACCTCACCCGGCTGGCCGACAAGCTCGCCACGCGGCCCTCTTTCGCCGAGACCGCGCCGCCCGTGGTGTGAAACCCCTGCCGGCGCGCCGTGCGCCGGCAGTTGGGCCCTGCAGGCTCAGGACGCCTTGAGCACCGCCAAGCCCTTCAGGTACTCGCCCTCGGGGTAGACCAGGGTCGTTGGATGGTCGGGCGCGGCCTCCAGGCGCTGCAGGATCGCGCCGTCCACGCCCGCGTCGATGGCGGCTCCAGCCACGATCTTGTGGAAGAGCTCGGCACCGATGCCGCCCGAGCACGAGAAGGTCAGCAGCAACCCGCCCGGGGCCAGCAGCTTCAGCGCGAGGCGGTTGATGTCCTTGTAGGCGCGCGCTGCGCGCTCGGCGTGGGCGGCCGTGGGCGCGAACTTCGGCGGGTCGAGCACGATGGCGTCGAAGGTCTCGCCGGCCTGCAGGCGCTGGCGCAGGAACTGGTTGACGTCGGCATCGACAGCCTCGTGGCGCGTGGCGTCGAAACCGTTGAGTGCGACGTTGGCGCGCGCGCGCTGCAGAGCCGGGGCCGAGGAGTCGACGCCGACGACGTGCGCGGCGCCGCCGGACAGCGCCGCGACCGAGAAGCCACCCGTGTAGCAGTAGCAGTTCAGCACGCGCTGCAGGCCGAAGTGCCGCACCCACTGCGCGAAGCGCCCGCGGTTGTCGCGTTGGTCGAGGTAGAAGCCGGTCTTGTGACCCTCGGCCACGTCCAGTCCGAGCTGCCAGCCGTGCTCACGGATCGTCAGCGCGGTCGGCGGCGTGGGGGTCGGCGTCGCAGCCGGCAAGGTGGCGCTGTCCTCGTCAGGCGTGCCGGCTGCGCAGCCCGGCGGCCCGCCGCGCAGCCAGCCGGCGCGCGGCTCCAGGCCTTCGAGCGCGCGCACGCTGGAGTCCGAGCGCTCGTACAGCCGCGCCAGCCCGGTGGCGCCCAGCAGCACGTCGGCGACGGCTTCGCGCCAGCGTTCCATGCCGGCGGACAGAAACTGCGCCGACAGCGTCTGTCCGTAGCGGTCGACGATCAACCCCGGCAGGCCGTCGGCTTCGCCGTGCACCAGGCGCATACCGTCGCTGTCGATCGGCAGGCGCGCGCGCAGCGCCAGCGCGCGCGCGACACGGCGCTTGAAGAAGGCGTGGTCGATGCGTTCGGCCTCCTCGAAGCTCCAGGCACGCACGCGGATCGCCGAGCTCGGGCTCCAGGCGCCCCAGGCGAGGAAGCGTCCATCGGCGGCCTCCACGCGCACGGTCTCGCCGGCGTCGGCACGGCCGCGCGCGACGCTGCCCTCGAACACCCAGGGGTGGCGGCGCAGCAAGGAGCGCTCCTTGCCCTCGTGCAGACGGATCGCTTTCATGCCGTGTCCCTCACGGCCTGCGCCGCTGATCCGCCCGCTTCGGCGCCTGCCGCGCCACTGCGCGCCCGCGCGCGCGGGTGGGCGGCGTCGTACACGCGGGCCAGGTGCTGGAAGTCGAGCTGGGTGTAGACCTGGGTGGTGGAGATCTGGGCGTGCCCCAGCAGTTCCTGGACTGCGCGCAGGTCGCCGCTGGACTGCAGCAGGTGGCTCGCGCAACTGTGGCGCAGCATGTGCGGGTGCACGTGCGTGGGCAGGCCGGCCTCGATCGCGAGCGCCTTCAGGCGCGAGCGCACCTGGCTGGCCGTCAGGCGCGTGCCGCGGCGGCTGACGAACAGCGCAGCCTCGCCCGGCCGGGCGAGACCAGGGCGTGCCTGCAGCCAGGCCTGCAGCGCCTGCAGCGCGGCCGCGCCCACGGGCACGCTGCGGCGCTTGGAGCCCTTGCCCAACACCTGGGCCGAGGCGTCGGCCGCGTCGACCCAGCCTGCGGCGCCAGGCCCCGCCTGCGCGTCGAGCCCGACGAGTTCGCCCACGCGCAGGCCGCAGCCGTACAGCAGTTCGACGATGCAGTGGTCGCGCGCGCTCAGGGCGGCGTCGCCGCGCTGCGGCGCGTGGGCGGCCAGCGCGACGGCCTGGTCCACCGACAGCGCCTTGGGCAGCGGCCGCGGCGCCTTCGGCGCGCGGATGCCGTCCACCGGGTTGGCCTTGATCAGACCCTGCCGCCCCCACCAGCGGTACAGGCCGCGCCAGGCCGCCAAAGCGATCGCGATGCTGCGCGGGCCGAGCCCGCGCTCGCGCAGCTGCGCGGTGAAGCGGCGCACATGGTGCGGCTGCACCTCGCGCAGCGCCACGGGCCAGGCGGCGGCGCCGTCCTCGAGCCAGCGCAGTGCGTCGCTGTACATCGCCACCGTGCGCGGCGCGAGCCGACGCTCGACGACGAGGTGCTCGACGTAGCGCGCGAGCTCCGGGTCGTTCATGGCGCGGCGCGCAGCCGGGACAGCGCGGCGCTCGCCAGATCGCCGATGCGCACCAGGAACTCCACGCCCATGTCGGCGCTGTAGCGTGTCGGGTCGGGCGAGCCGAGCACGAGCAGCCCGAAGGTGGACTCCGCGTCGGCGCCGTGACGCAGCGGGATCAGCGCCAGCGACTGCATCGTCGCGCCGCCGTCCTCCAGCCAGCCCGCGGCCTCGAAGCCGACGTTCGCGCCGCAGTACGGCAGCGGCAGGCTGGCCGCCAGGCTGCGCACATCGTCGCTGACGTCCTGCGTGAAAGGCTCGGCCGACCAGGCCGGGTCCACGTTCCACAGGCGGATCGCCCCCAGCGGGATCAGGAACTGGTGCTTCAGGTCCTGCAGCAGCCGTCCGGGCAGCTCGGCGGCGTGCTGGGTCAGCAGGATCGTGCGCGTCCAGCGGTGCAGGCGGTCGGCGATGGCGACGTTCTCCTGACCGTGGCGGATCATCTCGACGATCTTGCCTTCGAGCCCCTTGATGCGGTCGCGCAGCATGTCCATCTGCCGCTCCTGCAGCGAGACCGCGCGCTCGCCGTGCGGGCTGGACAGGCGGATATTGCCCAGCAGCTCGGCGTGGCGCTCGAAGAAGCCGGGGCTCGAGCTGAGGTACTCGGCGATGGCCTGCTCGGTGCTGTCGTGCGACAGCAGGGCGTCGGTAGGGGGCAGGGTGTTCACAGTTCGATCTCTCCTTCGAAGACGGTTTGCGCCGGTCCGGTCATCAGCACCGGCGCGCCGAGGTCGCGTGCGCCCTCCCAGGCGATGGTCAGCAGTCCGCCGCGGGTGTGGACGTCGACCTCGGCGTCCAGCCAGCCCAGACGGATGCCGGTCACCACGGCGGCACAGGCGCCGGTGCCGCAGGCCAGCGTCTCGCCGGCGCCGCGCTCGAACACGCGAAGTTTCACCTGCGAGCGCGACAGCACCTGCAGGAAGCCGGCGTTGACGCGCTGCGGGAAGCGCGGGTGCGTCTCCACGAGCGCGCCGACGCGGCCCACCGGCGCGCTGGCGACGTCATCCACGCGCTGTACCGCATGCGGGTTGCCCATCGACAGCACCGCGATCTCGACCTCTTCGCCGCTGCTCAAGGCCAACGGCCACAGGGCGAAGTCCGGCGCCGCGGTGCCGCGGCCGGCCAGGCCGGTGGCGTCGAAGGGCACCCGCGCGAGCTCGAAGACGGGTGGGCCCATGTCCACGCTGACGCGGCCGTCGTCGCGCTCGCGCAGCTCGAGCAGGCGGTTGACGGTCTGCACGCGCACGGCTCGACGATCGGTCAGCCCGCGGTCGCGCACGTAGCGCAGGAAACAGCGTGCGCCGTTGCCGCAGTGCTCGACCTCCTCGCCGCTGGCGTTGAAGATGCGGTAGCCGAAGTCCACCCCCGGCGTCGGCGCGGGGCCGACGACGAGGATCTGGTCGGCGCCAACGCCGAAGCGCCGGTCGGCCAGCGCGCGCACCTGCGCCGCACTCAGTTCGAGGGTCCCGCGCGTGGCGTCGAGCACGACGAAATCGTTGCCCGCGCCCTGCATCTTCGTGAAGCGCAACCGCATGGCCGCGGATTATCCGCGCGCCGGTGGCGCCCGGCAGCAGGTGTTCAGTACACCGGGGGCTCGCCTGGAGGCCGGGTCTTGAACCGCTGGTGGACCCAGAGGTACTGCGCCGGCATCGCGCGCACCTGCGCCTCGATGAGGGCGTTCAGGGCCACGGCGTCGGCGGCGGGGTCGTCGGTCGGCCAGCCCTGCACAGGCTCGAGGAAGCGCACGCGCCAGCCCTGGCCGCCGGGCAGCATCTCGGTCAAGACAGGCTGCACCACCATGTCCAGCAGGCGCGCCATCTTCGACGGCGCCTCCAGCGTGGCGGCGCTCACGCCGAAGAAGGGCACGAAGATGGAGTCGCGGGCGCCGAAGTCCTGGTCGGGCATGTAGAACAGCGGGCAGCCCTCACGGATGCGCTTGATCAAGGTGCGGATGGGCGTGCCGCGTGGGTAGCACTCGCCACGCCCGAAGCGCAGCCGTCCCTGCTTGAGCACGCGGTCCAGGTAGGGGCTGCTCTGCGGACGGTAGATGTCGATGCCGCTGCGGGTCTGGAAGAGCTGAACCGCCGCGCCTGCGACCTCCAGCGCGATGAAGTGCGGCACCAGCCACATCACCGGGCGGTCGCTGCGCTCGGCCAGCCCGATGTCGCCTTCGATGTGGATGAGCCGCTTGATGCGCTCCGGGCTCGCGTACCACAGCAGCCCGCGCTCGAGCAGGCTGCGCCCGAGCAGTGCGAAGTGCTCGCGCACCAGCGCTGCGCGCGCGTCCCCGGCAAGTTCGGGAAAGCACAGGTCGATGTTGCGGCGCGCGATGGCGCGCCGTCGGTGGCCGAAGGTATGCAGCAGCGCGCCGAAGCCACGCCCGATCGGCGCGAGCAGCGCCAGCGGCAGGTGCTGCAGCAGCCACAGCAGGGCAACGAGGGCGCGCGCTCCGGGTTCCATGAGCGTGGATTGTCGGGGCAGAGGTGAAGGCCGCTTTCCCGGGGACGAGAGCCTGGACATCGACAGGCCCGCCGTCGAGGAACTCGCGGGCGGCTCGCGGGATCCTCAGGGGCCGGCGCCGTCGATCGCCTCGAGGTGTCCGTCGTCGTTCCAGCCCACGAGCGTGAAGCCCTCGGGCGTCCACAGCAGGCGACTGACCGCGGCGTTGCCGATCTGCCAGGTGCGCGGTGCCTGCAGTTCCAGGCGTGCCGCGGCGCGGTACCAGCAATCCAGGACCCCACCGTGCGCGACCAGGGCGATCGTCTGTCCCGCGTGCGCGGCTGCCAGGCGCCACGCCGCGGCGACGCAGCGCTGGTGGAAGGCCTGCAGTGATTCTCCGCCCTCGGGGCCGAAGGAGGGGTCGCGGCGGCGCCAGCGCGCCGACAGCTCGGGCCAGCGCTGCCCGATCTCGTCGAAGGTCAGGCCTTCGAAGGTGCCGAACAGGCGCTCGCGCAGCGCCGGGTCCTCGGTCAGCGGCACGCCCCGCGCCTGCGCGAGGGCCCGGGCCGTCTCGCGCGTGCGCGACAGGTCGCTCGTGTAGACGGCGTGCAGTTCTTCGCCGGCCAGCGCCTGCGCCAGCCGGCGCGCCTGCTCGAGGCCGCGCGTGTTCAGCGGGATGTCAGTGTGGCCCTGGATGCGCGCGCCGACGTTCCAGTCCGTCTCGCCGTGCCGGATGGCCAGCACACGGGTGAGCAGCACATCGGCGCCCGCGGGCGCCGGCGCGTTCGGCGCCGTCATCAGGCCAGCCGCCTGTTCAGCGTGTAGGTGCCCGAGAACGTCGCCGAGCCCAGGGTGCAGCGCGCCAGCGCCTCACGCACCTGCGGCCCGGTGAAGACGCCCTCGACTGCCAGCCGCGGCACCGAAACCGCGTACAGCGTGAAGACATAGTGATGCACGAGCGAATCGTTGAAGGGCGGGAAGGGGCCGTCGTAGCCGAAGTACTGGCCGGCCATCTGCGCGTCGCCGGCGAACCATCCGGTGTAGTCGTTCAAGCCCTGGCGCGAGCCGCGCAGCGCCTGCGGGCCGGGTTTGCCGCGGGCCGTGAAGCCGCGGCTGAACTCGCCCTCGGCGATCTCGCCGGGGGAGGGCGGCAGGTCGACGAGCACCCAGTGGAAGAAGTCCACGCGGGGCAGGTCGGCCGGCACTTCGCGGCCGGGCTGGTTCACGTCGTCGCCCCGGCTGGGCACGTCGAAGTCGTGGCAGATCAGGGTCAGCGACTTCGTGCCCGGCGGCAATTCCGTCCAGGCCAGTTGCGGGTTGAGGTTGTCGGAAAACCCCACGGAGCCGTCGTCGGCCAGGCGTCCGGCGGCAAAGCGTGCCGGGATGCGATCCCCGTTGATCCAGCTGCTGCTCGTCAGCTTCATCTTGTGACTCCTGGGCACTGGTGCTTGTCGTGATGGTGTTCGGATCGGCCGGCCCGCCCGGGTGCGCTCACACGCCCCAGACCACCGGCTCGCCAGCCGCCTGGGCCCGGCGCAGCATCTCCACCAGGGGCCACAGGCGCTGGCGCAGCGCCACCGGGTCGCGGCCCGCGGCTGCAGCGGCCGCCTCGCGCTGCGCATCGTCCTGACCCGCCGTCGCGGCGCGGGCCATGTCGTCGGCCTCGATCGCGTCGCGCAGGGCCTGCAGCGCCTGCGGCATCGCGCCGACCTCGATGATGCCGCGCGGCGCCGGCTCGCGCCCGAGTGCGCGGAAGAACTGTTCGGCCTGTGGGCCGAGCATCAGCGTGTCACCGGTGGCTTTGCTGCGGAATCGGTAGAGCATGTGCGGGCGTGACCATTTGGCACGATTGTGCCTGGGGCAGGGGAGCGCCGCGCGTGGCCGCCAGGCGCGGGCTGACATTGCGCAAGCCCGCGCCTTTGTGGCGGTTCTCTGTGAGCGCCCCCAAGGGCCGGGCATCGCCTGGCCCGGCCCCCCCCCCGCGCGGGTCAAGAAAGCGTGCGGTGGGCCGGCTTTGCGCCAACGTGGCGCGGCAGGAGGGGGACCGTGGGGGCCATGCTAAAGATCCAGCCGGCGCAGCCAGGCCGGGTCACCGAGCGCCACGAAGTCCGGATTGAGGCCGGTGCGGCGGGCGTCGTAACGCAGGGGGCGGCCGCTGAAGTCGACCACGGCGCCGCCGGCGCAGCAGAGCACGCACTGGCCCGCCGCCGTGTCCCATTGGCTGGTCGGGCCGATGCGCGGGTAGAGGTCGGCCGCGCCCTCGGCGACGCGGCAGAACTTCAGCGAGCTGCCGGCAGCCACGGCCGTGTGGGGGTGGGGCAGCCGCGCGAGCCAGGCCTCGACCCGTTCATCGCGGTGCGAGCGGCTGACGAGCGCGCGCAGCGGCCCGGCGCCGGCCGGGGCCACGCCCAAGGCGGTGGCGGCCGGGCCCACCGATGCCGGTCCCCAGGCGCGCCGCCATGCGCCCAGCCCGCGCGCGCCCCAGTACAGTTGGCCGAGCGCCGGCGCGAGCACGACGCCCGCCACGGGCTCGCCGTCCTCGACGAGGGCGATGTTGACCGTGAATTCGCCGTTGCGCTGCAGGAACTCCTTCGTACCGTCCAGCGGGTCGACGAGGAAGAAGCGGTGCGCCGGGCCGGAAGGCGACGACAGCGACTCCTCCGACAACACGAACACGCCCGGAAAGGCCGACGCCAGCCCGCGCCGGATGACCGCATCGGCACGCAGGTCGGCTTCGGTGACCGGGCTGCCATCGTCCTTGGCGCGGCTGGTGAATGCGCCGGCGTAGACGTCCAGAACCTCCCGGCCGGCTTCGCCGGCGACGGCGCACAAGGCCTGCAGCAAGTCCGGGGTCGGGGCGGGCACGGGCGGGTCTCCAAGGTGCAGGGGTGAGGGATTCAACATCCTAGTTCACCCTTCGTCCAGGAGGTGCGCGTAAGGCCGCGCGGCGTCCGCCCACCCCCGGGAAACACCGGGGGGAAGAGGGCTGTGCGGCTGTGACCAAGGGTCCTACACTGGCGTGAGCAGGGTGGCCCAGGCAAGAGGCCGCCCCACCCACCGGTCAATTCCGGCCGGTTCCACGAAGGAGACAAGCCGTCATGCAACGCAGAACTTTCGTGCGCGCCGCCGCAGCGAGCGCCGCCGTGTCCAGCCTCGCCTTCCTCGGCCGCGCGCAGGCGCAGGCTTTGACGCTCAACGGCGCCTCGCAGTTCAACGACGACCACCCGTACACGATGGCGATGCAGCGCTTCGCCGACTTGATCAAGAAGTACTACAACCAGCCGGTCAACTTCGTCATCCACAAGAACAGCTCGCTCGGCCTGGAGAAGCAGTACGTCGAGTACATGGCCGCCGGCCGCGCCGTGGACTTCGCCGTCGCCTCGCCGGCGCACATGTCCACGTTCTCGAAGGCCGCGCCCTTCATCGACGCGCCCTTCCTGTTCCGCGACCTCGCGCATTGGAAGAAGGTGCTCGACCAGGACTTGTTCAAGCCGATCGCCGACGACATCGCCAAGCGCGCCGGCGTCATGCTCATCGGCTACGGCGGCGGCGGCGTGCGCAACATCTTTGCCAACAAGGTGGTGTCCAACCTCGCCGAGATGCGTGGCCTGAAGGTGCGCGTGCAGGGTGCCCCGATCTGGAGCAAGACCTTTGCCGCCGCCGGCATGGCGCCCACCGTGATCGCCTACAACGAGGTCTACAACGCGATCCAGAACGGCGTGATCCAGGCCGGCGAGAACGAGGCCGCCGGGGTCGAGCAGATGAAGTTCTACGAAGTCGCGCCGCAGCTCGCGATGACGCAGCACGCCATCACCATCCGCCCGCTGTGCTTCTCGGTCAAGACCTTCGCGAACCTGCCCAAGCCGCTGCAGGACGCGGTCATCCGCGCCGGCAAGGAGGCGGGCCTGTACGGTGGCGAGCTCGAGTCGGGCAGCGACGGTCAGCGCCTGGAGACGCTGGAGAAGGCCGGGCGCCTCAAGCGCGTGACCTTCAACGACCGCGCGGGCATGAAGCGCCTGGTCGATCCGGTGATGGCGGCCTACGCCAAGGAGATCGACGCCTCGGTGGTGCACGAGAAGATCCTCGCGGCCTGAACGCCGAGTCGCCGCCATGACCGGATCAGGCCTGCGCCGGCGCGGTGCCTGGCACCGCGTGAGCGAGGCCTGGTACCGCGTGCTCAGCGCGCTGATGATCGGCGCCCTCGTGGTGCTGATCGTGCCGGTGACGCTGCAGATCTTCTCGCGCCACACCGCCTTGGTCCCGACCTACATCTGGACCGAAGAGTTGGCGCGCCTGATGTTCGTGTGGCTGGTCATGCTCGGCGCGATGGTCGGCATGCGCGAGCGCCTGCACTTCGTGGTCGACGTCTGGCCGCAGCTTTCGCCGCGCGCCAACGCGGTCGTCGAGCTCGTGGCCGGCGTGGCCACGCTGGTGTTCGCCCTCGTCTTCGTCTGGGCAGGCTGGGAGTTCACCGAGTTCGCTTTCTACCGGATCTCCGAACTGGCCGAACTGCCGCTGTGGACGATCCACATCGCCTGGCCCGTGCTCGGCGTGACCTGGGTGCTGTTCCAGGGCGAGCACATGGCCGAGATGGCGCGCGTGGCGCTGCGTGGCGCTGAGGCCCCCTGAAGTGAGCAACCTCCTCTTCTCTCCGGGCCAGGCGGCCGCGCTGCTGTTCGGTATCTTCTTCCTGCTGCTGTTCCTGCGCGTGCCGGTGGCTGTGGCGCTGGGCCTGGCCTGCCTGCCGATGCTCGCGCTGGAGAAGCAGCTCTCGCTGATGGTGCTGGTGCAGGAGACCTTCAACGCCTACAACTCCTTCATCCTGCTGGCGGTGCCCTTCTTCCTGCTGACCGCCAACCTGATGAACACCGGCGGCATCACCGACCGGCTGGTGCGGCTGTCGCGCGCGCTGGTCGGCCGCATGCCCGGC
>CAIRBF010000473.1 GCA_903876715.1 uncultured beta proteobacterium
CATGGACCTGCGAATCGACAGACGACGCCTTGCCCAGATCGCCCTCGCGTTCGCCAGCGCACCGCTGTCGACCACAACGCGGGCCCAGAGCTGGCCCAGCCGCCCGGTGCGGGTGGTCTATCCCTACGCCGGCGGCGGCGTGGGCGATGCGATGTTCCGCTTCCTGGAGGGGCCGCTGCGGCAGAAGTTCGGCCAGGCCTTCTTCATCGACATCAAGGCCGGCGCCGGCGGCAATATCGGTGCCGCGGACGTCGCCCGCGCCGCGCCCGACGGCCACACGCTGCTGATGGCGCCCACCGCCAATTTTTCGGTCAACCAGTACCTGTTCAAGCTCGGCTTCGACCCGCTGGCGCAGCTCGAGCCGATCGCTACCGTGGCCAACGCGCCGCTGCTGGCGGTGGTCGGGCCGGACGTGCCGGCGACATCCCTGCGCCAGCTCGCCGACCTGGTACGCGCGCCCGGCAGCCGCTTCAACTACGGCTCTCCCGGTGCCGGCTCGCCGACCCATCTGGCGGGTGCATCGTTCGCGCTCGCGAACGGCAACACGATGGAGCACATCGCCTTCAAGGGCACCGCGCCGATGGTGCAGTCGATGCTGGCGGGCGACGTGCAGCTGGCCTTCCCCACGCTGACCCCGGTACTCGGCCAGCTCAAGGCCGGCCGGCTGCGCGCCCTGGCCGTGCTGGCACGCCAGCGACTGCCTGAACTGCCCGAGGTGCCGAGCGTGGTCGAGGCCGGATTCCCCGACCTGGTGTTCGGCAACTGGTGGATGCTGGCGGCGCCCAAGGGATGCGACGCCGCCGTGGTGGCCCGGCTGGGGGCCGAGGTCCGGCAACTGCTGTCCGACCCCGCAATCCAGGCGAAGTTCGCCGAGATCGGCCACGTGCCGCTGGTCATGACCCCGGCCGAGAGCGCCGCCTTCGTGCGCGCCGAGGCCGCCAAGTTCAAGACCCTGATCGAACGCACCGGGATCCGCATCGAATGAGCAGCGGCAGCATGAACGCCATCGGCGTGGACATCGGCGGCACCTTCACCGACCTGGTCGGCTTGCGCGCGGGTGAACTGGTGATCTCCAAGACCCTCACCACACCGGCGAACCCGACGCAGGGCGTGGCGACCGCGCTCTCGCTGGCGGGGACCCGGCTGAGCGACGTTGACGAATTCCTGCACGGCTCGACCATCGCCATCAACACCGTGCTCGAGCGCAAGGGCGCCGCCACCGCGCTGATCACCACCGCAGGCTTCCGCGACGTCTACGAGATCGCGCGCGGCAACCGCCCCGACGCCTTCGACATCGGGTTCCGACGGCCCGAGCCGCTGGTGCCGCGCCACCTGCGCTTCGAGGTGCGCGAGCGCCTGAATGCCAAGGGCGAGGTGCTGGTGCCGATCGATGTCGAGGCCGTGCGCGCCTTGGGGGAGCGGCTGCGCGCACTCGGCATCACCTCGGTCGCGGTCTGCCTGCTGCACGCCTACGCCAACCCGGTGCACGAGGAAGCCGCCGGCCGCGTGCTGCGCGAGGCCTTCCCCGACCTGTTCGTGACGCTGTCGCACGAGATCCTGCGCGAATTCCGCGAGTACGAGCGCACCTCCACCACCGTGCTCAACGCCTACGTCGGGCCGCGCGTGGCGCACTACCTGCGCACGCTGCGGGGGCACCTGGAGGACCACGGCTTCGACGGCGCGATCCACATCATGCGCTCCAACGGCGGCAGCATGTCGCTGGCCCATGCGGCAGTCGAACCGGTGTCGATGATGGAGTCCGGGCCGGTGGCCGGCATGATCGGGGCCGGCGCGGTCGCGAAGCTGCTGGGCATCCGGCAGGCGATCGGCTTCGACATGGGCGGCACCACCGCCAAGGCCACACTCATCACCGACGGCGTGCCCGGCATCGAGGATGGCTACTACATCGGCGGTTATGCCACCGGCCAGCCGATGCAGTTGCCGGTCGTCGCCATCGTCGAGGTCGGCACTGGCGGCGGCAGCATCGCCTGGCGCGACGGTTCGGGCGGCGTGCACGTCGGGCCGCAGAGCGCGGGCTCCGACCCCGGCCCGGTGTGCTACGGCCGCGGGGGCCACGAGCCGACGATCACCGACGCCAACCTGATCCTCGGCCGGCTCAACCCGCAGCGCTTCCTCGGCGGCGGCATGGCGCTCGACCTGCCAGCCGCGCGCGCAGCGATGGACCAGCGCATCGCCGCACCCAGCGGCCTGTCCACCGAGGAGGCAGCGCTGGGCGTGGTGCGCATCGCCGATTCCGCCATGGCCCTGGCGGTGCGCGCGGTCTCGGTGCGCAAGGGCGTGGATCCGCGCGAGGCCGCGATGATCGCCTTCGGCGGCGCCGGCCCGGTGCATGCGGCCGCGTTGTGCAAGGAGATCTACATCCCGACGCTGGTGATCCCCAAGCTGCCGGGCAACTTCTCGGCGCTGGGCATGCTGCTGGCGCCGTGGCGACAGGACTGGGTGCGCACACTCGTCGGGGTGCTCGGCAAGCTGGACGGCGCGCGCGTGCACGCGGGGTACGAGGAGCTGATGGCCGCCGGACATCGCCAGCTCGCGGCCGACGGGCTCGAGCCGCAACGGGCAGTGTTCCAGCTCGGTGCCGACCTGCGCTACCGCGGCCAGGAACACACGATCGCGGTGCCGGTGCCCTCGGCGGCGGCATTGGTCGGCGCCGACGCGGCGGTCACCGACACCTTCCACGCGCTGCACGACATGCGTTACGGGCACGCCGCCCAGGGCGAGACGATCGAGGTCGCCAACCTGCGGCTCACGGTGACGGTGCCGCGGGACGGCGCGGGCATCGAGGCCTTCCTGGCCGCGCCCTTCGTTCCCGAGAGCCCGCGCCCGGAGCAACTGCGGCCCGTGGTCTACACCGACCACGAACGGCCGGTGCAGGCGCGGGTGCTGTGGCGCCCCAGCCTGGCGCCCGGCAGCACGGTCGAGGGTCCGGCGGTGATCGAGGAGCCGAACTCCACCACCGTGATCTTCCCGGGTGACGTGGCGCGCGTGACCGAGCACGGGCATCTGGTGGTCTCCATCCACCTCCCCCAGGGAGAAGCCGAATGAGTACCGTCACCCAGGCAGCCGTGGAGGCGTCGTCCCCCCGCAGGAAGGTCAACCCGATCACGCAGGAGGTGGTGACCCACTCGCTGATCGCC
>CAIRBF010000474.1 GCA_903876715.1 uncultured beta proteobacterium
CGATCTGGCCACGCGCAGGCTCGCGAGCTGGCGCAGCGCGGCGCGGAACTCCGCGCTCGTCATGGTCTCGAAATCGGCCTTCTGCAAGCGCTCCGAGGCACTGGCGGTGAGCGTGGCCTCGATCTCGAGTTCCTCGGGTGGCGGCGCGCGCGAGGGCGCCTCGCGCTGCGAGGGGAACATCGCGTCGGCCAGGCGCCGGTTCTCCTTCACGGGCGGGGGCGTGCGCGTGTTCACGCGCGGCAGCAGCAGCGCGCGCATGCGCCCGGCCAGGTCGGGGTCGCGCCAGAACAGCGTGAAGGCCTGGTCGAACAGCTCCTGGTGCTCGTGGCGGTCGAGCAGGCAGGCGCACAGCGAGGCGTGGAAGTCGGCGCGCGACTCCAGCCCTGCCACCTGCAGCGCCTGCAGCGCGAGCTGCACCCGGTCGCTGCCCACCGGCAGCCCGGCGTGGCGCAGCACGCGCGCGAAGTGCATCACGTTTTCGGCCAGGCGGTGGGCACGCCCGCCGGCCAGTGCGGCGTAGCCCAGGGGCGAGCCGCCCGCGAGCCCGTCGGCGCCCGGGCCCACACCGAGCCCGGGCAGGCCCGACCGGCCCGCGGCCCCAGGCCCCGGCGTTGGACCCGGCGCCTCAGACACCCGAGTCCGCCTCGGCGCGGATCTGGTCCAGCAGGCGCATCACTTCGTCACCCTCGACGCGCGCGATGTCGTCCTGGTACTTCAGCAGCAGTCCGAGCGTGCTCTGCACCACCTCGGGGTCGAGCACGATGGTGTTGAGCTCCATCAGCGCGCGCGTCCACTCGATGGTCTCGGCCACGCCCGGCAGCTTGTACAGCTCCACCCCGCGCAGGCGCTGCACGAAGGCGACGATCTGCGCCGTGAGCGCCTGCGGCGCCCCGGGCACGCGCCGGCGCAGGATCTCGGTCTCGCGCGCGGCGTCGGGGAAGCCCACCCAGTGGTACAGGCAGCGCCGCTTGACCGCGTCGTGGATCTCGCGCGTGCGGTTGCTGGTGAGGACGACGATGGGAGGCTGCTTCGCCCGCACCGTGCCGTACTCGGGAATGGTGATCTGCCAGTCGGACAGCACCTCGAGCAGGAAGGCCTCGAAGGGCTCGTCGGCGCGGTCGAGCTCGTCGATCAGCAGCACCGGCGCGACCGTGCGCGTCGGGTCGATGGCGTCGAGCAGCGCGCGCTTGATCAGGAAGCGCTCGCTGAAGAGTTCACTCGCTAGCGCAGCGCGGCCGGAGCCCGGCGCCGCGTCGGCGAGCCGGATCTCCAGCATCTGGCGCGCGTAGTTCCACTCGTAGGCTGCGCCCGCCAGATCCAGGCCCTCGTAGCACTGCAAGCGGATCAAGGGCCGCCCCAGCATGGCCGCTACGGTGCGCGCGATCTCGGTCTTGCCCGTGCCGGGCTCGCCTTCGAGGAACAGCGGGCGCTGCAGCCGCAAGGCCAGGTGCACCACGGTGGCGAGCCGGCGGTCGGCCACGTAGTCCTGCGCCAGCAGGCGCGCGGCGGTGTCTTCGATCGAGGTGGGGAGGTCGGCGTCCATGACGGCAGTATGCCGCCTCCCCGGGCGCTCAGCCCACCGCCCGTGCCGCCAGCACCGGGATCAGCGCGGCGCGGTACTCGGCGGAGCCGTGCAGGTCGCTGTTCAGGCCGTCGGCGCTGACGCTGGCGCCGGCCAGCGCCGCGGCGGACCAATTCGCGGCCAGGCGCTCTTCCAGCGCCTTGGCGCGGAAGACGCAGGGCCCGGCGCCGGTGACGGCCACGCGCACGCCCTGCGGGCCCTTGCTGACGAAGACGCCGACGATGGAAAAGCGCGAGGCCGGCTGCTTGAACTTCTGCCAGCCCGCGGCCTGCGGCACCGGGAAGCTGACCGCAGTGATGACCTCGTCCTCGGCCAGCGCCGTGCCGTACAGGCCGGTGAAGAAGTCGTCACCGGCGATGCTGCGGCGGTCGGTGTGCACCGTGGCGCCCAGGCCCAGCACGGCCGCCGGGTAGCAGGCCGCCGGGTCGGCGTTGGCCAGGCTGCCGCCGATGGTGCCGCGGTTGCGCACCTGGCGGTCGCCGATGTGGCCGGCCAGCGCGGCCAGCGCCGGGATCGCCGCGCGCACGTCGGCGCTGGCGGCCACGGCGGCGTGCGGGGTCATGGCGCCGATCTTGACGACGCCGCCGGCCACGCTGATGCCACGCAGATCGGCCAGGCCGGACAGGTCGGCCAGCGCGTCGGGGGCTTGCAGGCCGAGCTTCATCGCGGCCAGCAGGCTTTGCCCGCCGGCCAGCAGCTTGGCGCCGGCCGCGGCAGCGGCGCGCGCGTCGGCCAGGCTCGAGGGGGTGCTGTAGTCGAAGGTTTGCATGGAGGGTTCTCCTACTTGTCCTGCCCGGGGCTCAGGCGGCCTGGCGCGCGGCCTGCCAGACGGTGAACGGGGTCGCGGGCATCGGTACGTCCTTGACGCCCAGCGCGTTGCAGATGGCGTTGATCACCGCCGGCGGCGAGCCGATGGCGCCGGCCTCGCCGCAGCCCTTGACGCCCAGCGGGTTGTGCGTGCAAGGCGTGCCGTGCGAGGAGTCGACGACGAAGCTCGGCACGTCGTCGGCCCGCGGCATCGCGTAGTCCATGTAGCTGCCGGTCAGCAACTGGCCGCTGGCCTCGTCGTAGACGCCGTGCTCGAGCAGCGCCTGGCCGATGCCCTGCGCCAGCCCGCCGTGCACCTGGCCCTCGACGATCATCGGGTTGATCACGTTGCCGAAGTCGTCGCAGGCGGTGAAGCGGTCGACCCGGGTGTGGCCCGTCGCGGGGTCGATCTCGACCTCGCAGATGTAGGTGCCCGCCGGGTAGGTGAAGTTGCTCGGGTCGTAGAACGCGTTCTCGTTCAGGCCGGGCTCGAGCTTGTCGTGCGGGAAGTTGTGCGGCACGTAGGCGGTGAGCGAGACACTGGCAAAGGGCACGGCCTTGTCAGTGCCGGCGACCTTGAACTGCCCCCCCTCGAAGATGACGTCGGTGTCGGCGGCCTCCATCAAGTGGGCGGCGATCTTGCGCCCCTTGGCGATGATCTTGTCCAAGGCCTTGACGATGGCCGTGCCGCCGACCGCGATCGAGCGGCTGCCGTAGGTGCCCATGCCGAACAGCACCTTGCCGGTGTCGCCGTGCTGGATGTCGATGTCCTCCATCGGGATGCCGAGCTTGTCGGCCACGACCTGCGCGAAGGTGGTCTCGTGGCCCTGCCCATGGCTGTGGCTGCCGGTGTAGACGGTGACCTTGCCCGTGGGGTGCACGCGCACCTCGCCGGCCTCGAACAGGCCGGCGCGCGCGCCCAGGGCGCCCGCCACCGACGACGGCGCGATGCCGCAGGCCTCGATGTAGCAGGCATAGCCGATGCCGCGCTTCAGGCCCTTGGCCGCGCTGGCCGCCTTGCGCGCCGCGAAACCGGCGACGTCGGCGAGCTCGATGCCGCGCGTGAGCGTGGCGTTGTAGTCGCCGATGTCATACGTCAGCCCCACCGGCGTGGCGTAGGGGAACTGCGTGATGAAGTTGCGGCGGCGGATCTCGGCCGGGTCGAGGCCCATCTCGGTGGCCGCCGTCTCGACGATGCGCTCGAGCAGGTAGGTGGCCTCGGGCCGACCGGCGCCGCGGTAGGCGTCCACCGGCGCGGTATTGGTGAACACCGCCTTGACCTCGCACCAGATCTTGGGGGTCTTGTACTGGCCCGCCAGCAGCGTGGCGTGCAGGATGGTGGGGATGCAGCTCGCAAACGTGGACAGGTAGGCGCCCATGTTCGCGGTGGTGGTGGCGCGCAGGCCGAGGAAATGGCCGTCCTTGTCGAGCGCGAGCTCGGCCAGGCTGACATGGTCGCGGCCGTGGGCGTCGGAGAGGAAGCTCTCGCTGCGCTCGGCCGCCCACTTGATCGGGCGGCGCAGCTGCTTGCTGGCCCAGACCATCGCGGTTTCTTCGCCGTACAGATAGATCTTGCTGCCGAAGCCGCCGCCGACGTCGGGCGCGACGACACGCATCTTGTGCTCGGGGATGCCGAGCACGAAGGCGCACATCAGCAGGCGCTCGACGTGCGGGTTCTGGTTGGCCACGTACAGCGTGTAGCTGTCGTCGTGGGCGCTGTAGCTGGCGTTGGCCGCGCGCGGCTCGATCGCGTTCGGGATCAGGCGGTTGTTGCGGAACTTCAGCGTCGTGACGTGCGCGGCCTGCGCGAAGGCGGCCTCGGTGCCCGCCTTGTCGCCGATGCCCCAGTGGTAGCACTGGTTGTCGGGGGCCTCGTCGTGCACGGCGCTGCCGGCGCCGAAGGCGCGGGCGGTGTCGACCACCGGGGTCAGCACCTCGTAGTCGACGTCGATCAGCGAGACCGCGGCGCGCGCCTGCTCGACCGTCTCGGCCACGACCATGGCAACGCGGTCGCCGACGTAGCGCACCTTGCCGTCGGCCAGCACCGGGTGCTTGGGCTCCTTCATCGGCGTGCCGTCCAGGCTGTTGATCAGCCAGCCGCAGGGCAGGCCGCCCACGGCCTTGAAGTGCTCGCCGGTGAAGATGCCCACCACCCCGGGCGCCTTGGCGGCGGCGCCGGTGTCGAGCGACTTGATGCGTGCGTGCGCGTGCGGCGAGCGCAGGAAGGCTGCGTAGGTCTGCCCCGGCAGCGTGATGTCGTCGGTGTACTGGCCCTGGCCGGTCAGGAAGCGGGCGTCCTCGCGCCGCTCGACGGACTGGCCGACGAACCCTTGGCGTGCGTTCATGCGGTACTCCTGGTGAACCTGTTGAATTCGGTGGGGATCGGGCTCAGGCCTGGGCGGCCATGGCGGCGGCGCCCTGCTGGACCGCCTTGACGATGTTGTGGTAGCCGGTGCAGCGGCAGATGTTGCCTTCCAGCGCCTCGCGCACCTGCGTCTCGCCGTGGCAGCCGTGGTGCTTCACCAGGTCGACCGCGCTCATCACCATGCCCGGCGTGCAGAAGCCGCACTGCAGGCCGTGGCAGGCGCGGAAGGCGGCCTGCATCGGGTGCAGCGTGCCGTCGGCCGCGGCCAGGCCCTCGATCGTCGTCACCGCCTTGCCGGCCGCCTGGGCGGCCAGCATGTTGCAGCTCTTGACGGCGCGGCCGTCGACGTGGACGGTGCAGGCGCCGCACTGCGCGGTGTCGCAGCCGACGTGGGTGCCCGTCAGGCGCAGGTTCTCGCGGATGAAATCGGACAGCAGCGTCTGCGGCGCGACGTCGCGCGTCACGCTGGCGCCGTTGACCGTGAGGGTGATCGTGGTCATGGGAACTCTCTCCTGTCTGTGGCGCCGGCGAGCCCATGCCGCCGCGCGCCGCCTCGAATTCGACGCGTGATGCTAGGCCCGCCGCCCACCCGCGGCCCCCCCGGCAAACCCTTACCTATGGATACAAAGGCGCCATCCCAGTCGGGTCGCGCCCCGCCCGCGGCCTTGACGCGCGGCAAGCCCGGCCGCCCCGCAGCGCACGAAGCGCCGCTGAACGGCTAAGCTTGCACATCATGGACAACATCGATCTGCAGATCCTGCGCCAGGTCATGGCCTGGCGTGATTCCGGGCATGCCGTGGCACTGGGCACCATCACCCGCACCTGGGGCTCGGCGCCGCGCCCGCCGGGCTCGAGCGTGGCCATCCGCGACGACGGTCTGGTGGCCGGCAGCGTCTCCGGTGGCTGCATCGAGGACGACCTGATCGACAAGGCGAAGTCGGGCGCGCTGGCCTCCGGGCGGCCGCAGGTGGTGCGCTACGGCATCGACGCCGACGCGGCGCACCGCTTCGGCCTGCCGTGCGGCGGGCTGATCGAGCTCGTGCTCGAGCCGGTGGAGCCGCGCACCCGTCTGCCCGAGCTGCTGCAGCGACTGGAGCGTGGCGAGCGCGTGCGCCGGCGGCTCGAGATCGCCAGTGGCGACGTCGAGCTCGAGCTTGCCGGCAGCGCCGACGAGCTCGAGCTGACCGCGACCCACCTGACCACCCACCATGGCCCGCGCTGGCGCCTGCTGCTGATCGGCGCCGGGCAGCTCACGCAGTACCTGGCGCCGATGGCCGGCGCCCTGGGTTACGAGGTCCTGGTGTGCGACCCGCGCGAGGAGTACACCGTCGGCTTCGCCGCCGAAGGCGCGCGGCTCGTCAGCGGCATGCCCGACGACGCCGTGCGTGAGCTGCGGCCGGACGGCCACACCGCCATCATCGCGCTCACGCACGACCCCAAGCTCGACGACCTGGCGCTGATGGAGGCGCTGGCCAGCCCGGCGTTCTACGTCGGCGCCATCGGCTCGCGCGCCAACCAGGCCAAGCGCAAGCAGCGCCTGACCGAACACTTCGACCTCGCGCCCGAGACCCTGGCACGCCTGCATGGCCCAGTGGGCCTGAAGAACGGCGCCCGCACGCCGCCCGAGATCGCGGTCAGCGTCCTGGCCGAGCTTACCGCTGTGCGATACGGTTATCGCGTTCCCGAGCCGGTGCCCGTGTCGCCGCAGGCGGCAGTGGCGGCAGGGTGCGTGGCCTGATCGGCTGCAAGGGCAGCTCGGCAGAAGGGAACTCCTGGGCGGACGTCTTCTCGGCGAAGACGTCTTCCCGGGCCGGTGTCGAGCACTGGCGCAGCGGACCCCGACGTCCGGGGCAGGGCGGCCGTCCTGCTACACCATCCGCCCCAGGCGCTCCAGGATCAGCACCGCGAAGAAGCCGAGCGCTGCCAGCACCGTCCATTTGACGATCACCAGCCCGCGCCGACGCCAGGCCACGTTGCCCGAGGCGAGGTACAAGGCAAAGCAGAGCAGCCCCGCCAGCAACAGCAGGCCGAAGACGAGGCGAAAGATGACCATGGGGCTGCCTGGCGCCGCGCCACTACCAGGCCGGCGCCAGCGCCGCCAGGCCGGCTGGTGCCCGGGCTTCGTCGTCGAAGGTGACGATCTCCCAGGCCGTGACGTCGGCCAGCAGCGCGCGCAGCAGGCGGTTGTTCAGCGCGTGGCCGCTGCGGTAGGCGACGTAGTGCGCCAACAACGGTCGGCCGAGGATGTGCAAGTCACCGATGGCGTCCAGGATCTTGTGCTTGGCGAACTCGTCGTCGTAGCGCAGCCCGTCGGCGTTGAGCACCCGGTAGTCGTCGACGACGATGACGTTGTCCAGGCTGCCGCCCAAGCCCAGCCCGCGTGAGCGCAGCGTCTCGACGTCCTTGGTGAAGCCGAAGGTGCGGGCGCGGGCGATGTCGGTCTTGTAGCGCCCCGAGCCCATGTCGAAGCTCACACGCTGGCCGGTGGCGTCCAGTGCCGGGTGGCTGAAGTCGATCTCGAAGCTGAGCTTGTAGCCGTGGTGCGGCTCCAGGCGCGCCCACTTCAGCGTCGCGCCCTCGCCCTCGCGCACTTCCACCGCGCGGCGCACGCGCAGGAAGCGCTTCGGCGCCGCCTGCACCTCGATGCCGGCGCTCTGCAGCAGGTAGACGAAGGTGGCGGCCGACCCGTCGAGGATGGGCACCTCCTCGCCGTCGATGTCGATGACGAGATTGTCCAGCCCGAGGCCCGCGCAGGCCGACATCAGGTGCTCGATCGTCTGCACCTTCGGCGCCGCCGGGTCGCCACCCGGGCTGACGGTGGAGGCCATGCGCGTGTCGCACACGGCCTGAGTGTCGATGGCGATGTCGACCGGCTCGGCCAGGTCGGTGCGGCGGAAGGTGATGCCCGCATCCGGCGGTGCCGGACGCAGCGTCAGCGCGACCTTCTGGCCGCTGTGCACGCCCACGCCGACGGCGTGGACGACGGATTTGAGAGTGCGCTGGCAGAGCATGAACACGGATTGTCGGTCATCCCCGCCGGCCCGCGCCGCGCTGTGGCGGGCAGACCGCTGCACCTCACCCCGACCGCGCCAACGCCTGCGCCGTGTGAGTTACTCCATTTTTTGCTTGAGCACACTCAAGACCTGCCGATATAGTCCCTCGAAAGCCCCACTCGCGACGCGACTACTGGGGCCGGCGGCCACCCGGACGCCCAGGGAGCAAGCGTTCACTGCCTCGGCGCGCCGTCGTCGTGGCCTTCGCAAGGGACTTTCCATGCCCGCCACGTATACCGGAACCCTCTCGGCCGCCCAGGTCAACGCGCTGTTCCAGGGCTTCACTGTGCTCGCGCAGCGGGTCTCCGAGGCATCGCACGCAGCCGAGTTGCCTGCCACAGGCGGCAGCCTCGCCACCCCGGTGGCCAATGCCATGCTGGCCGAGATGGTGGGCCTGCAGCAGCCGCTGGCGACGCTCGTCGAGGCCGGCCAGACGCTGCTGGAGGGCCTGGCGCAACCGCTGCAGGCGCTGGCGGTCGGTGCGGCGCAGACCGCCAGCCAGGTCCAGGCCCTGCTCGAGAGCGCCATCGCCAGCGGGGGCACCTTCGATCCGGCCACGGTCGTGCACACGCTGCAGACCATGGCCGACGGCCACCAGGTGGTCTGGTTCGAGATCCCGCTGGCGGCGAGCACGACGCTGGTCGACTACACGCTCGACGTCGGTCAGACACCGTCCGAGGACGCTTCCGCGTCCTCGCTGGCCGACCAGGGGCTGCGGTTGGGCGCGCTCGAGTTGGACGTGGAGGCCGGCGTGTCGGGCACGCTGCGCGTGGGCATCGACCTGACGCCGGGCCTGGCCGCGGACGAGGCCGTCGTCTTCGACACCGACGGCCTGCGCGTGTGCGCCGAAGCCAGCGCCACCGTCGAGGACGTGCAGGCCGGTTTCGGCGTGATCGACCTCGGGGCCGCCGACGTCGCGGTCGAGATGGACCTGTGCGTCGAGCTCGACCTGATCGAGGGCGCGGGCGGCTACCTGCCGCTGGGCACGCTGAACAGCCTGGCCGTCGACGAGCTCTTCTCCTTCGGCCTGCCGCATGGCGGGGGCCTCGTTCCTGATCTGTCGGTGGACATTCCGTTCACCCTGGGCATCGGCGGCTTCAACCTGCCCGTGGGCTCGGCACTGACGCTGAGCCTGGAGGCGCTGGACGGCTTCGACCTCGGCAGCCTGGAGTTCGACTTCCCGGAGCTCACGGTCGGCAGCACGGCCTTCGACTTCGCCCAGCTCGGCGAGATCAGCCTGGACGACCTGGGCGCTTGGCTCGGCGGCGTCGGCGACTGGCTGCCGCAATTCGGCGAGGGCTTCACGCTGCCGCTGGTCGACCTGGACCTGGGCGCGGTGCTGGACCTGGGCGCCGGCTGGGCCGACCTGCTCGACGACTTGCGGGACGACCACGGCGCCTGGCAGTTCAACGGCATCCTCGACCTGTTAGAGCGCATCGCCGGGCACTTCGGCCTGCCCGCGACACCGGCTGCCCTGCAGACCACCTTCGCGCTGACCTGGAACCCGGTGGCCGAGGCCCTGGAATGGACGGTGCCCTACTCGGCGAGCTTCAGCGAGACGGTGGCGTTCGATTCCGCGGGCCTGCTGCCCGCCGACCTGCCGCTGAACATCCAGGCCGAGGCCTCGGCCACGGTGAGCGCGGCGCTGGACTTCAGCATCACCGGCGGCGTGGCGATCAGCTCCTCGGCGCAGGTCGACCCGGTGACGTCGACGACGCTGCTGACCGAGATCAACAGCGGGGTCGGGTTGACGACGCAGGGCCTGCTGCCGGGCGCCGACCTGCGCTTCACGATGCGCGACGGCACCACCGTCAACGTCGACCTGGACGGCATCTCTGGCCTCGGCACCACGGCCACGGTCGGCGGGCTGCTCGCGGTGCTGAACGCGGCCTCCCCCAAGCTCTCCGCCGCCATGACCGACAGCCGCCTCGTGCTGACCGACCTGACCACCGGCACCGGCACCTTCAGCGTCGCATCGGTCTCCGCCACCGTCACCACGACCAGCAGCGCGACCGGCGCCACGATCAACACCGAGTCCACCTCCGTCGCCCCCCTCGTGCTGGGCCTGTGGGGCGTGGCGGCCCAGACCAACGGGTCGGGGCAGCCCCAGATCACCGGCCACTCGCTCGAATCCCTGTCGCTGGCCGATCGCCTGTACATCAAGGAGCAGGACAGCAGCGACCCGCTGCTGTCGGGTACGGTCACGATCGACGCCACGCTCGACGGCGGCGCCGCCATCGGGCCGGTGTCGCTGCAGGTGGTGGAGGGCCAGGCGCACGGGCAGGCGCAGTGGGCGCTCACCCTGAACGACCCAGCCACGGGCGCTGACGACGGCCGCATCTACCTGTCGGAGCTGGCCGACGCCAACCTGGCCGATGTCCTGGACCACGGCTTCACCGTCCCCCCGACGCTGGACGGCATCTTCCAGCTCGCCGTCACGCCCGACCTGCTGAACGCGGGCCTGGGCATCGACCCGGCCGACTACTCGACCGATCCGCTGAACCTGGAGCCAGGCAACCCCGACATCGCGCCCGTCAGCGCCGACGTCCCCTACCTGGACCTGAGCGCGGGCCTGGTCGACGGCCAGTGGAGCTTCTCGGTCGAGCCCAGCATCAAGCTCGAGGAGATCCTCTCCGGCGACTTCGCGGACTTTTCCTGGGACGACCTGCCCGACCTGCTGAACCTACTGCTGGCCCAGCTGGAAGACTCGGACCTCTGGAACCTGCCCATCCCGCTGGCCGGGGTGACGCTGGGCGACCTGTTCGAGTTCGGGCAGATGGTGGCCGATTTCAGCCTGCCCGACCTGGCGCTCGAACTCGCCGACCTGGGCACCTGGCGCACCGACTTCGCGGCCGACCTCGACGCGGCGCTGCCCGAGCTGCAGGCCCTGGACCTGGCGCTGCCCGCGCTCGACCTGGACCTGGCCGGCCGGCTGCAGCAGATCCAGTGGGAGTTCAACCGCATCCACCTCGCCTGGGACGGCCGCAGCGGCGGCGACAGCGACTTCGAGCTCGACTTCATGACCCGGCTCGGCGCCTGGTCGGCCCACCTCGGCGTCTTCCTCGGCGACCTCGACCTGGCCTTCGACACCGCGCACCCGGGCGGCAGCGGACTGGCCCCGGACCTGAGCGCGCTGAACCTGACGCTGGACGGCCTGGTCGACTGGCTGGACGACATCCCCTTCGGCCTGGACGGCCTGTCGCAGTTGCTCGAAGGCCTGTTCCTCGAGGCCGACGGCACGACACCCAAGATCCCTGGCCTGACGCTGAACGTCGACATCCCGAGCATCGACTTCGGCACCGCGCCGCGACTGATCTTCGACCTCGACTTCACGCTCTACCCGGCGACCTTCCGCTACGACCTCGACCTCGGCGGCCTGGACCTGGATTCCACCCCGGCGAGCTCGTTGCTCGAGATCGAGAGCGAGGGCGTGATCTCGCTCGCGCTGGGCGGCAGCTTCGAGACCAGCATCGGCTTCGACTTCGGCACCATGGCGCCGATCTTCGACGTGGACGACATGTCGGCGGCGCTGACGTTGGGCATCACGACAACGGGCAGCGCCGTGCTCGGCGCGTCTCTCGGTGGCCTGGTCGGGGTCTCGATCGGCAAGTCAGGCGACCCGTTCAGCATCTCCCTCACCGACGCCGAGGGCTCGGCCGCTCCTGCGAGCATCACCTTCAACGCCACGCCCGGCGCCGGGCTGGGCGGCTCCGCCTATTTCGAGGCGGACCTGCCGCTGTACGTCACCCCGCTGCCCGACTCGGTCGGCACCGTGACGGTCACCGCCGAGCTGGACCTGTCGCCGACCGTGACCTTCGACGCCGACGCCAGTTTCGACGGCAACCTCGACGAGATCTTCGATCTCGGGGATCTGGGGCTCAGCGGATGGCTTGAAGGTGCGCTGGCGTTCGTGAACGGGCTGATCACGGTCCTCGAGTCCGACCTGATCGGCGGTCTGCCGGTGATCGCCGATCTCGACCTTGCGCAGGATGGTGGCTTCCTCAAGGAACTGCGCGACGTCCTGGAAACCCTGGTCGGGATGGACCAACTCGGCGAGATCTACCTCGCCCTGGACACGGCCTTCGACAGCATCGCCGCCAACCCAGCCCTGGCCGCCGCGCTCTCGGGCAGCTTCACGTTCAGGATCGGCGACATCGCGCTGGACCCGGCGGACATCGGCGTCTCGGGCAGCGCTCACCACGACTACTGGAACACCGACGTCGGCGAGTTGTTCACCGGCGCGGCCTTCAGCGACGAGAACTTCGAGAACCTGGTCATCGAGTTCAACGTCGGCGGCCTGTTCCAGGACACGCTCGACGGCAGCGAGCTCGACCTCGGCCTGGACGACCTGGGCATCGCCATCGACACCACGGGCGGCATCGACCTGGTGGCCGACTTCGACCTGCGCGTGGGCTTCGGCTACTCGCCCTCGGCCGGCTTCTTCGTCCAGGGCACCACCCACAGCAGCGGCAAGGAGCTCGAAGCCAGCGTCGGCGTCGGCTTCAGCCCCGGCAGCTCGCTCGAGCTCGACATCGGGCCGCTGAACTTCGCGCTCACCGACCTGACCGACGGCGAGATCGTGGCCGGCAGCGGCGTCACCGAAGAGGAGGCCATCGCCAACCGCGAACTCCACGCCGCGATCGCGGTGGACCTGGGCAACGGCGTGCTCGCCAGCACCAGCGGCGGCCTGCTGTCGGGCGCCGGGGTCACCGTCACCGCCGAGGCCAAGGCCAGGCTGGACCTGGACCTCGCCTCCAACCTCGGCATCGGCCTGGAGATGAGCACCGGCTACTACGCCGACGACGGCGGCGCGGTCGACCTGGCCTGGAACTCCAGCACCGGCCTGAGCATCGGCGACGGTGACTTCCACTTCGAGATCACCGACACCTACATCGACCTCGGCAAGCTGCTCGGGCCGGCCTTCGTCGAGATGGTGCAGCGCATCGACGAGGCCTTCGAGCCGCTGGACCCCATCCTCGACATCCTCA
>CAIRBF010000475.1 GCA_903876715.1 uncultured beta proteobacterium
CGGCCGCATCACTGGCCATCCCCGGGGACCAGAGCTTCGTGGGCAAGCAAGTGCGTGTGGTGGCCACCACCATCGATGCACTGGGCGGAACGACCGCCTTCGAGGGCGCGGCACAGACGATCGCCAACGTCGACGACGAGTCCACCGGCACGATACAAGTCACGGGAGCGCCGATCATCGGGTCGCTGTTATCAGCGACCGTTACGAACCTGCTAGACGCCGATGGCCCAGTGACACCAAGCTCGTGGCAGTGGCAGCTCGGCTCCGCTGAGAATGACGAGACCATCTGGACCGACATTCCTAGTGCGAACAAATCGGTCTTCGCCATACCCACAGGCGACGGCATGCTCGGCGCTGCGATACGCGCGGTGGTTACAACCGTTGATTCGACCGGGGGTTCAACTGTATTGATCTCAGACCAATCGGGACCGGTTGAGGGCCTACAGGCGAACATCACAGCCAGATTCTGGACGGGCGAGGCTCCGATTCCGGGCGCCGCCATCCAGACAGGCGATGGAGCCAAGCAGACACGAACCGGCCCAGATGGTTACGGCACCCTGCAAGGCATCGCCAGCGCTTCTCTGACCCTCTCGGCTCAAAAAGCCGTGACGCCGGCTGAGGAGTCGGCCGCCGCACAGGCAGTAACGCTGCAGGACGCCGTGTCCATCTTGAAGATGATCTCGGGTCAACCAGCGGGCGCAAATGTCCCAGCCGCGTCGCGCTTCCAGTCGCTGGCCGCCGACTTCGACGGCTCGGGCACTGTGAGCCTAGCCGACGCCCTCGGAGTCCTGCGGCACGCCGTCGGGCTTCAGGCTCCCAAGCCGTCCTGGGTCTTCGTCGAAGAAGGCGACAACGCACTTCCATCGATCCTGAATCCGGGCATTCCCGGCCCCGTGACCGCTGAGGTGACCCCGCCTGACGCCATCGAAGTCAACCTCATCGGCGTCCTTCGCGGGGACGTCAATGGCAGTTGGGACCCACAGCGCTACGGAGTTTCCGGTGAGATCTGACTCGACCGGCCTCGACCGGGAATGGAGAGGCAAAGAGACATTGCTCGGGGGATGGCCGGGGGACAGCGAATCAACCCCACGCAAGGCATTGATTTACAAAAGAACTTGACAGACGCCCCCTCCGCCAGCTTGCAGCCCTGCAAGCACCGCAGCCCCGCGCAAGGGAACAGGTCACCCCGACAGCACCCGGTCTGGCTTCACCCAGCGGCGTTGATGAACTCAGGTCGGACATCTTGACCCGGGTCGACGCCGGTCAGGACATCGTCCACGCGCTGCCGACCCGCCCTGCTGCACCGGCCGGCCCTTCCCATCCGGCCCACATGCGCCAATAATCGGCGCAACAACGCGGCCCCCCATGCAATTCTTCTCCTTCGAGGATGCACCCATCCACACCCGTGGCGAGAACCACCGCGTGGGCACTTTCCGCTACAAGGACCTGGGTCAGGGCGTGCCCGGGCAGCCCGGCAATTTCTACCTGCGCTGGGTCCTGAGCGCCAGCGACTTCTTCTCCCCGCGCCATTTCCACAACTTCGACCAGGTACGGCTGCAGTTGCGCGGCACCTTTGCCTTCGGCGAAGACGGCACGATGCATCCCGGCACGATCGGCT
Source organism: uncultured beta proteobacterium (assembly GCA_903876715.1). Classification (GTDB taxonomy): domain Bacteria; phylum Pseudomonadota; class Gammaproteobacteria; order Burkholderiales; family Burkholderiaceae_C; genus Rubrivivax. The sequence continues at coordinate 1,619 of CAIRBF010000475.1, forward strand.
ACTTTCCCGAGAGCACGCCCTATGGCCCGCAGACCTCGGCCGAGGACACTGCGCAGCTCGTGCTGCAGATCGGCGCGCCGGGCGGTGCCGGCTACGTCGGTGAGATCCAGCGCACGGCGGCAGTTGCTGCCCTGAACAAGTCAGGCCGGTTCAGCGGCGGACGCTACTTCTCGGGCACTGACGCTGCCGGGACCGGGCAGGACGGCTTCGAGGCCGCCTGGGAGCAGGCCTCCGGCCGCAAGGTGCGCTACGCGCGCCGACGCTTCGAACGCCCGATGCTCGTGCATCCCGATGCATTCGACTGGCTGGCTCACCCCACTTTGCCGGGCGTGCGGCACAAGCGCCTGTGGGACTTCGGCCTCCAGACCGTGGGCTGCGTTCTCTTCGGTCTCGACGCCGGGGCACAAATGCCGCTGACCGGCCCGCTGACGGCCTGGGTGCAGTCGGGCGCCGGCGCCTGCTCTCAGGGCGCATCGAATGGGCGCTATGCGCCCGGCGACGCCCTGCACCTCGAACCGGCCGAGCACGCCAGCCTGCAAGCGCAGGCCGGCAGCGAGATCCTGGTACTCACCCACCCTGTGTTCCCAGGCCTGACGCCGCCCGGCGGCACGGCCTTCCCTGCTTGAACCCCGGAGCGCCCATGAACATCGCCCACGCAGAAACCACCCCATGGGGCCCCGTGCGCACCCTGCGCGGCGGCAAGCTGACCTTCAAGGAACTGCTGGCCGGCACGGACGGCTCGCTGACGAACTTTTCGCTCGTGCTGGCGGACACCGACATCAGTTTCAAGTCCCCGCGCCACCGCCACAACTTCGACCAAATCCGCATCACGCTGGAGGGCTCCACCAACTACGGCCCGCGCCAGAACATCGAGGTCGGTGACATCGCCTATTTCCCCGAGGGCGTGCACTACGGCCCGCAGGACCAGGAACTCCTGGGCCAATCCAGCCTGGCGATGGTGATCCAGTTCGGCGGCGCCTCGGGCAACGGCTACATGAGTCAGCGTCAGGCACGCGAGGCGCAGAAGGAACTAGAAGCGCACGGCCGATTCGAGGACGGCGTCTTTCGTCGTGAGCGCACGCCGGAAGGCGGCCGGGTCAACCAGGACGCCTACGAGGCGATCTGGGAGCACACGAACGGCCGTCGCATCGAATACCCCCGGCCACGCCTGACGGATCCGGTGCATTTCCGGGCAGCCAACATCCCCTGGCAGCCTGTGGACGGCCAGCCAGGCGCCAGCACCAAGGAACTCGGCAGCTTCAGCGAACGCGACATCCGCATCGGCTGCATCAAGCTGGAGGCTGGCGCCTCCTACGCGCTGCCCGTGTTGCCCCAGGAACGGATCGTGTTCTTCAACGAAGGGACGGGTACGTTCTCCAGCGGCGAGCCCTGGGCGAGGTGGGACGCTGCGCTGCTGGCCCGCGGCGAGGCACCCGTGATGAGCGCGACCGAAACCACCGACGCCATGGTGCTGGTGTTGCCCCGTTTTTGAGGACGAACAAGATGAAGCGCAAGACCTTCCTCAGCCTGAGCCTCCTGGGCATGGCCCTCGGCGCTGCCGCCAGCGCCATGGCCCAGGGCTACCCCGCCAAGCCCGTCAAGCTGATCATCGCCTCGGCGCCGGGCGGCGGCACCGACGGCATCGGCCGCGTGATCGCCGAAGCACTGGGCGCCATCCTGAAACAGTCCGTGGTGCCCGAGAACAAGGCCGGCGCCAGTGGGCAGATCGGATCGGACGCCCTGCTCAAGAGCGCGCCCGACGGCTACACGATCATGATCACGCAGAACGCGCACACGACCAACCCGGCCTTGTTCCGCAAGCTGCCCTACGACACACTGAAGGACTTCACACCCATCGCGCCGCTGGCCACTTCACCGCTGGTGTTCGTGGCGGGCACCTCCAGCGGTGTCAAGTCGCTGAAGGACCTGGTGGATCTGGGAAGGCGCGACCCCAAGGCCTTGAACTTCGCCACCGCGGAGTCGTCGATCCGCTTGGCCGTGCAACAGCTCAGCGACGCCACCGGCCTGAAGATGCAGCAACTGCCGTACAAAGGCACCGGACCGGCAGTGACGGACGTGGCGGGTGGCCATGTCAATTTCGCCGTCACCACCATGGCCTCCGTGCTGCCCTTCCGCGGTAGCGGGCGGATGAATTTCGTCGGCGTGCTCGCCGCCGAACGCTCGCCTTTCCTGCCCGAGGTACCCACGCTCGCGGAGCAGGGCTTCCCGGGAATCGAGGTGCGCGGCTGGTGGGGACTTTTCGGCCCGGCCAACCTGCCGCCAGCCATCACGCAGCAACTCAACGCAGCGGTCAGAACCGCGCTGCAGACGCCTGAGGTCCGCCAGAAGATCGGGAACTTCCTGGCCTCACCGTGGCTCGCAACCCCATCGGAGTTCGACGCCTGGGTGCAGCGCGAGGTGTCCAGCATCCAGCAATTGGCGCGCAAGGCGGGCATCGAGCCGGAATAGCCTTCACGAAGCCCGCAGGGCGGGCGGAAGTTGCCACTGGGCAGGCCCAAGAACTGCCGTCGGTTCCCAACACGGGCGATCAGAACGACGCGTTGGCACTCAACCAGAGACGATTGAGTACCAGCGACCCGTCTTGGTCCTTGCCGGTCTCGATGTTCGCGTTGGGATTCTGGCCGGTGCGTCTGGCCCACGTCGCCCGAAGAGAAATGCCCTTGGCAACCGTCCAACTCGCCGAGACACCGCCGCCCCGGAGCGAATAGCGGTTCAGCAAGGGAGCGCCTCGGAAATCATTGTTGACATTGATCGTCACTGAACCGATGTCGTAGAAGCCAGTCAACGTGACGGCGGGGATGGCGCGCCAGCGCAGTTCCAAGTTGGCCATTTGACCGATCGCACCAGAGGCTTCACCGCTGCCATACGCTCTGAGCCCTCCGGATCCTCCGAGTGAGAATTTTTCGGAGGAGTCCAGATTTTTTTTGGCCCACTGACCCGATACCGCCGCATACGCGGAAATCACCTCACTGAGGGACTGCTCATGACTCAGGTTGAAACGGATCTTGTAAAATCTGCCGGCAGGGTTTGAATCCGTCCGCAATGTTTCTTCGTTCGGTGAGCCACTCATGTTTAGGAAACCAGACAACAGCGTGACGTTAGCCGCCGTTGCCCCGGTTTGCTCGAAAAGTTCAGTTTCCCGATTTCCAGAAATCCCGAGAGAAAGTGTCTGACTCAGATATTTGGAAGAAAGATTACCAAGCGCAAAGTTGGTGAATTTTTTCTGATCGGCCGCGAGATTCAGATACATGTTGCGCGTGCGTGATCGAATCACGGGATAGCTCAGGTCCAACCCAATAGTCGTTGAAATTCCACTGGCATCGAACTCCTTCGGGAGATTGACGATTCCATAATTGAGTCGGGAAGCACTCACGTCGAATCGCAATCCCTGCAGACCCACTGGCATCGCAGCGCCAAGCCGACCATAAATACTACCTGAGGTATGAGCCAACTGGGAATTGAGTGTGATTCCCGGGTTCAAGAAATTGTTGATGCTGAGAGTCGCCGCAGCACGATTGGGCCCGGTGGCATAGGAGCCTGAATTTTCGTAGTTGACAATGCTCTCGAGAAAAGGCTTTTCGAGCGTCTTCAGCAGCAAGTCGGTCTCGGCTTCCTTCTCGCCTTCGACCAAGTTCCCGGACACATAAACACCGGAAATATCATTGGCGAGAAGCAGGCCACGATCGATTCCCCTTGTCGCCATGAATGCGCCAGCGGGCTGACTGGCTTCGACGATTCTTCTGATCGACGCGAGAGAGCTCGGTCTGGCCACAGGGCCCTCGATGCGGACCGCACCCAGCACGGCTTCGATGACTTGAACCGTCACCACACCATTCACCACATTCTGCTCAGGCAAAAATACCCTGACTGTCCAGCCCTGCGCTCGGTAATTCTCAGCAACACGGGCAGCAACCTCTTCGAGTTCACCGAACGACAGTGGTCGATTGAGGTAGACGGCCACCAAGCGCTCGAGTTGAGCGGTTGAAATGAATGTGTTGCCGACGATCTTGAACTGTCTGACCGTGATCCGTGGACCGGTGGTTGCCGGCTGCACCTGCGGACGCTTGGTTTCAGCCGGCGGCAGCAACCGGGGAAGTCGAAATTGCTGCTCCCGGTCGATCTGCTGCTGCAATGAACCAGCATCCACCTGCGCGTGAATCGAATCCGCCAGTAATGTCAGACAGCAGGCAGAAATGAGCGTCACGGCTCGAGGCCTGTAGGACATTCTTCGTTTCAATTGAAAAGCCTTCAAGATTTTTCGAACAGGAGGAGGCATGAGCGAACTGCTTTCCTCACCGCGAAGCAGTTGTAGATTCCGTCACGACAATACTGGTCCGCTGCCCGCCTATCGTCAGTACGACAGTCACGGGCAGCGAAGTCGCTGCAGTCGATTCGATCACCAGCACCTTTTGCTGAGCGTCAAACCGGATCCAGTTCGGCAGCGGGCGGTCATTCGTGAGCGTCACATTCATGCTTGCGCTGCTGCCCGCCGGGGCCTGAGGCACGATGGTCTCGGGCAGGCTGAGAACCACTGGGGTGCCGGCCTTGGTCACCCCTTGCGGCACGACCACTGCGACGAGCCCGGCGGTTCCCGTCGCCGGCTGCGCGATGACCGAGACGCGCACCCCAGGGGTGAGGTCCGGGGCGCGTGCCGAAGCTGCCGGGGCGTTTGCACCGGCCGCTGCCGCGGGCGCGGTCGTCGCGCTTGACTCCGCGGCGGCTTGCCCGCTGCCGCTGGAAGGCTCCGCGCGCGCAGTGGCCGGCGTGTCCACGGCGGCCTGCGAGTCGGCTGCAGTGGTGGTGCCGCTTGACGCAGGCGACCCCGCAGCTTGCGGCGCGACGGATTCGGTGCCAGCGGTCACCTCCGGTGCATTGGCGGTCGCTGTCGCGGGCGAGGTGGTGCTGGAAGAAGGAGTCGCGGCAGCGGTGGTTTCAACGGGCGCCGCGGGTGAAGCAGCAGGCCCAGGCGTCGTCACCATCGCGGGCGCGGGGGGCGGGGCAGAGGCCGCCGTCTCAGGGCGAGGTGACGCACCGATGACCGGCTTCGCCGGCACGTCGACGATCAATGTCGACAGCGATTTGATCCGGACCGTGTTCTGAGTCGTGCCCAACTCCTTGTTCGGAGCCAAGGTCAGACGGTAGTTGGAGAGATCTGCCGTGCCACCTCCCGGCGCCTTGAAGAGTTCGGTCACGAAATTGACGTCGTTGGCCGACACCTCGCGAACATTCACCAGGAACTTCTCCAATTCCGTCAAGGTCTCATTGGCCACCAGTCCCACGACGGTGAATGCATTCGGCTTGATTTCGGTCGAGCCGCTGTAATTGCCTTCGGCAGTCACACCCAGCGGGGCTTTCTGGATCGTGACGTCGACTGAACCACCCCGCAGGGTGTAGTTCGGATCGCTCAGCGTGAGTGTTGGCGCGGACAACTCCAGGTAGGTGCTCTTGTAGCTACCTGCTCGTGGATTCGCGACGCTGGCAACACCCCCTGTGATCCTGGGCGCGAGTTCCGACGCAACCATTCCGGTCAATTCGTAGGTGTTCGACGGATCGATCCGGCTGCTGCCGTCGTAGACCTTGCTCAGCGTGAGGTCCAGCGGTGCGGGATCGATGCTGCCGATCGCCGCACTGGCGGTGAAGGCACGCATGTCGCCGGCGGCCTGCCCGCCCGGCGAGATGATCCGATACCCGTATACGGGCTTGTCATCGCCAGCCGTTGTCGCTGTGATGGTGAGTCCGGCCACCGTGACCACCTTTTCGACGCCGGCGTTCTGAGGCGCAGCGCCGCTGCCGTTGCTGGTGAATACGCCCTTCTCGAACCGCCCCAGTACTCGCGAGTCGCCGTTGACTTCACCGCTGATCGCGTAGTTCCTTTCGACCAGGGTGGCATCGGCGGTGGCGTCATACCGTTTGTTCACCGAGCCGACGAGGGCCACGGTCAACGCGGGCGCGAACCGGTACAGCAGCGCATTTCCGCTACCCATTGTTTGCGTCACTGCGTACTGCGCGTCGTATTGGACGAAGTCCTTTCGCAGGCCCCCTACCTTGTCGCCGGACACGGTATCGAAAGGAGCCGGGTTCACGCTCCATAGCTGCCACGCATGGGAGCCGCCTGCGCGCAGCGCATCCGCACCCGCAAGGTTGTTCAAGCTGCCCACTTCGATGACGATCGGGCCGTGATCGGTCTGAACCGTGGCACCCGGGGACAGCGTCAGCTCGCCCTGGTTCCTCAGAGTGATCGATCTGGCGCTGCCAAGCCCTGCGTACCGGGTGCCGCCGATGTCCACCGCGCCGATCGTGAGGGGCGTCAAGTTGGCCACCTCGATCGGTCCGACGAGCCCTTGCGTCGCCAGCGAAGACAAGCGGTTGGAATCGCTGACGAACTCAAACGCGCCCGATCCTTGGAGGACCAGGCCCTTGTCGCCCGCATCGATCGGGCCAGACACTTTGAGACGCTCGCCCTGCACGTCAAACAGGCTGTTCGCGGTGAGCCGAACCGGGCCGGAAACCGTGCTGACGCCCCGTGAGATCGCAAGCGTTCCACCATCGACACTGATGGCGTTGCCCACGAGATCGGTGTTCTGCAAATCAAGAACGGCGCCTGCCGCCACCGAGATGCCTCCGCCACCGCCCAGCGCGCCATCCTTCGTCAGGGACAAGGTTCCCGCTTCGATCGCCGTTGCGCCCGCATAGGAGCCCGCAGCGTTCAGACTGAGCGTGCCCGGCCCGGTCTTTCGCAGCGAGGCGCCCGAACCAGTGATGGCTCCGTCGACATCACCACGGGTCCCGATCGACAGCGCGATAGGACCGGCCACGGCGAGAGCCTGGGTACTGAGCCGTCCGGCGGTGATTTCGAGAGACCTCAATCCCTGCCCCGTACCCACCGCCGCAGCGAGCGCGACATCGCCGGAGCCGACGTCGAGCCGGAGTGCGCGCCCACCGCCTCCCGTCGCACCGATGACGCCCAGCGCAGCGATGCTCCCGGCAGACATCTGCGTGTCAGCACCGAGCATCACGGCATCGCCATAGGTCTGACTGCCGCTGGTGCGTACGCTGCCGCCGCTGATGGTGGTGGCGCCTGCCGCGTCGGTTGTCAGGGTGCTCAGCGCTTGCCCCGCTGAGCCGGCGCCGCCCACCGCCCCGGCAAGTGTGGTGGTACCGCTGTCATGGATCACCAGCGCGCGTTGGGTGCCATCCGAGCGGAGCGTGTCGGCCAGTGTGACCCCGACGCCGGCGAGCGCGACGTCGGTGCCGAGCGTGACGGCGCCGCTGAAGGTTTGTGCGCCGGTCGTCGTGACTATGTTGGTCCGGATGAACGTGGTCCCGCTGACCGACAGGCTGCTCAAGCCGGTGACGGTGTCGGCTGTGGCATCGCCCAGCACCGCGTTGCCGCTGACGGTGAGTGCGTTCGCGTTGCCCGTGACCATGCCCTGCGTGGTGACCGTGCTGCCCGCGAGCATGGTGCTCGCGCCCAGCGTCATCGCATCGCCGTAGGTCTGCTCGCCGCTCGTGCGCACGCTGCCGCCGTTGATCGCCGTGCTGCCCGCGGCGTCGGTGGCGAGGCTGGCCAGTTCCTCGCCAACGGAGGAACCGCCAACTGCGCTGCCAAGCGTCGTGGTGCCGCTGTCGTTGACGGTCAGCGCGCGCGCCGTGCCATCAGACTTTACCGTGCCGCCCAGCGTGATGCCAACCCCGGTGAGCGTCGTATTGCCACCCAGCGCCACCGCGTCGCCGTAGGTCTGCGCACCGGTCGTACGAACGCTGCCGCCGTTGATTGCCGTCGTGCCCGCTCCGTCGGTGGTCAGGCTGGCCAGCGCCTCGCCTGCAGCCCCAGATCCGCCGACCGCGCCCGCGAGCGTGGTCGTGCCGCTGTCGCTGACCTTGAGCACACGCGCCACCCCGTCGGACTTGACCGTGCCACCCAAGGTGATGTCAGCCCCAGTGAGCGTAGTGTCAGCGCCCAGCGTCACCGGACCGGTGTAGGTCTGGCTCGACGCCGTCATGACCGCCCCACCACTGACGCCGATGTCGCTGGCCGTGATCGCCAGATTGCTCAAGCGCGCCGTCGCACCCACCGCCCCGCCCAGCACCGCCTGGCCCGAAGCGCCACTCGCGTTGATGACCAGCGCTCGCGCGGTCGAGGTCGAATCGCTGTCGATCGCGCCCGCTGCGCTGATGACTGCAGCCGCGGCCGTCGCCGTCAGCACGGCATCGGCTGCCAGCACGACCGTGCCGCCGTAGGTCTGGCTGCCCGTGGAGGTAACGCTGCCGCCCAACACGGTGTTTCCGGCGACCTGCAAGGTCGCCAGTCCCGTCAAGGCTCCGCCTGTGGTCAGGTTGCCGCTGACCGCGCTGGCGTTGCCGCTGACCGTCAGGCCATAGCCGCCCCCAGCCAGCGTGGACGCCGTCGTGATGACGGTGCCGCTGAGCACGGTGGCCGTACCCAGCGTGACCGGCCCGCTGTAGGTCTGGCTCGACGCCGTCGTGAGCGCCCCACCACTGACAACGATGTCGCCGGCGGTCACGGCCAGGGTCTTCAAAGGTGCCGTAGCGCCCATCGCACCGCCCAGCACCACGTTGCCCGAGGCGCCACTGGCATTGATCGACAGCGCGCGCGGGGTCGCAGTCGAGTCGCTGTCGACCGCTGCAGCCATGCGGATGAGCGCATTCGCTGCGCTGGCGGTGAGCGTGGTGTCCTCGCCGATGGTCACGGCACCGGCGTAGCTTTGCGATCCTGTGCTGGTGACCGCGTTGGTACGAATGAGCGTGGTCCCGCTGACCGACAGGCTGCTCAAGCCGGTGACGGTGTCGGCTGCGGCATCGCCCAGCACTGCACTGCCGCTGACGGTGAGTGCGTTCACGTTTCCAGTGACCATGCCCAGCGTGGTGACCGTGCTGCCCGCGAGCATGACGCTCATGCCCAGCGTCATCGCATCGCCGTAGGTCTGCGTGCCGGTCGTGCGCACGCTGCCACCGTTGACCGCCGTCGTGCCGCCCGCATCGGTGCTCAGGCTGGAGAGCAGGTCTCCCGCCGCGCCCGCGCCGCCAACGGCGCCACCCAGGAGGGTATTACCGCTGTCATTGACCGTCAGGCTGCGCGGGTTACCGTCGGACTTGACGGCGTCGCGCAGCGCGATGTCCACCCCACTGAGCGTCGTGTCAGCGCCCAGCGTCACCGCGCCAGCATAGGTCTGCGCGCCAGTGGTCGTCACCGTGGCAGTGTTGATGGCCGTCGCGCCGCTGACCGACAACGTGCTCAGGCCACTGACGGTGTCGTCGCTGCTGTTGCCCAGCACCGCGTTGCCGGCGATCGTCAGCGCATTCGTGTGGCCGACCACGACGCCTTGGGTGGTGATGGTGCTGCCCGTCAGGGTGGTGGCCGCACCCAGCGTCAGCGCATCGCCGTAGGTCTGCGCGCCGCTCGTGCGCACGCTGCCGCCGTTGATCGCGGTCGTGCCGCCCGCATCGGTGATCAGGCTGGAGAGCCTCTCACCCGCCGCGCCCGCGCCGCCAACGGCGCCGCCCAGGAGGTTGTTGCCGCTGTCATTGACCGTCAAGCTGCGCGGGGTGCCATCGGACTTGACAGCGTCGCGCAGCGCGATGTCCACCCCACTGAGCGTCGTGTCAGCGCCCAGCGTCACCGCGGCGGCATAGTTCTGCGCGCCAGTGGTCGTCACCGTGGCGGTGTTGATGGCCGTCGTGCCGCTGACCGACAGGGTGCTCAGGCCGCTGACCGCATCGTCGCTGCTGTTGCCCAGCACCGCGTTGCCGGCGATCGTCAGCGCATTCGTGCGGCCGACCACGACGCCTTGGGTGGTGATGGTGCTGCCCGCCAGGGTGGTGGCTGCGCCCAGCGTCACCGCATCGCCGTAGGTCTGCGTGCCGCTCGTGCGCACGCTGCTGCCGTTGATCGCGGTCGTGCCGCCCGCATCGGTGGCCAGGCTGGAGAGCTCGTCACCCGCCGCGCCCGCGCCGCCGACGGCGCCACTGAGGATCGTGTTGCCGCTGTCATTGATCGTCAAACTGCGCGGGGTGCCGTCGGACTTGACGGCATCGCGCAGCGCAATGTCCACCCCACTGAGCGTCGTGTCAGCGCCCAAGGTCAC
>CAIRBF010000476.1 GCA_903876715.1 uncultured beta proteobacterium
AAGCCTGGCCTTCAGCCCCCCACCCCTGGCGGGAGAGGGGAGAAAGACCCGCGATCTGCGCGGCCTGGTTCCGGCGCACAAGTCGGTGGCGCCACAGGCGCCAAGGGGGTCTCCCCCCTTCCAGGCAAGGGTTGGAATGCCAGCGACCCCCAGCGTTCGAGGGATGGGCGCGACGCCCACCCCTCAAGAAATGCCAACGGCCCGCGCACTGCGAGGGACGACCACCGCCCCCACTCCGCGAGGGATTCCCGCGACGCTCGCAACCCAAGGGATGGACGCGACGCCCACCCCTCGAGGAATGCCAACGGCCCGCGCGCCGCGAGGGACGACCGCGGCCCCCACTCCGCGAGGGATCCTCGCGACCATCGCGGCCCTCGCGACCCCAGGGACGGACGCGACGCCCGGGCGCCCTTTCAAGGGCGCCCATCAGGAGCGCATCAGGCGCCACGTGGGCCCCAGCCCAAGCCCCCCCACGCCAGGACAGAGGGGCTGAAGGGCCGCGCGCCCGCTGTGGGCGCCGAGCCCGCGCCCGAAGGACCGCGCCTGTCGCGGGTCATGGCCGAACGCAGCATCGCGTCACGCCGCGAGGCCGACGCCTGGATCGAAGCCGGCTGGGTACGGGTGAACGGGCGCGTGGCCGTGCTCGGCCAGCGTGTGCGCGGCGACGAGACCATCACGGTCGATCCGGCCGCGCGCCAGGAGCAAGCACGCCGGGTGACCATCCTGCTGCACAAGCCGCTGGGCTATGTCAGCGCGCAGGCCGAGGACGGCCACCCGCCGGCCGTCACGCTCTTGACGCCCGCCAACCGCTGGGCGGACGACCGCGGTCTGCCTTGGCACCCGGGGCACGCCCGCGGCCTGGCTCCGGCCGGACGGCTCGACATCGACTCCACCGGCCTGCTGGTGCTGACGCAGGACGGCCGCGTCGCCCGGCACCTGATCGGCGAGGACTCCGACGTCGAGAAGGAGTACCTCGTGCGCGTGGAGCCCATCGCACCAGGCGCCTTTGCCGCCGACGGCCTCGAGCGTCTGCGCCACGGGCTCGAGCTCGACGGCCAGCAACTGCGGCCGGCGCGCGTGAGCTGGGCCAACGAGGACCAGTTGCGCTTCGTGCTGCGCGAAGGGCGCAAGCGTCAGATCCGCCGCATGTGCGAGCTCGTCGGGTTGAAGGTCGTGGCGCTCAAGCGTGTGCGCATCGGCAGCGTCGTCCTCGGCAAGCTGCCGCCCGGACAGTGGCGCTACCTGCGCGACGATGAGCGATTCTGAACGCGCCGGGCGGCCCACGCCAGTGCTGGGCCGCCGGGCCCCCTCACCGGCCACGCTGGTGCTGACGCTGGCCTTGCTGCTGGGCCTGCAGCCGGTGTCGACCGACCTGTACCTGCCGGCCCTGCCGGCCCTGGCGGCCGAGTTCGGCGGCGCGGTCGGGCTGAGCCAGCTCACCCTGTCGGCGCTGCTGCTGGCCTTCGGCGTCGGGCAGTTGCTGCTCGGCCCGGCCTCGGACCGCTGGGGCCGGCGGCCGCTCCTGCTGGGCGGGCTCGGGCTGTACGTGCTCGCCACGGTGGCGAGCACGCTCGCGGCGCGCCTGGAGGTCCTGGTGCTGTGCCGTGCGCTGCAGGGCGTGGGCCTGGCAGCGGCCGTGGTCTGCGGCCGTGCGCTGCTGCGCGACCTGCACGGGCCGCGCGAAGGCGCAGCGCTCATGTCCAAGGGCATGTCGGGCCTGGGTTTGATCGCACTGGCCAGTCCGGCCGTCGGGGGCCTGCTGGCCAGCGTCGGCGGCTGGCGCGCGGCGCTGGCGGCCACGGGGGTGTTCGCCGCGATCACGCTGGCCGTCGTCGCCACCCGCCTGCCGGAAACCCTGCGCCAGCCCAATCCGCGCGCGCTCGTGCCGGCGGAGATGGTGCGCACCTGGCTGCGCATCCTGGGCCACCCGACCTTCCAGGCGTGGGTGCTGCTGACCAGCTTCACCTATGGCGGGCTCTACACCTTCCTGGCCTGCGGACCTTTCGTCTTCATCGAGGTGCTCGGCACGTCGCGCGCGGGCTACGGCCTGTTCCTGACCAGCTCGTCGCTGGCCTATCTGTGCGGCACCTTCTTCGGCCGCCGCCTGCTGCGCCGGCACGGGCTGCGGGGCGCCGTCGGCCGGGCCGCCGGCTGGACGCTTACCGGCGGCCTGCTGCTGGCCGGGCTGTCGTTGGCCGGCGTCGTGGGGCCGTGGGCCATCGCCCTGCCGCACGCGCTGTTCATGTTCGGCCACGGCGTGCACCAACCCTGCGCCCAGGCCGCGGCGGTCGGGCCTTTCCCGGAGCACGCCGGAGCGGCCTCGGCCCTGTCGGGTTTTCTCACGGCGGCGCTGGCCTTCGCGCTGGGGTTGTGGTTCGGGCAGGTGATCGGCGACACGGTCTACCCCTTGACGCTGACGCAAGGGCTGATGGCGGTGCTGACGGCGCTCGTGGCCTGGACGTTGGTGCAAAGGCATGGCGAGGTGCCTCCCCCGCCCGGCCCGGCGACGAATGGTTGAGGCCATGGAGCCCGCGCCGCCCCGTCTGAACCCACCGCCGCCGGCGACCTCGCGCGCGGCCGGCGCGGCCGACCTGACCCCTGTTGCGCTGGCCGGCCCCACGGCCTCGGGCAAGAGCGCGGCCGCGCTCGCCATCGCGCGTGCCCTGGCTGCGGTCGTCCCGGTGGAGATCGTCAGCGTCGACTCCGCGCTCGTCTACCGCGGCATGGACATCGGCACGGCCAAGCCCACGGCCGCCGAGCAGGCCGAGGTGCCGCACCACGGCATCGACCTGATCGAGCCGACCGAGCGTTACTCGGCAGCGCAGTTCGTCGCCGATGCGCGGCGCTGGGTAGGCGACATCCAGGCGCGCGGCGCGCTGCCGCTGCTGGTGGGCGGGACCATGCTCTACCTGAAGGCGCTGCGCGAAGGCCTGGACGCGATGCCGGCGGCCGACGCCGCGCTGCGCGCCCAGATCGACGCCCGCGCAGAGGCCGAGGGCTGGCCGGCCCTGCACGCCGCGCTGGCGCGGGTGGACCCGGTCACTGCCGCGCGCCTGAAGCCCATGGACGCGCAACGCATCCAGCGCGCGCTCGAGGTCTGGCACCTGACCGGCCGACCCTTGTCGGCCTTCCACGCCGGCGCCGCCTCGGCGGACAGCGCGCCAGGCACCAGCGCCGCGGCTGTCGCCTCGGCAACGGCCGGCCTGCCGGTTCGGCTGATCGCGCTCGAGCCAAGTTCGCGCGCCTGGCTGCACGAGCGCATCGCGCTGCGCTTCGATGCCATGCTCGCGGTCGGGATGCTCGACGAGGTACGGCGCCTGCGCGCGCGCGGCGACCTGGACGCCGGACTGCCGTCGATGCGCTGCGTCGGCTACCGCCAGGCCTGCGAGGCGCTGGACGCCTTCGAGCGCCAGCCGGCGGCGCAGCGACCCGCCGCACTGGAGGACGACCGCCCCGCGTGGACGGCCTTTCGTGCGGCCGGCATCGCGGCCACGCGCCAGCTCGCCAAACGCCAGCTCACCTGGCTGCGCTCGATGCCTGACCGCACCGTCGTCGCCTGCGACGGTGACGACCCCGTGGGCGAGGTGCTGGCCTGCGTGCGGCAGTGGGTGGTCGGCTGAAAGGTTGAGAGCACCCCAAGGGCCGGGCGTCGCCCGGCTCCGGGGTGCTCTCAACGCGCGCCCGCGCCGCCCGCGTCGTCCTGCCGGCCCCGGAATTCCTCGATCAGCCGCTCCCACACCACCTCGAGCTCGTAGGCGGTGGAGCGGGCCAGGCCGTCGAGGTCGGGGAAGAGCGAGGCGTTGGTCACGTTCATTCGGTACAGCGCCTGCATCGCCGCCGAACGCATGGCGCGCGGCAGCACGTACTTGACGAGCAGCGGCTCGCCAGCGCGGTAGCCGCGCAGGATCTCGTCCAGCGGCATGTCCAGCACGCCTGGCAGCACGAACAGGCCGGACTGCGCCACCAGGCGCCGGTCCATCTCGCGCGGCTCGCCGAACCAGACCACCGGCCAGCGGTTGCGCAGGAACCAGCGCTCGTAGTTGCCGCGCTCGCGCGGGTCGATGCGGTGCCGGTCCAGCGCCGTGTCGAAGGCCGGCGCGGCCGACCACAGCGCCGGCGTGTTCAGCGCGTACACGGCGGCGTCGCCGACGGCATCCTCCAGGGCGAAGAAGGCCGCCACGTAGGGCGACTTCGTGAAGTCCAGCAGCCGTGTGGGCGCACCGTGGTGCTGCATCAGCGCCAGGCAACGCAGGTCGTCGTCGAGCGCCACCCGGTCGGCCAAGTAGATATGGGCCTTGCGTCGGAAGATGCGCAGCGCCCGCTCCTCGCGCAGCGGCCACAGGGAGCGGTCTTCACTGAAGGTCTGCAGCCGCCGCGTCAGCGAGCTGACCAGCGGCCATTGCGCGGAGACCTCGCCGCGGAAGGCCCAGCCCGTCTGCGCGTCGGTCAGGGCGACGAACTCGGACCACTGGCTCAGGCGGATCACTTCCACGGAAGGCTTTCCTTGCGATGAGGTGGAAAGGCGTGCTGAAAGGGCGACAGTCTGCCCGGTCGCCGCGACCGCAGTGGCGCGGACCCGGATCGGAATCACCGGCATCAGGGCTTCCATTGTCGGGCCTGCAGGTGGTAGCATCCCAATGCTGTTCCAGCGATGGATCAGCGTTTCATACCTGAAACAATCTCGAACACCGTGCACCGTGCCTGAAACCGCTGCCGCACCGCTGGAAATCGAGTTCCGCGCCGTCTCGAAGCGCTTTGCGCCACGCGGTCGCGCCGGGGCCGAGCCTGCGCCCTGGGCCGTGCAGCGCGTGAATGTGCAGGTGCGCCGCGGCGAGGTCGTCTCGCTCATCGGCCCCTCGGGCTGCGGCAAGAGCACGCTGCTGAACATGGGTGCCGGCCTGTACCTGCCCACCGAGGGCGAGGTCTTCGTCGGCGGGCAGCGCGTCACGAAGCCGATGCGGCAAGTCGCCTTCATGCTGCAGAAGGACCTGCTCATGCCCTGGCGCACGATCCGCGCCAATGTCGAGCTCGGCATGGAGATCGCCGGCCGCCCCGCTGTCGAGCGCCGCCGCGTGGCCGATGCCCTGCTGGCGCGCTGCCACCTGCAAGGCTTCGGCGACCATTACCCCTACCAGCTCTCCGGCGGCATGCGCCAGCGCGCCGCGCTCGCGCGCACGCTGGCCATCGAGCCCGAGGTGCTGCTGCTCGACGAGCCCTTCTCGGCCCTGGACGCGCAGACCAAGATGGTGCTGCAGCAGGACCTGGCCGAGATGCTGGCCGAGCAGCGCAAGACCGCGCTGTTCATCACGCACGACCTGGTCGAGGCCGTGGCGCTGTCGGACCGCCTGCTCGTGATGAGCGCGCGCCCCGGCACGATCATCGAGGAGATCACCGTCGACCTGCCGGACCGCAACAACCCGCTGCGCCGGCGCACGCTGCCACAGGTCGGCCCGCTGGTCGCGCGCCTGATGGAACTGCTGAAGGTCGGCGCCTCCGACGCGCTGACGCACTGAGCGCCCAATACTCTTTTCCCCACCCGCAACGCCCTGAGAGGAGACCCCATGTCCACGATGTTCAGCACGACTCGCCGGGCCGCCGTGGCCCTGCTGGCCGCCGGCACCTGCCTCGCCGCCCAGGCCCAGGGCGCGCTCGAGGAGATCACCTACCTGATGCCGGCGCCGCCCAGCCTGCCGGCCTTCGCGCCCTGGCAGATCGCCGCGGCCAAGGGCTTCTATGCCCAGGAGGGCCTGCGCCTGAAATTCGTGCTGGCGCGCGGCGGCGTCGACGTGGCCAAGCAGGTGGGCGCCGGCAATGCGCTGATGGGCGGCGCCATCGGCGACACGCCGCTGATCGTGCGCGCCAACGGCGTGCCGGTCAAGGCCGTGGCGGTACTCGGCGGCGGCTCGCTGATGCTGCTGGCCACGCACGCCGACTCGCCCATCAAGACGGTCAAGGACCTGAAGGGCCAGACCATCACCGTGCTGGCGTACACCGACACCACCTACTACGCGCTGCTGGGCAGCATGAAGAAGGTGGACCTGAACAAGAACGACGCCAACATCCAGGCCGCCGGCCCGGCCGGCGTATGGCAGCTCTTCGCGTCGAAGAAGGCGCAGGCCATGGCCGGCACCGCCGACTGGATCGCCTCGGCCGAAGAAGCGGGCGCCAAGGTCAACATCATCTCGCCGGCGGAGCTGTTCCAGAGCATGGCCCAGGCCATCATCGCCTCCGACGAGGCCATCCGCACCCGGCCAGAGACGGTGCAGAAGGTGGTGCGCGCCACGCTGCGCGGGCTGAAGTTCATGATGGACGACCCCAAGGG
Source organism: uncultured beta proteobacterium (assembly GCA_903876715.1). GTDB lineage: Bacteria > Pseudomonadota > Gammaproteobacteria > Burkholderiales > Burkholderiaceae_C > Rubrivivax. The sequence continues at coordinate 6,323 of CAIRBF010000476.1, forward strand.
CTCGATCGACGCCTTCATCCAGGCGGTGCCCGAGTACAAGGGCAAGGAGGCGCTGCTGGAGCGCGCCTTCTCGTTGCAGCGGCAGTACGTCTACGCCGGCCAGAAGACGCTGGGCGAGATGGACCGCGCGCGCCTGGACGCGGTGCAGAAGTTCTACGTCGAGGAAGGCGTGGTGCCAAAGTCCACGCCGTTGGACGACCTCTACACCAACCGTTTCGTGACCGGGCGCTGAGCCTGGGCACAGCGCTGGCGCAACCCCACCCCGGCATCCTGGAACCCGCCTCATGGACCGCAAGGCCTGGCTCGGCAGCCTGATCGTCCTCGCCGTCTTCCTGGCCGCCTGGCAGTGGGGACCCGGGATGCTCGGGATGCCGGAGTTCATCCTCCCGTCGCTGGAACGCGTGGTCGTCGAGTTCGGCCGCATGGCGGCCGACGACCTGTGGATGCACTCCGGCATCACGGCGCTGGAGATCGTGGTCGGCTTCGCGCTCGGTGCGCTGCTGGGGGTGGTGGTCGGCGTGGCGCTCGGACTGTCGCCCTCGGCCGAGGCCATTCTGTCGCCCTACATCCTGGCGCTGCAGATCGCACCCAAGGTGGCCTTCGCGCCGCTGTTCGTGATGTGGCTGGGCTACACGGTCTACCCGAAGATCCTGGTGGCCATCCTCATCGTGTTCTTCCCGATCATGGTCAACGTGCTGTCGGCCATCCGCACCGTGGACCCGGACATGATCAACCTGGTGCGCACGCTCAACGGGCGGCGGCTGCAGATCTTCCGCCTGGTGGAGTTCCCGTCGGCCATGCCGGCGCTGTTCTCGGGGCTGCGCATCGGCTCGACGCTGGCTGTCATCGGCGTGACCGTGGGCGAGCTCGTCGGCGGCAACCTCGGCCTGGGCTTCCTGCTCGTCAGCAGCGAGGGCCAGGGCAACACTGCGGCGGTGTTCGTGACCATCATCATGCTCACGCTGATCGGCATCGTGGCCTACGGGGCCGTGGTGTGGGCCGAGCGGCGCGTGCTGCACTACCTGCCCAAGGCGCAACATGCCACCGTCTGACCCCGCCGTCCTCGCCAGCATGGACGCTTCTGCAGCGACCGCCGCACACCTGCTGGAGGGCCATCGCGTGCTCGTCACGGGTGGCGCGCGCGGGCTCGGGCTGGCGTTCGCCAGTGCCTGCGCCGCCGCGGGCGCGCGCGTCGTCATCGCCGACCTGCGCGCCGAACTGGCGCAGCAGGTGGCCGCCACCCTGCGCAGCCAGGGCCACGAGGTGCTCGCCCTGCCGCTGGACCTGGCCGACCCGGCCTCGGTCGAAGCCTGCGCGCAGGCGGCCGTGGCCGCGCTGGGTGGCCTGGACGGGCTGGTCAACAACGGCGCCGTGACCGACTCCGGCGGCCGCGACTTCGACGCGCTGGCGATCGAGACCTGGGACCGCGTGATGGCCGTCAACGTGCGCGGCACCTGGCTGATGACGCGTGCCTGCCGCGCCGCGCTGGCGGCCAGCAGGCGCGGCGCCGTGGTCAACCTCGCCTCTGACACCGCGCTGTGGGGCGCGCCGCGCCTGATGGCCTACGTCGCGAGCAAGGGCGCGGTGATCGCGATGACGCGCGCACTGGCGCGCGAGCTCGGCGGCGACGGCGTCACGGTCAACGCGATCGCGCCCGGGCTGGTCGAGGTCGAGGCCACACAGTACGTGCCGGCCGAGCGCCATGCGCTCTACGTCAACCAGCGCGCGCTGCGCCGCGCCCAGCAGCCGCAGGACGTCAGCGGCAGCGTCGTCTGGGCACTGTCCGGCCTGGCCCGCTTCGTCACCGGCCAGACGCTGGCGGTCAACGGCGGCTTCGTGATGCATTGAGCGCGGCCGCCGCGCCGATCGAACCCCGCACCTTCGAGGAACACACGATGAGCGAAACCTCCGCCCCCCCCACAGCCGAATCCACCTGGGCCCGTCCCGAGGGGACGAGCCTGGAGCAGTGGATGGACTCACGCGTCGCGCGCTACGCGACACGACGCTACGACTGGGACGCGCTGAAGTTCCAGGAGCAGGTGGACCCGCGCTACCGGCGCGCCCAGATGCGCTACGTAGGCACCGGCGGCACCGGCGTCTCCAAGGACAGCAACACCGTCCCCGCGGGCCACTTCACCTTCTCCACCATGGTCATCCCGGCCGGCCACATCGGGCCCTCGCACATCCACGTCGACGTCGAGGAGATCTTCTTCGTCATGCGCGGCAAGATGAAGCTCGTGATCGAGAAGGACGGCGAGCGCTACGAGACCGTGCTGAACGAGCGCGACCTGGTCTCGGTGCCCCCGGGGGTCTACCGTGAGGAGCACAACATCGGCGACGAGGATGCGCTCATGTGCGTGATGCTGGGCTCGCCCAAGCCCATCACGCCGACCTATCCGCCCGACAGCCCGTTGGCCAAGATCAAGCGCTGACAAGGCGCAGGCGCTCCCAGGACGCTGGCAACCCGGTACCCGATGCCCTCGACCGACACGCCGTCACCCCCGGCTGGCACCGGCTCGGCCGACGCGCCGGCCTGGCTCGCGGCGCTGGAGTACGCCTTCCCGGCGCGTGACGTCGTGCTTGGCGACGGCGCCGTGGTGCGGCTGCGCAGCGGCGGACCGGCGCAGGCGCCGACGCTGGTGCTGCTGCACGGCATCGGCTCGGCATCGGCGTCCTGGCTGCCATGCGCGCGGGAGCTGGCCAGCGACTACCGTGTCATCGCCTGGGACGCGCCCGGCTACGGCGGCTCCACACCGCTGGCCGACCCGGCGCCGCGCGCCGAGGCCTACGCCGAGCGACTCGAAGCCGCGCTCGCTGCACTGGGGATCGAACGCTGCCTGCTCGTCGGCCACTCGCTCGGCGCCATCATGGCCGCCGCGCTGGCGCGCGCCCGTCCAGCGCGGCTCGCCGGCCTGGTGTTGCTGTGCCCGGCCGGCGGCTACGGCGCGCCGGACCAGGAGGCCGAGCGCGAGCGCGTCCGCCACGAGCGTCTGTCCGCGCTCCAGGCCCTGGGCATCGCCGGGCTCGCCGCCTCGCGCGGCCCGAAGCTGCTGCGCCCGGACGCCAGCGCCGAAGCCCGAGACTGGGCACAGTGGAACATGGCACAGCTGCGCGAGCCGGGCTACCGTCAGGCCGTGGAGCTGCTGTGCGGCGACGTGCTGGCCCGACACGCCCCAGTGGCGATGCCGACCTGGGTGCACGTGGGCGCGCAGGACAGCGTGACGCCGCCAGCCAAGGTACGCCTGCTCGCCGCACCCTTCGGCGTCGCGCCCGACGCGGTGGGCGAGATCGCCGACGCCGGCCACCTGTGCGCGATCGAGCAACCGCGCGCCGTGGCGCAGCGGCTGCGCGCCGCCGCGGCGGCGGTCGGGCTACGCGCCGGCCAGGCAGCAAGCGGCCAAGAGGGTCAGGGAGCGGCACGATGAGCGCGCCGATCCGTTCGCGGACGATCGACGCCGACGCCGCCACCAAGCGTGACGCAGCGACCGCGCCGACGTCCGGGGACGCTTCGCGCGCGCGGCCCCCGGCAGCGGACCCGGCAGCTCCGACAGCGGCCGACGATCGCTACACCGTGCCCGCGCTCGAGCGCGGGCTGCAATTGCTGGGCTTGTTCGACCGCAGCACGCGCACGCTGACGCCGCCGGAGATCGCGCGCCGGCTGAACCTGCCGCGCTCGACGGTCTTCCGCATCCTCAACACACTGGAAGCGCTGGGTTTCGTCGAGCGCACCGACGGCGGTCGCGCCGTGCGCCTGGGGCTGGCCGTGCTGCGCCTGGGCTTCGAGTACCTCGCCTCGCTGGAGCTGACTCAACTCGGCACGCCGCTGCTGCAGCGCCTGTGCGACCAGACGGGCTACCCGAGCAACCTCGTCGTGCGTGACGGCCGCTCGATCGTCTATGTCGCCAAGGTCGCGCCGCCGCGGCCCTTCAGCAGCACGGTCAGCGTCGGCACACGGCTGCCCGCGCACGCCACCGTCTTCGGCCATGTGCTGCTGTCCGACCTCCACCTGCCATCACTGCAAGCCCTCTACCCCGAGGACCGCCTCCAGACCTATACCGCCAGCACGCCCGCCAGCGTGGCCGAGCTGCACCGCATGACGCACGCAGTGCGTGAGCGCGGCCACGTGGTGGGCCGCGGCTACTTCGAGGCCCACATCGCCACCGTCGGCGCGCCCGTGCGCGACGCTTCCGGACAGCTGGTCGCGGCCCTGGGCATCACCGTGCCGAGCGATCTGCTCGACGAGCCGGCGGCGGGCCTGCTGCTGGAGCGCGTGCGCGCCGCCGCAGCGGAACTCTCCAGCCTGCTCGACCACCAGGCGTCCCCCACGGACGCCCGCGTCGTGCCGCTGCGGCGCGGCGCGGCCTGAGAGCCTGAGAGTCTTTCCCCCATGCCTGCCTTGCACCCCAACACACCCCGTCTCGTGGTGGCGGTTCGTCGCCATGGCCCGCGCCATGGCTGTGGATTGCGCCTGGATGCAGGTCGTTCTGTCGCGCCCTTCGGGCACGACGGAAAAGCCCTCAGCCACTGAGAAGCCACCGCCCCCGACACCGCACCAGCCCGCCACGCGCCCCCTGCGTCCCGCCCATGCAAACGCCCCCCCTCCCCGCCGCGCTCCAGGACCTGGCCGGCCGCGTCGCCGCCGTCACCGGCGGCTCCTCGGGCATCGGCCTGGCCACGGCCTCGCTGCTGCTGGCGCGCGGCGCGGCGGTGGCGATCAATGGCCGCGACGCGCAGCGACTGGAGCGCGCGGAACAGACGCTGCGCGCGCGCCACCCCGGCGCGCGCGTCCTGGCGCGCACCTGCGACGTGCTCGACGGCGCGGCCGTGCAGGCCTTTGCGGCCGAGGTCGAGGCGACGCTCGGGCCCGTGGCCCTGCTTGTCAACAACGCCGGCCAGGGTCGGGTCTCGACCTTCGCAGACACCAGCGACGAGGCCTGGACCGAGGAATTGCGGCTGAAGTTCTTCTCCATCATCCACCCCACGCGTGCCTTCCTGCCGCAGCTCGTGCGTCAGGCCGCCGCGCTCGGCGACGCCGCCGTGGTGTGCGTGAACTCGCTGCTCGCGCGCCAGCCCGAGCCGCACATGGTGGCCACCTCGGCCGCGCGCGCCGGGGTCGTGAACCTGGTGCGCTCGCTCGCCACCGAGTTCGCGCCGCAGCGCGTGCGCGTCAACGGCATCCTCGTCGGCCTGATCGACTCCGGGCAGTGGCGGCGCCGCTTCGAGGCGCGCGCCGACCGCGGACAGGACTGGGACGCCTGGTCGGGCGAGCTCGCGCGCGGCAAGCACATCCCGCTGGCGCGCCTGGGTCGGCCCGACGAGGCGGCGCAGGCCCTGGTCTTCCTCGCCAGCCCGGCGGCGTCCTACGTCACCGGCACCCATCTCGACGTCTCCGGAGGCCACTCGCGCCATGCCTGACCCCTCTCCCGCCGCATCCCGCGACGCCACGGCCGCGATGACCGTCGGCGCCGTCGCCGCCGCCTTCCTCGAAGCCTGCGGCGTGCGCTGCGCCTTCGGCGTGATCTCCATCCACAACATGCCCATCCTGGACGCGATGGCGCAGCGCGGGGCGATCCGCTTCGTGCCCGCACGCGGCGAGGCCGGGGCCTGCAACATGGCCGACGCGCAGGCCCGCGCCAGCGGCGGCCTGGGCGTGTGCCTGACCTCCACCGGCACCGCCGCCGGCAACGCCGCCGGCGCGATGGTGGAGGCGCTGACCGCCGGCACGCCGCTGCTGCACCTCACGGGGCAGATCGAGACGCCCTACCTCGACCGCGACCTCGCCTACATCCACGAGGCGCCCGACCAGCTGACGATGCTGAAGGCCGTGTCGAAGGCGGCCTTCCGGGTCCGCAGCGCCGACACCGCGCTGGGCACGCTGAAGCTCGCCGTGCGCGCCGCGATGACGGCGCCGCGCGGACCGGTCAGCGTGGAGATCCCGATCGACATCCAGGCCGCGCTGGTGCCCGTGCCGGCCGATCTTTCGCCGCTGCCGGTGCCGGTGGCCGTGCCGGCGCCTGCGGCGCTGGAAGCGCTGGCGCAGCGCCTGGCCGGCGCGTGCCGGCCGCTGCTGTGGCTGGGCGGCGGCGCGCGCCATGCCGGGGCCGCGGTGCAGCGCCTGCTGAAGCTGGGCTTCGGCGTGGTCACCAGCACCCAGGGGCGCGGCATCGTGTCCGAGGACCACCCGCAGTCGCTGGGCGCCTACAACCTGCACGCCCCGGTGGAGCGCTTCTACGGCAGCTGCGACGCGCTGCTCGTCGTCGGCTCACGCCTGCGCGGCAACGAGACCCTGAAGTACGCGCTGAAGCTGCCGCGCCCGCATTACCGCGTCGACGCCGACCCCGCGGCCGAAGGCCGCGGCTACGCCTGCGACCATTTCGTCTGCGGCGACGCGGCGCTGGCGCTCGAGGGTCTGGCCGACCGGCTGGAAGCACTGCCCGCGGGCACGCGCGCCGTCGACCCGGCCTTCGCCGCCGACCTGCGCGCCGCGCACGACGCCGCGGTGCAGGGACTGCACCAGGGGCTCGGACCCTACAGTGCCGTGGTGCGCGCGCTGCAGGCCGCCGTGGGCTCATCCTTCCTGTGGGCGCGCGACGTGACCGTCTCCAACAGCACCTGGGGCAACCGCGAGTTGCGCCTGGCCGGCCCGCGCGACGGGGTGCATGCCACCGGCGGCGGCATCGGCCAGGGCCTGGCCATGGCGGTAGGCGCCGCAGTCGGCGAGGCGGTCGCTGCGGCCGCAGACCCGCACCGCCCGCCCCGCCGCACCTGGTGCCTGGCGGGCGATGGCGGCTTCACGCTCAAC
>CAIRBF010000477.1 GCA_903876715.1 uncultured beta proteobacterium
CCGGCCGGATTGAAGAAGCTGGTACCGAAGTGGCGATCGGTCAGCGTCATCGTGATCGCACCGGCCAGCACCGGCATCACGGCGATGAGCAGGTAGGCGGTGATCAGCCAGGTCCAGCAGAACAGCGGCATCTTCATCAGCGTCATGCCGGGCGCGCGCATGTTCAGGATCGTGACGATGATGTTGATCGAGCCCATGATCGAGCTTGCGCCGAGGATGTGCATCGCGAAGATGGCGGCGTCCATCGACGGACCCATCTGCAGCGTCAGCGGCGCGTAGAGCGTCCATCCGGCAGCAGGCGCACCGCCCGGCATGAAGAACGAACCCGCCAGCATGATCGCCGCCGGGATCATCAGCCAGAAGCTGAGGTTGTTCATGCGCGCAAAAGCCATGTCGGCCGCGCCGATCTGCAGCGGGACCATCCAGTTCGCAAAGCCGACGAAGGCCGGCATGATCGCGCCGAAGACCATGATCAGGCCGTGCATCGTGGTGAGCTGGTTGAACAGCCCCGGGTTGACGAACTGCAGGCCGGGCTGGAAGAGTTCGGCACGGATGCCCAGCGCCAGCACGCCGCCGATCATCAGCATCGCGAACGAGAACAAAAGATACATCGTGCCGATGTCTTTGTGGTTCGTTGCGAAGACCCAGCGACGCCAGCCATGGGGATGGCCGTGATCGTGGTCGTCGGCGTGATGGCCATGATGGTCAAGCACTGCGCTCATGCGGGGCTCCTGGATCTCGGGAAAAGCGATGTTCAGCGGATGGGATCAAGACACGCGCGGCTGCATCTCACTTGCGCGCAGCCACGACCTCGGCAGGCTGCACGACCTGCCCGGTCTTGTTGCTCCACTGGTTCTTCGTGTAGGTGATCACGGCGGCAATTTCAGTGTCCGACAGCTGCTTCCAGGCCGGCATCGCTCCATTGGCCGCGCCGTTGAGCAGGATCGCGATCTGCTTGGTCTTGTCGGCATCGAGCACGAGGGCCGAGCCGTCGAGCGCCTTGATCGGACCCGCGCCCTTGCCGCTGGCCTGATGGCAGGCGGCACAGTTGGCGGCGTAGACCTTCTCGCCACGCGCAGCAAGTTCTTCGAGCTTCCACTCCTTGGTCGGGTCATCGGCCTTGGCAGCCATCGCCTTCTTCTGTGCCTCGACCCACTTCGCGTAGTCAGGCGCGCTCAGCACCTTGACGTGGATCGGCATGTAGGCGTGCTCCTTGCCGCAGAGCTCGGCGCACTGACCGTAGAAATCACCGGTCTTGTCGGCGCGGAACCAGGTGTCGCGAACGAAGCCGGGGATCGCGTCTTGTTTGACGCCGAAGGCCGGCACCATCCAGGCATGGATGACGTCGTTGGCGGTCGTGATGATGCGGATCTTGCGATCCACGGGCACGACCAGCGGGTTGTCGACCTTCAGCAGGTAGTTGTCGATCGGCTCGGGCTTGCCCGAGTCGGACATCAGGCGATGGTTGTTGTCCAGCGTCGAGACGAAGGCAATCCCCTCGCCCTCACCCTTCAGGTAGTCGTAGCCCCACTTCCACTGGTAGCCGGTGGCCTTGATGGTCAGGTCGGCGTTGCTCGTGTCCTTCATCGCGACCACGGTGCGCGTGGCCATCGCGCCCATGGCGATGACGATGACGAAGGGCACCACGGTCCAGGCGATCTCCACGCCCAGGCTCTCGTGGAAGTTGGCCGGCTTGTGGCCGACCGACTTGCGGTGCTTCAGGATCGAATAGAACATGACCCCGAAGACGCCGAGGAAGATGACCAAGCAGATGCCCATGACGGCGTAGTGCAGCCAGTGGATCTGCGCCGCGATGCTGGAGGCAGCTGGGTGCATGTCGAGCTGGTTCACAGCCGGGCCGCCCGGCAGGTCTTTGACCGCAGCCGACGACAGGCCCGCGTGGAAGGCCAGGCCCAGGGCCAGCGCCGCGTTGGTCATCGTCTGCCAGACCGGCTTGCAGGTGCGGGACAGGAGGTGGTTCATCGTCAGGTCTTCAGGCGGTGGAATCCAGGGAGGCTGCCGGCACGGTGCGGGCCGTCCGCAACGCCAGGCGCAGTTCTTGAGCGAAGGCAGCGCGCATTTCGGGACGCAGGAAGCGACCGATGCGCACGCGCTGGCCCTGGCCCGACAGCTCGACGAGCGAACCGTCGCCGTGGGTCGGCTCGACCGACACCCATTCGGCGCGGAAACGCGCGGTGCGACATACGCTGCCATGCGTCTGCTCGACCGACAAGGTCGGGCCACTGAGCGTCAGGGTATCGGCGTCGGTCGCGTGGCGCGCGTAGACGAGCAGCGCGATGCCGAGCATCAGCAACTCCAGCCCGGCGAACACCAGCACCACCGGCGCGCCGCTGAACGCGAACCCGCTGGCAATCAGCAGGGACACCAGGCACATGGACAGGTAGAACGCACCGAGCTGGCGCGGCGTGACCGAGCAGTTGCGACGCAGCACCCACTGCACCCCCGCCACCTCGGCGTTGCCGCCGACGCAGCTCTGGCCGAAACGCCAGGGCGAATCCGCCCCGGAGAAGGGCCAGACGGGTGTGGCGAACGTGGCAGACATCGTGGTGTGTTCTTGCGGCGGCAGCTTCAAAAGAGGCGGTGCCGCGAACCTGACACCTCGGCCGCGCAACTCCCTCTCTCTTGGTTTTCCAGGATTCTAGCGTCGGCGGCGCGGGGGACCGACGCGAGCAGGCGCCTTGGCCGCGTCGAATACCGAGGCGTCGCAGCATGGCCCGGCATGCGATGGCGCACGCGAAGCCGCGGGGTCCGCAGTCGAACCGAATCGCATCCGGGCGCCGAGTGGCGCGAGTCCCGGGCTCGCCAGCCGGGCGGGACGGCGAAGCCTGGCCAGCCCCGGCACCTCGATCCCGTCATCGCCGATCCGGATGCCGACCGGCACGAACCATCGCGCGCAGATCGGCCAGATCGACGCGGGCCTCGGCCTGCACCCGCGGGCGCGGTGCCGGACGGAAGGCGTGTCCGTAGGCGATCTCGAAGCCGAGACGAACACGGCCGTCGCCCCCCGCCGTGCGGCGCAGCCCGTCCAGCAGGCGTTCGCGCCAGCGCGGCGTGCGCAAGCCGCAGACACGGCGCGGGTGCAGGTTGGCCCCCAGGGTGCGCAACTCGGCCAAGGCCGACTCGGCATCGGCCCAGGTCAGCACTATCTGCTCCTGATCCATCACCGGGTCGGCAAAACCGGTCTCGACCAGCATATCGCCGAAGTCGTGCATGTCCACCAGGGGCGCCATCGGCGGGCCCCAGCCCTCTTGCCCGTAAAGCGCGCGCAGTTCGGCGAGCGTGCCCGGGCCGAAGGTCGAGAACATCAGGAACCCGTCCACCGCCAAGGTCCGGTGCCACTGGCGCAGCGTCGCGAGCGGGTCGCCCAGGCCGTGCAGCACCATGTTGGCCCACACGAGCTGCGCCTGCCCTGGATCGATCTGGCTCGGCTCGAGCGCGAGCGGTGCGTCCGTGCGGCGCCAGCGACGCGGCGACCACCACGGCGGGGGCTGCGTGGGCTGCGGTCCGGCGGCGGCTGGTCGGGCGGGGCCGCCCTGCCCGGGCGCGCTGCCGAGGTCGGGCTCGACGGCCAGAACCGAGGCGCGCGGATAGGCTGCGGCCAGTCGCGCCCCGCCGCCACCGGTGCGGGCACCCCAGTCGAGCACCGTCTGCGGCTGCATCTTGACCACGGCTAACCGATCGGCCATGCGGCGCGCGACCTCGACGTGCAGCCAGGGTGGCGCCGGCGCGTGCAACAACCGGGCGCGGGCGCGCTGCAGAGCAACCGGGTCGACCAGCGGTGGGGACGCCGTCGCGACGGCATCGGCCTGCCGTGAAGGCGACGAAGTGGCATCAAGACCCATCATCCCAGTATATTGACCAGGTGTCCGAAGCTGCCGCACGCCGACCAACGGGCAGACCCGCGCCGGTGCGCGCGCCGTCTGAACGGGCGGGCCTGCCCGGCACTTGCCGGCTGTGCCGCGCCTGGAGCCGCGGTGCATGGTGCGCCGCCTGCGACGCACGCTTTCGCAGTGTGGCGTGCCGATGCGCACGCTGCGCGCTCGTGCTACCCGCCACCGACGTCGCCGCCCCCGTGCCGCCGGTGTGCGGGTCGTGCCTGCGCCGCCCGCCGCCTTGGTCGGCGGCCGTCTGTGCCGAGGACTATGCCTTCCCGTGGGATCGCCTGATCGCCGACTTCAAGTTCCACGACCAGCCCGAACTGGCCCAGCCGCTGGCCGCCCGGCTCGCGCAGGCCGCAAGCCGCGTGCTGGAGGCGGGCGACATCGCACCGCCCGAGCTGCTGGTGCCGGTGCCGCTGTCGGCCGAGCGCCTGCGCGAGCGCGGCTACAACCAGGCCTGGGAGCTTGCGCGCCGGCTCGGTGCCGACCTGCGCATCGAGGCGGACGCGCGGGTGCTGCTGCGGCCGGTGGACACCGCGCACCAGGCGACACTGCCGCGCGTCGAGCGCGAGCGCAACCTGCACGGCGCCTTCATGGTCGACCCGGCACAGCGCGGCGCGATCGCGGGGCGGCGGATTGCACTCGTCGACGACGTCATGACCACGGGCGCGACCTTGCGCGAGGCCGCCCTCGAACTGCTGCGCGTCGGCGCCGCCGAGGTCCAGGCCTGGGCCTTCGCGCGCACGCCCTGACCCGCACGCCACCATCACCCCATGTTCCACATCGTCCTTGTCCACCCGGAGATCCCGCCGAACACCGGCAACGTGATCCGGCTCGCTGCCAACACGGGCTGCACCCTGCACTTGGTGGAGCCGCTGGGCTTTTCAATGGAGGACAAACTGCTGCGCCGCGCCGGGCTGGACTACCACGAGTGGGCGGCCGTGCGTCGGCACGCGAGCTGGAGCACCCTGCTCGAAACGCAGCAACCGCCACCCGCGCGCTGCCATGCCTTCACGACGCGCGGCACAGTGATGCTCGCCGACGTGGCCTGGCAGGCCGGGGACTGGCTCGTCTTCGGCAGCGAGACCGCAGGCCTGCCGGCGCCGCTGCTCGAAACCTTCGCACCGGCGCAGCGCGTGCGCCTGCCGATGCGCGCTGGCCAGCGCAGCCTGAACCTCAGCAATGCGGTGGCGGTGTCGGTCTTCGAAGCCTGGCGCCAGCAGGGGTACGCCGGCGGGACCTGACCATCCGGCCATGGCCGGGGGTCACGCCTCGGAACGGGCCTCGCGCGCCATCAGACGCGCCATCGCCTGGACGGGGCTCAGGCGACCGTGCAGCACCTCGACCACCGCGGCGGTGATCGGCATCTCGATCCCGAGCGCGTGCGCGCGCTCGAGGACGGTGGCGGCGGTATAGACGCCCTCGGCGACATGGCCCAGCGACTGCAGCGCCTGCGGCAACGCCCGCCCCTCGGCCAGCAACAGGCCGACGCGGCGGTTGCGGGAGAGTGCGCCCGTGGCGGTCAGCACGAGGTCGCCCAGCCCCGACAGGCCCATGAAGGTCTCGGGCCGCGCGCCCAGCGCCACGCCCAGGCGCGTCATCTCAGCCAGTCCGCGCGTGATGAGCGCCGCGCGCGCATTCAGCCCTGGTGCCTGCGGCAGGTCGACCCGCTCGGCCAACCCGTCGAGCAGGCCGGCGGCGATGGCCATCACGTTCTTGACCGCGCCACCGACCTCGACCCCGGTGGGATCGGCGCAGGTATACACGCGCAGGCCCTCGGCATGGAAGGCCTGGACGGCGCGTTCGCACAGCGCCGCGTCCGTGCTGGCGGCGACGACCGCGGTCGGCCGTCCCTGCGCCACCTCGAGCGCGAAGCTCGGGCCTGACAGCACGCCGCAGGGCGCGCCGGGCCGCAGCTGCTGCGCGATCTCGTGCCCGAGCGCGCCCGTGCCCGCCTCCAGGCCCTTGCAGAGCCACAGCAAAGGCGCCC
>CAIRBF010000478.1 GCA_903876715.1 uncultured beta proteobacterium
ATCGGCGGCCAGGTCAACATGTTCACGGCCGACTTCGCCGTGACCGTGCCGCAGCACAAGGCCGGCAAGATCCGCGGCCTGGCGGTGACGTCGAGCAAGCGCGTGGCCGTCGTGCCCGAGCTGCCGACGGTGAACGAGGCGCTGGGGCTGAAGGACTACGAGCTCATCGCCTACTTTGCCGTATTCGCGCCCGCGGGCACGCCGCGCGACGTCGTGCTCAGGCTGAACCAGGCCGTCAACGCCGCGGCCAACAGCAAGGACGTGCAGGAGAAGTTCGCGGCCACCGGCTTCAGCGTCGAGCCCGGAACGCCCGAGGACTTGGCGCAGCGCAATGCGCGCGAGGCCACGAAGTGGGAAAAGGCGATCCGCGACGCGAAGATCGAAGCGCAGTGAGCCTGCGCGGCTGAGCACCGCGGCGGGAGGGCGGTCCAGGTGGGCCGCCACCCGACGCCGCGCCGGGCCCAGCCCCCTGATCCCGACCCGCGCCGCCACCGTCCGAGGCGCCATGAACCCCACCAACGCTTGCGCCGCCGATGTCGGCGACGCCGCCGGGCCCGACCTGGCGCCCCAGGCCATCAGCCTGGATGTGCTGCGCGAGAAGTACCTGAAGAACGGCGAGCGCGGCGTCGACGAGCTCTTCGACCGCGTCGCGCGCGCGCTGGCCAGCGTCGAGGCGCCGGGCCGGCGCGCCGAGTTCGAGGCCCTGTTCCTCCGCAACCTGCAGGCCGGCGCCATCGGCGCCGGCCGCATCATGAGCGCTGCCGGCACCGGCCTGCAGGCCACGCTGATCAACTGCTTCGTCCAGCCCGTGGGCGACTGCATCCAGGGCCGCGACGACGAGGGCCAGCCCGGCATCTACGAGGCCCTGCGCGAGGCTGCCGAGACCATGCGCCGCGGCGGTGGTGTGGGCTACGACTTCTCGCGCATCCGCCCGCGCGGCGCGCTCGTGCGCAGCACCGGCTCGCTGGCCTCCGGGCCGTGCAGCTATATCAACGTCTTCGACCAGTCCTGCGCCACGGTGGAGAGCGCCGGCGCGCGCCGCGGCGCGCAGATGGGGGTGCTGCGCATCGACCACCCCGACGTGGCCGAGTTCATCGGCGCCAAGCGCACCCCCGGGCGCTGGAACAACTTCAACGTCTCGGTGGGCGTGTCCGACGCCTTCGTCGAGGCCGTGCTCGCCGACCGGCCGTGGGAGCTGGTGCACCGCGCCGAGCCCGGCCCCGACCTGCAGCGCCAGGGCGCGCGCCGCCGCGCCGACGGCCTGTGGGTCTACCGCACGCTGCCCGCGCGCGCGCTCTGGGACCTCGTCATGCGCTCGGCCTACGACTACGCCGAGCCGGGCATCCTGTTCCTGGACCGCATCCGCGAGGACAACAACCTGCGCGCGATCGAGTCCATCAGCGCCACCAACCCCTGCGGCGAGCAGCCGCTGCCGCCCTACGGCTGCTGCGACCTCGGGCCGGTGATCCTGCCGCGCTTCGTGCGCCAGCCCTTCGGCCACGGCGGCGCGCCGGCCTTCGACTTCGACGCCTTCGGCGCGTCGGTGGCGCTGCAGGTGCGCGCGCTGGACAACGTCCTCGAGCTCACCCACTGGCCGCTGCCGCAGCAGCAGGCCGAGGCCCAGGCCAAGCGCCGCATCGGCGTGGGCTTCACCGGCCTGGGCGACGCGCTGATCATGCTCGGCCTGCGCTACGACGCGCCCGAGGGGCGCGAGATGGCGCGGCGCATCGCCGAGCGCCTGCGCGACGCGGCCTACGCGGCCTCGGTCGAGCTGGCGTGCGAGAAGGGTGCCTTTCCCTTGTTCGACGTCGCGGGCTACCTGGCCGAAGGCACCTTCGCGAGTCGCCTGCCGCCGACGCTGCAGGCGTCAGTCCGCCGCCACGGCATCCGCAACAGCCATCTGTTGTCGATCGCGCCCACCGGCACGGTGAGCCTGGCCTTCGCCGACAACGCCTCCAACGGCATCGAGCCCGCCTTCGCATGGACCTATGTGCGGCGCAAGCGCGAGGCCGACGGCCGCCGCACCGAGTACGAGGTGCAGGACCACGCCTGGCGCCTGTACCGCGCGCTCGGTGGCGACACGCGGCACCTGCCGCCGGCCTTCGTCGGCGCGCTGGAGATGAGCGCGCAGGACCACGTGGCGATGATGGAAGCGGTGCAGCCTTTCATCGACACCGCGATCTCCAAGACCGTCAACGTGCCGGCCGACTGCCCCTACGAGGACTTCAAGGACCTGTACCTGCAGGCCTGGCGCGCGCGCCTGAAGGGCCTGGCGACCTACCGGCCGAACACCATCCTGGGTGCGGTGCTCGAGGCCGTGCCGCAGGCAGGCGACGGCCCGGCCGCCGACGCAGCGCCGCCCGTGGGCGGGGCAACGGCGGCCGCACCACCTGACGCTTCACCCGCCGCGCCGCGGGCTGCGTCACCCGGCCCGGCCGCGCCCGACCCGATGCGCGCCGTCATCGAGCGCCGACCCAAGGGCGCGCTGGACGCGGTCGTCGAGAAGATCGAGTACTGGACGCACGAGGGCCACAAGACGCTGTACCTCGTCGTCTCCTTCCTGCCGGTGGCGCGTGCCGACGGCACGGGCGCGGCGGAGCGGGCGATCGAGTTCTTCATGCCCGTGGGCCAGAGCGGCGAGTCGCAGCAGTGGATCACCGCCAGCATGCGCCTGCTCTCGCTGGCCGCGCGCGGCGGCTTCCTCGACCGCGCGCTGGCCGACCTGCGCAAGGTGGCCTGGGACCGCGGCCCGGTGCGCCACGGCCACCGCGTGCGCGACGACGGCACGCAGGTGCCGTTGTGGCACGACTCGGAGGTCTCGGCCATCGCCTACGCGCTGCAGGCCATCCTGGCGCGCCGGGCCGGCCGCCAGCCGCCCGGTGCGGCCGAGGGCGTGGACGCTGCGGCCGGCGCGGTGGCCAGCCGCATGGCCGACGTTCCGGTGGGCGCCGTGGCGGGCGCGCCGCCGGGCCTGATGCCCGGGCGCAAGTGCCCCGACTGCGGCGCGCACGCGATGATTCGCAAGGACGGCTGCGACCACTGCACCGCCTGCGGCTTCATCGGTGCCTGCGGCTGAAGGGGTCCGGGTCGAGCGCGCCCGAGGCGGGGCTCGGCCGCTCAGCGCAGCGGCACGGTCAATGCGTCGATCACCGCCTTGGTGTCGGGCCGCACGCCGCGCCACCAGGCGAAGGCCTCGGCGGCCTGCTCCGCGAGCATGCCCACGCCGTCGGCCAGGTGCTGCACGCCGGCGTCTGCGGCCAGTCGCAGGAAGGGTGTCAGGCCCTTGCCGTAGACCATCTCGTAGGCCAGCGCGCCGGGCGCGAACACGCTGGCCGGCACCGGCGGCAGCTCGCCCGCCAGACTGGCCGAGGTGCCGTTGAAGACGAGGTCGAAGCTCTGCCCTGCCAGCGCCGCGTAGGCGCAGGCGCGCACCGGCCCCTGCGTCGCGCCCAGCCGCGCCACCGCCTGCGCCTTGTCCAGGTCGCGGTTGACGATCATCACCTCGGCCACGCCCTGGGCGAGGAAGGGCAGCAGCACCCCGCGCGTGGCCCCGCCCGCGCCCAGCAGCAGCACGCGCCGGCCGCGCATCGGCAGGCCCAGGTTGTGCACGACGTCGCGCACCAGGCCGACCCCGTCGAAGTTCTCGACCTCCACGCGTTCGCCGTCGAAGCGCATTGCGTTGGCGGCGCCGGCCAGCTCAGCGGCCGGCGAGCGCACCGTGGCGTAAGCGCAGGCGTCGAGCTTGAAGGGCACGGTCACGTTCAGGCCCCGGCCGCCCGCGGCACGGAAGGCGTCCACCGCGGCGGCAAAGCCGTCCACCGGCGCCAGCAGCGCGGTGTAGTCCATGTCCTGCCCGGTCGCGCGGGCGAAGCCCTGGTGGATGAAGGGCGACTTCGAGTGCCCGATGGGGTTGCCGATGACGGCGTAGCGGTCGGTCATGATGCGCAGGATTGTCGGCCCGGCCGCGGGCCTCGGTGGCCGGGGCTGTGGAAGGGCGGCCGGTCTTGCTGCCGCCCGGGGCCGCGCTCAGTCGGCCTTGTGCTCCAGCAGGAAGCCGCCGTCGTCGAACTGTTTCAGCACGCCGTGCAGCCAGGGCAGCACGGTCTTCAGCTGCGCGTGCAGGGTGTGCGGCGGGTTGAAGACGAAGACGCCGCTGCCGCTCATGCCGAAGCCGCGCGCGTCGGGGCGGGCCACGGTCAGGCGCGCGTGCAGCCAGGCGCCGGTGGTGAGATTGCGCAGGCGCTTGGGCAGTTGCGCGGCCTGGACCTTGCTCACCTGCGGGTACCACACGACATAGGTGCCGTCGGCAAAACGCTGGAGTGACTCGCGCACCGTGGCCACGACGAGCGCGTAGTCGCGGTCGAGTTCGTAGCTCGGGTCCATCAGCACCAGGCCGCGCCGGGTGGGGGGTGGCAGGCGCGACTTCAGCCCTTCGAAGCCGTCGCTCATGCGCACTTCGCAGCCGGCCTGCTTGCCGAGGTAGGAGGAGAGCACGCGGTGGTCGGTGGGATGCAGCTCGAACAGGCTGAGCTGGTCCTGCGGACGTTGCATGGCGTGCGCGAGCGCGGGCGAGCCCGGGTACTGGCGCAGCGCGTCGCCGCCGTTGAACTCGCGCACGCGCTCCAGGTAGTCGGCTACCAGCGGGGGCGCGCCGGAGGCATGGGCGCGCACGAGGCTGATGCCCTGCACGTACTCGGCCTTCTTGCGCGCGAAGGTGCCCTGCAGCGAGTAGCCCCCGGCCCCGGCGTGGGTGTCGACGTAGCGCCAGCCCTTGTCCTTGAGGTTCAGGTGGCGCAGCACCGCCAGCAGCACGAGGTGCTTGAGCACGTCGCCGTGGTTTCCGGCGTGAAAGGCGTGGCGGTAGGCGAGCATGGGAGCTGGACTGTACGCGCTGCGCGTCTGGCTGCGTCTGGCCGCGCTCCGCGCCCCGGGGCGGACACAATCCCGGCCTCAACCGCCCGACCCGATCCCCCGCCATGCCCAGCCTCTTCGACCCCTTCCAGCTCGGTGACATCGAGCTCGCCACCCGCGTCGTCATGGCGCCGCTGACGCGCAACCGCGCCACCGGCTGCGTGCCCAACGCGCTGATGGCCGAGTACTACGCGCAGCGCGCCGACCCCGCCACCGGCGCCGGCCTGATCATCAGCGAGGCCACGCAGATCAGCCCACAGGGCCAGGGCTACAGCGACACCCCGGGCGTGCACACACGCGAGCAGGTCGCCGGCTGGCGGCTCGTCACCGACGCCGTGCACGCGCGCGGCGGGCGCATCGTCTGCCAGCTCTGGCACGTGGGCCGGATCTCGCATGTGGACGTGCAGCCCGGCGGCGCGGCACCGGTGTCGTCCACCGCGCGCGCGGCCGAGAGCAAGACCTGGATCCGCGGCGAGCTCGTGCCCTGCTCGACGCCGCGCGCGCTGCGCGCCGACGAGATCCCGGGCATCGTCGCCGACTACGCGCACGCCGCGCGCTGCGCCATGGACGCCGGCTTCGACGGCGTGGAGGTGCACGCCGCCAACGGCTACCTGATCGACCAGTTCCTGCGCGACAGCATCAACGACCGCACCGACGAATGGGGCGGCTCGGTCGAGAACCGCACCCGGCTGCTGGCCGAGGTGGTGCAGGCCGTGGCGCGCGAGGCCGGGCCCGGGCGCACCGGCGTGCGCCTGTCGCCGGCCAACCCGGGCAACGGCGCGCCGCTGGACAGCACCGCGCAGGCGACCTATGGCCGCGCGCTCGAGCGCATCGCGCCGCTGAAGCTGGCCTTCCTGCACGTGATCGAGGGCCAGACCCGCGGCGACCGGGCCTTCGGCGGCTTTGACTACGCGCGGCTGCGCACGGCCTTCGACGGCGCTTGGATGCTCAACAACTGCTACGACCGCGCGCTCGCGCTGCAGACGGTGGCCCAAGGCGCTGCCGACCTGGTGGCCTTCGGCAGGCCCTTCATCGGCAACCCCGACCTCGGCCACCGCCTGCGCCAGGACCTGCCCTGGGCCGACTCCGACCGCAGCCTTTACTACGGCGGCGGCGCGCACGGTTACACCGACTACCTGGCCGCTGCGTGAACCTGCGCGACGCCGTCCGGCTGGCCGGCACCATCGCCGTCGCGGCACTGGGCGCGAAGGCCTGCGTCGCGTTCGGCACGCCGCTGCCCTGGTTCATCGGCCCGCTGCTGGTCAGCGCGGCCTGCACGCTGGCGGGGCTGCCCACCCGCGCCTCGCCACGGCTGCGCAACGCCGGCCTGTGGGCCATCGGCACCGCGCTGGGCATGTACTTCACGCCCGCATTCCTGCGCGAGATGCCGGCGCTGCTGCCGGTGATCGGGGCTGCCGTCGTCTGGGCGCTGCTGTGCGGCTACGGCTACTACCACTGGCTGTGGCGACTCAACCGCGGCCGCCACGGGCTGACACGCGAGACCGCCTTCTTCTCGTCGGCCATCGGCGGGGCCTCGGAGATGGCGCTGCTGGCCGACGAGCGCGGCGGCCGCGTCGACCTGGTCGCCTCGGCGCATGCCTTGCGCGTGATGCTGGTGGTGCTCGTGATCCCGTTCGCGATGCAGTGGGCTGGCGCGCACGGCAGCGACATCTACGTGGCCGGCGCCACGCAGGTGCGCTGGGAGGGCCTGCTGCCGCTGGCGCTGTGCACGGCGGCGGGCGGCGCGCTGGCCTGGCGGCTGGGCGTGCCCAATGCCTGGATGCTGGGCGCGCTCGCGGTCTCGGTGGCGTTGGCGGCCTCGGGTTGGTCGCCCTCGGCCTTTCCGCCGGCGCTGTCCAATGCCGGCCAGCTTGCGATCGCCATCCTGCTGGGCACGCGCTTCCAGGCCGACTTCGTGCGCGCCGCGCCGCGCTGGCTGCTCAGCGTGACCACGGGCACGCTGAGCATGATCGCCGCCACGGCCGCCTTTGCCGCGGGGCTCGCGGCGGCCAGCGGCGTGCCCGCGGCCACGCTGGTCCTGGGCACCTGCCCCGGCGGCATGACCGAGATGAGCCTCACCGCCAAGGTGCTGCAGCTCGGCGTGCCGGTGGTCACCGCGCTGCAGTTGCTGCGCTACCTGGCGGTGATGCTGTTGACCCGGCGCCTGTGGGACTGGGAGTCGCGGCGGCTTCAGCGAAGCGGATGACTCACAGCCCCACCCGCGACTTGAACAGCTCGCGCAGGTTCACCTCGCGCGGGCCGGGCTGCAGGCGCGCGGCGTCGCCGGCGGCCACCGTGCCGGGGGTCACGACGGCCAGGTAGGCTCCGCAGTAGCCGCTCTGCGCCATCAGCTTCACCGCCTGCGCAAAGCCCATGGCTGCGCCGAACTTGGCGCATGGCAGGCGCGGCTCGCTCACCGCGAGCACGCAGTCCGGCAGCACGAGGCGGTCGCCGATCCACAGCCGCGCCTCGTCCAGGCCCTCGATCGTCAGGTTCTCGCCCATCGCGCCCCCGGGCAGGGGCTCGTCCCACAGGGCCACGCGCGCCTGCGCCCGCACCGTCTGCCAGAAGGCGTAGTGCGCCGCCGGGTAGGCGTAGACGGCCTTGGACAGGCCGCCATGGACGCTGAGGTCGGCCTGCTCGTCACCCGCCAGCCCGAGCGGCCCCACGGCCACCCGGCCCGGCGCCGGCTGCTTGGCGATCGCGCTCGTCGTGCTGCGCCCGTTCACGCGCACCGGCCGCGCGCGCCCGAGATTGACGTGGCGCACGCACAGCGTTGCGGCACTCATGAACTCATGCGTTTCTTGCATAGTTTCCTTGCGCGCGCTCGTTACTTCGCGATTACATCCGATCGACAATCCCGCGCGCATCATCCCTCGTCTGGCCTGACCACCCTCGCACCGTCACACCCTCACGTCCGAGATCCCGGCTCACGGCTTCCGGCGAGTTCCCGGGCGCGGCCCCGCCGCCCGCCCTTTGGAAACTGGCCCGAAACCGTCTTCCCAACCTCCTCCGTCCCACCCATGAACCACCCCGCCATGCCCGGGCTGCGCGTGAAGGCGCCAGCCTACGTGAAGCACGCCCGCCTGATCGCCTGGGTCGCCGAGATCGCCGCGCTGACGCAACCCGCCGACATCGTCTGGTGCGACGGCAGCGACGCCGAGTACCAGCGCCTGTGCGAGCAACTCGTGGCCGCCGGCACGATGCGGCGCCTGAACCCGGCCAAGCGCCCGGGCAGCTTCCTGGCCTGGAGCGACCCGAGCGACGTCGCCCGCGTCGAGGACCGCACCTTCATCTGCAGCCAGCGCCAGGCCGACGCCGGCCCGACGAACCACTGGGTCGCCCCGGCTGAGATGCGCGCGCGGCTGCAGACCGGCGAGCAGGCGCTGTTCCGCGGCTCCATGCAGGGCCGCACGCTCTACGTGGTGCCGTTCTCGATGGGGCCGCTGGGCTCGCACATCTCGCACATCGGCGTCGAGCTGACGGACAGCCCCTATGTGGTCGTCAGCATGCGCACGATGACGCGCATGGGCCGCGCCGTGATCGACCTGCTGGGCACCGACGGCGACTTCGTGCCTTGCGTGCACACGGTGGGCGCGCCGCTGGTGCCGGGCCAGAAGGACGTGGCCTGGCCCTGCAACAAGACCAAGTACATCGTCCACTACCCCGAGACGCGCGAGATCTGGAGCTACGGCTCGGGCTACGGCGGCAACGCGCTGCTGGGCAAGAA
>CAIRBF010000479.1 GCA_903876715.1 uncultured beta proteobacterium
ATCAGGGGGCTGGGCCCGGCGCGGCGTCGGATGGCGGCCCACCTGGACCGCCCTCCCGCCGCGGTGCTCAGCCGCGCAGGCTCACTGCGCTTCGATCTTCGCGTCGCGGATCGCCTTTTCCCACTTCGCGGCCTCGCGCGCATTGCGCTGCGCCAAGTCCTCGGGCGTTCCGGGCTCGACGCTGAAGCCGGTGGCCGCGAATTTCTCCTGCACGTCCTTGCTGTTGGCCGCGGCGTTGACGGCCTGGTTCAGCCTGAGCACGACGTCGCGCGGCGTGCCCGCGGGCGCGAAGACAGCAAAGTAGGCGATGAGCTCGTAGTCCTTCAGCCCCAGCGCCTCGTTCACCGTCGGCAGTTCGGGCACGACGGCCACGCGCTTGCTCGACGTCACCGCCAGGCCGCGGATCTTGCCGGCCTTGTGCTGCGGCACGGTCACGGCGAAGTCGGCCGTGAACATGTTGACCTGGCCGCCGATCAGGTCGGTCATCGCCGCCGGGCCGCTCTTGTAGGGAATGGCGTTCATGCGGATGCCGGCCATGCTGGACAGCATCTCCGACGACACCTGCTGCGAGGTGCTGGCATAGGCGAAGCTGACCTCGCCCGGCTTGGCCTTGGCCAGGTCGACGAACTCCTTGAGCGTCTTGGCTGGCACGTTGTTGTGCACCGCCACCATCAGCGGCACCGAGCCGATGTAGCCCACCGGCGCGAAGGCCGTGTCCTGGTCGTAGGGCAGCTTCTTCATCAGGAACTTCAGCGCCGCGTTCGTGCTGTTGGTCCCGATCAGGATGGTGTAGCCGTCCGCCGGCGCCTTGGCGACGATGTCGGCGCCGAGCATGCCGCTGGCGCCGGGCTTGTTGTCGACGACGACCTGCTGGCCCAGCGCCTGCGACATCTTCTCGGCGAAGGCGCGGCCGATCTGGTCGGTGGCGCTGCCCGCGGCGAAGGGCACGACGGCGCGGATGGACTTGTTCGGGTAGGCCTGGGCGAAGGCGGCGGCCGTGCTGCACAGCAGGGCGGCGCCGATCAGGGCCTGGCGGCGGCGAATGGTTTGCATGCGGAGGTCTCCTGGTGGGTCGAGGGGGAATCGAGGGACGGCGGGCGAGGCCGCAAGGCACACGCCCGCGCGCGCCGGTGTGCGCCTTGCGCGCTGCGGGTCCGAAGTGTCAGCTTGAAGACACCGCAGCGGGGACGCCGGGGATTTTCAGGCAGCCCCGCAGCCCCGCCGGCACCTGCAGCGGCAGCGTCATCAGCT
Source organism: uncultured beta proteobacterium (assembly GCA_903876715.1). GTDB lineage: Bacteria > Pseudomonadota > Gammaproteobacteria > Burkholderiales > Burkholderiaceae_C > Rubrivivax. Next base: position 1,252 of record CAIRBF010000479.1, read on the forward strand.
GGAAGGACAGCGTCTTGCCGTGGCTGTCGAGGTTGAGCGCGTCGTTGACCCCGCCGTCGAGCACCTCGTCGAGGACGAAATTCAGCGCGTGCAGGGTCGGCAGCGCATGGCGTGTGACCCGGGCCGGCCGGCGCGCCGCGAACAGCCGGGCCACCGCGTCCTCGCTCACCTGCTCGAGCAGCAGCGGGTACAGCGCCGGGTGCCAGGCGATAACGCTGATGTTCGAGCGGTTGCCCTTGTCGCCGGTGCGGCCGTGGGCGGCCCAGCGCAGCGGGACGGTGAGCGGCTGGTCCAGACTCACGACATGAACTCCACCCGCATGGGCACGCGCTCGCGCGGCACCAGGCAGGCCAGCGAGCCCAGGCGCTCGCGCAGCGCGGTGCGCACGCCGCCGCCGCCGGCCGGGCCGCAGGTGTACAGCGCCGTCACCTCGCGCGCCAGGCGCTCGGCCGCGGCGCGCGTGGGCTGGCCG